>CAZXGB010000032.1:0-20726 GCA_964640005.1 uncultured Actinomycetes bacterium | reverse complement strand
GGCGCGCCGAAAACCTCGCCGCCTACACCGAGGGCATCCTGCTCGCCGGGACCGCGGTCGGCATCGCGTATGAGGCGGTGCATCGCTTGACGACCGGTGGCCACGTGGTGGACGCGTCCGCGATCGCGATCGCGGTACCGGCGGCGGCGATCGGGGTCGAGTCCGTGCGCGCCACCGTCCTGCGCAGCGTGGGTCGGGCGAGCGGGAGCGCCGCCCTCGAGGCCAACGCTCGCAACCGGCTGGCCGACATCTTCTCCTCGGCCGGCGTCCTCCTCGGCCTGCTGGGCGTACGTGCCGGCATCCACTGGGCTGACTCTGCGGCTGCCCTGCTCGTGGCCGGCGTGATCGCCAGCTCGGCAATTTCGCTCCTCCGGCAGGCAGGCGACATCCTGATCGATCGCGCCGCGGCCGACACCGAGCGCGAGCTGGCGCGGACGATCGCCGGCGTCCCAGGCGTGCATGAGGTCCGCGGTGTGCGGGTGCGCCGGTCCGGCCCCCAGCTGATCGGCGATG
Source organism: uncultured Actinomycetes bacterium (assembly GCA_964640005.1). Classification (GTDB taxonomy): domain Bacteria; phylum Chloroflexota; class Dormibacteria; order Dormibacterales; family Dormibacteraceae; genus CAZHAC01. The sequence continues at coordinate 20,213 of CAZXGB010000032.1, read as the reverse complement.
CCACCGTCTCCACCCGGCGCACGCTCCAGGTTGAGGCCGCCCAGCAGTTGAGCAACGAGATCCGGAAGGCAGTAGCCGAGAAGTACCCGAACCTCGAGCTCACGCTCGTCGTCGAGGGCGATGTGCGGCAGACCAGTCTGGTCGAGCGCGTGCACGCCGCCGTCGCTCGACACGGCGAGGTGCGGGACCTGCACAACGTGACGGTCGAGCGCGAGGAGGACGGCAGCCTGCACGTGAGCATGCACGTCAAGCTGCCCAGCGACCTGACGCTTGCCGAAGGCTCGCGGGTGAGCACGGAGCTGGACCGCGAGCTCCGGCGCGAGCTGCCCGAGGTCTCCCGGATCGACGTTCACCTGGAACCGCTCGAGGCCGACTCGGTCAGCGGCGAAAACGTCACGGACCGCCGGCCCGAGCTCGCCAACCGCATCCGCCGCATCGTCGAGAGCCACCCGGATGTGATCCGGTGCCGTGACGTCGAGCTCTCAGACAGGGGCGGCAGCATCTACGCCCACGTCGTCGCCGAGCTGCCGCCTGAAACGACGCTCGAACACGCCCATGCCGTCGAGACCGAGCTCGAAGAACGAATCCGGGCGGGCGCCGGTGCCGGCGAGCTCGAGGACGTGGTCGCGAGGGCGACCGCCTGACCCACCCGGGAATGACCCATCCCAAGACGTTGGAAAGGAGATCGGCGGTTTCTCGGGGGCTCCCGCGATGAGGCCGGGCCGCCCCGAGGACCTGGGCGCGTACATCGAGTTCGCACGCCGCTCGGTGGCGAGCGGAGAGCTGGACGCCCTACCCGCCGGCGTGTGGCTGGAAAGCCTGCTCGCCCGCCTCGACTGGGACACGCGCTCCCGCGTCATCGAGCGGGTCGGGGCCGAAGAGCTCGAAAAGGGACAGCCCGCGGCCGTGGTCCTCGTCTTCGAGCGGCAGGTTGCCGGCGGGGGAACGGTGACGCGTGTCGAGGCCGCCGGCGACCCCGGACCCCGCGCGCAGCTCATCGAATGGGGTCTTCGTTACAGCCAGGCCTGTGGCGCGCTCGCGGCTCAGGTCTGGCGCGGGCGCGGCCGGGGCGCCGAGCTGCCCGGCCTCGGGTTGAAAGTGGTGCGGCCGTTCCTGCGCATGGACCGTGCCACCCTGGACGCCCTCCCAGACGCGGCTCTCCCCGCCGGCTACCGGCTGGTCAACGAATCGAGCGACGTTCCCGATCACCTCTGGGCGGAGGCCTACAACATCTCGTTCGCCGAGCACTGGCGCCACTCACCGAAGGGCGACGAACAGATCGCCGGCCGGCGGGGGCGACCGGACAGCGGCCCGGAGCTGATGGCGCTGACGCCGGAAGGAGCGCCGGCAGCGCTGGTCACGTGCGCGATCGAGTCCTACCCGGACGAGCGTGCCCAGCCCGTCGGGATCGTGGCGACCGTCGGGACGGCGCCGGAACACCGCAGGCGGGGCCTCGCCTTCGCCCTTCTGGTCGAGGCGCTGCGCCGGCTGCGTGGATCGGGCGCGCGCTCGGCCTCGCTCTATGTGGACGGGCTCAATCCGGATCGAGCCTTCGATGTTTACGCGCGGGCGGGATTCGAGGTCGGGTTCGAGTACGAGGTCTGGGAGTCTGACTTCAGCTGAAGGGAGGCGTCTTGGATGGAGTCCCAGGCTGCGCGCACGTCGTCCAGGGTCGTTCTCAGGTTGCCGATCGCGACCCGCAGCGCGTAGTGGTCACTGGCCGTGGTGTGCGAGATGAAGGCCTGCCCCGACCGGTTGACCGCCTCCTCGATCTCCTGGTTGGCCTCATCGCCGGCACGGTGACGGAACACGACGGTGCTGAAGGGCGATGGGGCGAGCAGCTCGAAGTCGGGGTTGGACTCGATCCAGCCGCGAAGCTCCTGCGCCATCGCGATGTGTGAGGCGAGGACCTGCCGGGCGCGCTCCATGCCCAAAGCCCGGAGAACGAACCAGAGCTTGAGACCACGAAAGCGCCGGCCGAGCGCAGCGCCGAGGTCCATCAGGTTGCGGACATCTGAGTTCTCGGCGTTCATCAGGTAGGACGGCACGATCGAGAAGGCGCGGCGGAAGACCTCCTCGCGCGGGGTGAAGAGCACGCTGCAGTCGATCGGCGTGAAGAGCCACTTGTGCGGGTTGACGACGACGGAGTCCGCCTGCTCGCAACCCTCGAGCACTCCGCGGTGGCTGGGTAGGATCGCGGCCGCGCCGCCGTAGGCGGCATCGACATGGAGCCAGAGCCCCTCGCGCCGGCAGATCTCCGCAATCGCTGGTACGGGGTCGATGGACGTGGTCGACGTCGTGCCTACGGTAGGAACCACCGCAAAAGGCATCAGCCCCGCCTCGCGATCGCGCCGGATCGCCGCTTCGAGGAGGTCGACCCGCATCCGGAAGTCCCCGTCGACCGGGATGCGAACGCAGCCTTCGCGGCCGGTCCCGATCACGATGCCCGCCTTCTCGACCGACGAGTGTGCCTCGACGGAGGTGTAGTAGCGGAGCCGGCGGCCGTCCACCCCCTGATCGCGCGCGCCGAGTCCAGCTATTGCCTCACGAGCGGCGACGAGCGCGTAGAGCGTGCTCGTCGAGGCGGTGTCGTTGATGTGACCGAGAAAACCGGCCGGCAGCCCGATCGCCTGGCGCAGCCAGTCGCAGGCCACCTCCTCGACCTCGGTGGCGGCCGGCGACGTCCGCCACAGCATGCCGTTCACGTTGAGGGTGGCGATCAAGAGCTCGGCGAGAATGCCCGGCGCCGAGGCGGTGATGCCGAAGTAGGCGAAGAAGCGGGGGTGGTTCCAGTGGGTGACGCCGGGCAGCACGACGCGCTCGAAATCGTCGAGGAGGACGTCCAGCGGCTCCCCCTGCTCGGGCGGCGAACTGGGGATCTGCGCGCGCACCTGGCCGGGCGTGACCTGCGAAAGGACCGGATAGTCGCGGGCTCCGTCGAGGTAGGCGGCCACCCAGCCGGACGCGCGCTGGAGGGCCGCTCGCAGCTCTTCCGATTCCTGGGGCACCATGGCAGGGTAGCGGGTAAGGGGAGCCGGCCCGCCAGCCCGACCAGATAGGCTTTTGCGAAATGTCCTCGGTTCGCACGCTGCCCGAGCGCAGCGAAATCGACCGGCGCTTCACCTGGGACACCGAAAGCGTCTTCCCCGATGCCGGCGCCTGGCAGGCCGAGTTCGATCGAGTTGAGGCGTCGCTGCCCGACCTGGCTGAGTTCCGCGGGCACCTCAGTGAGGGACCGGATCATCTGGCCGACTTTTTCGCCGCCGTCGAGCGCGCCCGCCGTTCGATGGGCCGCATCTTGGTCTACGCGACGATGTTCACATCGGTCGACAGCGGGGACGAGGAGGCGAGCGCTCGGATGGACCGCGTTCGTGGCCTCGCCAGCCGGCTGAGCGCGGCGCTCGCCTTCGCCGACCCCGAGATGCTGTCCATTGGGATCCCCACGCTTCGGCGGTGGGCTCGAGAAGATGAGCGGCTGCGCGTGTACGACCACTTCTTCGAAGTCCTCGGCCGCCGAGCCGAGCACGTCCGGTCGGACGAGGTCGAGGAGGTGCTGAGCCTGGCCTCCGATTCGCTCAACACCGCCGCCGGCGTCCACGGAATCCTGGCCAACGCCGAGCTCCGCTTCCCGCCCGCCCACGACGCTTCGGGCGCCGAGTACGAGGTTGCGCAGGGGACCTACGGCGACCTCCAGAGCCATGTGGATCGGGAGGTTCGGCGGACCGCCTGGGAAAGCTATGCCGACGCCCATCTGTCACTTCGCAAGACGATGGCGGCCAGCCTCGCCAGTGGCGTCAAGCGCGATGTCTTCTACGCCCGCGCCCGGCGCTACGGAAGCTCGCTCGAGGCCGCGCTGGAGCCCAACCACGTTCCGGTCGAGGTCTTCCACAACGTGCTCGAAGAGTTCCGGGCCAACGTCGGCACCTGGCACCGATACTGGCGCATCCGGCGGCGAGCGCTCGGGCTCGACCGTCTCGAGGTCTACGACACGCGCGCCCCGCTGGCCGGCGAGCAGATCAAGATGCCCTACGAAGACGCGGTGCGCTGGATCAGCGAGGGTCTGCGCCCACTCGGCGAGGAGTACGTCGAGACCATGCGGCGGGGCGCGCTCGAGGATCGCTGGGTCGATATCTACCCCAACAAGGGGAAGCGAATGGGAGCCTTCTCGATGGGGGTTCCCGATACCAAGCCGTTCATCTTCATCAGCTACAACGACAACATCTTCAGCCTGAGCACGCTTGCCCACGAGCTCGGGCACTCGATGCACACCTGGTACGCGAAAACGCGACAGCCGTTCGTCTACGCGGGATACGGCCTCTTCGTGGCCGAGTGCGCCTCCAACTTTCACCAGGCGGTGGTCCGCGACCACCTTTTGCGGGCGAACACCGACCGCGCCTTCCAGATCGGCGTCATCGAGGAAGCGATGGCCAACTTCCACCGCTACTTCTTCATCATGCCGTCCCTGGCCCGCTTCGAGCTCGAAGCCCACGAGCGAGCCGAACATGGCCAATCCCTGACCGCGGACTGGATGACCAACCGCATGGCCGAGCTCATGTACGAGGTCTACGGCGACGAGGTGGCGCGCGACTGGGAGCGCGTGGGGATCACCTGGGCCGAGTTCCACACCCACCTCTACAGCAACTTCTACGTGTACCAGTACGCGACCGGGATCGCGGGCGCGCACTGGCTGGCCGACCGCGTGCTGCGGGGCGAACCGGGGGCGGCCGAGGACTACATCCGGTTCATCTCCGCGGGGTCGTCGCTGTACCCGCTCGACGCCCTCACGCTGGCCGGGGTCGACATGGCCTCGCGGGAGCCGGTGCGGAAGGCATTCGAGGTGATGGCCTCCTACGTGGATCGCCTGGAGGAGCTAATTCCTTAGGGCGTCGAAGGCTCCACGGGCCCCTCCGCCTCGGCTGCGCCGAGGCACCTCCCCGTCAAGCGGGGAGGAGGCACGCAGCCTCGGCTGCGCTGATGCGCTTCGCGACGGAGGGGTGCGTGGTTCGTTACCGCCAGTGGTCGGAGTTCAGCCCCGCCTCCAGCCAGTCGATGATCGAGCCCACCTTCTCCCAGTCGCCCGCGCGGCGAGCCGCGATAAGTTCGCGCAGCGACCAGGGCTCGATGCTGAGCAGCGTCTCGGCGCCGTCCGACGCGTAGCGCACCAGAGCATGGTGAGCAACGTCCTCGACGTCCAGCCGCGTGTTGCGGGCGAGTGCCTGCAGCGTCGGCATGGGGTCGACCAGGCGCGAGAGCGCCACCGCTTCCCGGAAATTCCGATCGGGGTCGTCCGTCATCGGGCCTGATTCTGCGACAGGCCCCCTAAAATCCGCGCGTGCAGCCGGCCCCTGAGCTCGTGCTCGAACCTCTCGAGCGACGTCTGAGCCGCCGCCGGTTCGGACTGGTCATCTTTGGCGTGGCCCTGGCGGTGGCAGCGGTGGTCGCGAGCTTCATGCTGCTGCCCCGCGGCTTCGGCATGCTGCTGTTGATCGTCATCGCCTACCCGGCGATCCAGGCCCTTCGCGGCGCTCGCGCGGCCCACAAGGCCATGGGGCCACGCCTGGTGATCGGCCCCAGCGCGCTCCAGGCGGCAGCCCTGCGCTTCGCCTGGCGCGACGTCTCCGACGTGGCGGTCGGCCCCTCGGTTCGGGTGCGCGACCGCCGGGACCGCGTCAAGATCCGCCTCAACCGGCTGGCTCCGGTCCGCCCCACCGACGCCGCCCTCCGGGCGGCCGGGCTGGAGCTCGGGGACCAGTACTTCGACTTCGCGATTCCACCCGGCTACGCCCGCGGGCCCAACGAGATCGCGGCCGAGATCGAGCGCCGGCGGGCACAGGTAAGGCTGACTTCAGCAGCGGTTAATTAACGGGGGCCGAATTTTAAGAAGCCCCCATCACGCGCCCCGCGCCGAGGGGAGGAATCCAGATCGAGCCCTCGATCGGGTCAGCTGCTGGCCACTCCAGCAGGTGCTCCCGGTGCCGCCACATGACTAGCGCGGACACGGCCGCATCGAACGCGTCCTCGCTTACGCCGGGCGGCCGCCGGATACCGGCCGTCAGCGCCCTTGGATAGATCTCGAAAACCCGCGGCCAGCCGGGCGGAGTGAACGGCCAGATCGCGATGCCGGACGCGTGCAGCGCGTCGAGAAGAGCCATGCCGCGAATCGATCCGGTGCCCACGGAATCGGGGCCCACCAGCTTGAAGGGCGAACTCGCGCGTTGCGCGATGTCTGTAACGCGGTGCTGCGCCCGCCCATCGAGGTCCGGCCGCTTCCAGCGCCAGGCACGGCCCCAGAAGGGCCACTCGCCCTCGCGCAACCAGCGCTCGCCTTGGAGGGCTGCCAGCGCCCACAGGTCTCGAGCGGACCGCAAGCCGCGCTCGGCCAGCCACCAGGCGGGCAGCGAGAAGGCGAAATCGAGACCGACCGCCAGGCGGCCACCCCGCGCCTGCTCCGCGCGCAGCCACCTCAGCAGGCGGGCGGCGCTCCAGCCCCCGCTCAGCTCGAAGAGGCCGGTGACGTCGGCGCGGGCCAGCCAGCTGGTGCGCGCCGCACCGTCCAGCCGGCCCGACCAGTCGACCGCAGCGACCTGGTCAGGTGGCGATTGCTGCATCCGTTGCTGACCGCTTCGTTTGGTTGAACCCATGGCAGGCGAAACACTCACGACTCGGGACCACGAGACCATCAAACGGTGGGCCGAGGAGCGACAGGCTCAGCCCGCTACGGTCCCCGGCACCGAGCATGATGGCCACCTCGGTGTTCTTCGCTTCGACTTTCCCGGTTACGGCGGCGAGGGTCTGAAGAAAGTCTCCTGGGACGAATGGTTCAAGACCTTCGACGAGCGCAACCTCGAGTTCGTCTACCAGGAGCAGAAGAAGGACGGGACGCCGAGCAACTTCTTCAGGCTTACGAACCCGGACCGCGAAGATGCGTAACCGGCCGCCGTCGCCAGTCTAGATCCGGCTGGAGCAGGACCACTGGCCGGCGCCGGAGCGCTGGAAGAGCCAGGCGGCGGCCGCTGCGTTGGCGGCCGCGTCGAATGGTGACTGGGCGTGCCAGGGTGTCGACGCCCAGGTCGACGGCATGAACTGGAAGAGTCCGGCGGCGCCGCTCGACCTGTTGACTGCCATCGGATTGAGAGTCGACTCGCAGGTGGCAAGCCTGACCGCCCAGTCCTGGCGCGCGGGCCCGAGAGGCGCCCAGGCCTGCCGGATGATGTCCGGGATCGAACCAGTGGCGGGCGGCGGCGGAGCCGGCTGCTCGGGTGCGGCGACGGCCGCCAGGGCCGCAAGCCGCGCGTACTCGTTCTCCAGCTCTTTCTGCTGACCTTCGAGATCAGCCTGGCGTGCACGCAGCTGGTTCTGCTCGTTGTTCAAGCGCGCCAGGTCCCCGTCCAGCGCCCGCTTGGTGGCTCGAGCCCGACCGGCGGCGACCAGGAGATCGCTGACGCGGCTGAGCGCGTCGGTGAGGTCGGGCGATTGGGCGATCACGACGAGCGTGTTGTCGGGCTGCACGTAGATGGCTTTGGCCAGTCCCTTGAGCTGGTCGCGCTCGCTGGCGATGTGGCTCTGCCGGTCAGTGATCTGGCCCTGGAGCCGGTCGATCTGCTGGCGGTTCTGAGCCGCTTGGTCGGCAACCGCGGCCAGGCGCGCGCGCACCGTCGCCTCGTCGTCCGCGGAGGCCGGCGTGGTTGAGGTTGCCAGGGCGAACAGTGCCGCGACCGCGGCCAGAACTCTTCGCATGGGGCGGGATACGTGAAGGTATCAGAAGCCGATTCCGGGCGCGTGTTAATTTCCGGCGCAAATGACGATGTTCGGACCCGTCGAGGAAGAGGAAAGCGATCGCTCCTGGGAGCGAGTCAATCACCGCCAGATCAGCCCGGAGCAGTGGCAGCGCTACGAGGATTGGATCGCGGAAATTTTCGAGGCCTTGGGCATGGATCTCGGGACGCCGGGCACCGAGCGCACGCCTCAGAGGTTCCTGCACGCGCTCTTTGACGCGACCGCCGGCTACGAAGGCGATCCCAAGCTGGTCACCGCCTTTCCGACCGAGTGCCGGGGCGGAGCCGACTGCGAGCTGAGCCAGATCGTCGAGGGTCCGATCCTCTTCTATTCACTGTGCGAGCACCACGCGCTGCCCTTCTTCGGCCACGCCTATGTGGCCTACATTGCACACGAGCACATCATCGGAATCTCCAAGCTGACCCGGCTGGTCCGGATGTATGCGTCACGCTTCTCGGTTCAGGAACGCCTGGGGCAGCAGGTCATCGACACGCTGGAGGCCATGCTCGAGGCGCACGGAGTCGCCGTCTACCTGGAGGCTGTCCACCTCTGCACGCAGATGCGCGGGGTGCGCGAGGCGGAGTCGCGGACCCGGACCACGTTTTGGCGCGGCGAGTACGAGCGGAACCCGGAGCTGCGCTCCGAGTTCCTGAGGGTCGCCATCAAGAGCTGAGCGAGGAGGACGTCGGGTTTCAGCTCGTGGCGGCGGTCTCGAGGGGGCCGCGGGAGGCGCCCAGGACCGCCCACGCGACATCCTCACCCGCCGCCCCGGCCAGGGCGCGGTAGCGCTCGACGATCTCCGCCTCACGCGCCCCGTCCACACGCGGAAGCCCGTCCTCTTGTTTGAGCATCTGGATCTCGCGCGCAACTTGCAGCCGACGATCCAGAAGCGCGCCGATCTCGGCGTCGAGACGGTCGATCTCTTCTCGGCCCTGCTTCAGCGAAACGGCCACGGGCCGGCTCGCGTACTGCCTCGCCAGCGCCACTATCCCTGCCAGCTCGTCGAGGCCAATCGCCTGCTCGGCATCCGTCCAGGCCGCGTCCGGCTCGGGATGAGCCTCGACCATCACGCCGTCGGCGCCCGCCGCCAGAGCTGCCGCGGCCAGGCGGGGCACCCAGCGCCGGCGGCCCGCGGCATGGCTGGGATCGACGATCACGGGCAGGTCGGTCAGCTCGCGCGCGACCAGTACCGAGCTCACATCGAGCGTGTTGCGCGTTCGCGCCTCAAAGGTTCGGATGCCGCGCTCGCACAGGATGACGTCGTCGTTGCCCCGGCGCCGGATGTATTCCGACGCCGCCACCCATTCGTCGACGGTGGAGGCGAGCCCGCGCTTGAGGACGACCGGGCGGCCGATCTCGCCCAGCGCCTCCAGCAGGCGGAAGTTCTGCATGTTGCGGGCGCCGACCTGGAACACGTCCACCGCATCCCCCAGGACCTCGGCATCCTCCGCGCTCAGGACCTCGCTGACCAGCGGCAAGCCGGTGCGCCGGCGCGCCTCAGCGAGCTCCGGAAGGGCCTCCTTGCCGAGTCCCTGGAAGCTCTCGGGACGCGTGCGCGGCTTGAAGACCGCCGCCCGGAGCGCGTCGGCGCCGGCGGCCGCGACCTGCTCGGCCTGCGCGGCGTAGCCGGGCTCGACGCTGCAGGGGCCGGCGATGACGACCGGACGGTCACAGCCGACGAGAAGCGCGCCGATAGCTACAGCGCGTGTAGGTTTTGATTCCGACTGGACCAACTTCTCGACCTCCATGATTCCTCTCACCCCGGGCGCCTGGCCGGCGGGGGGAGCGGAGGACGAGGGGTGCGCTAGCTCGCCCGGCTCCCGGCTCCCGCCGGCCCGGTAAACCCAAAGAAGAAATAGGTCGAGCGCGCAAACGTCACTGGCGCCATCCTAAGGCACCGCTCCCGGACCTGACTTGTCGATGGGCCACAACGCCGGCCCCCCTTGTCTTGGCGGCGCGCACGCGGTCACTGCATAATCTCGCCGCTTTGCCCATCCTCCTCCCACCCCTTGTCGCCGTCCTCGGAGTCATCGCCACCGCGTTCATCATCCGGACCCGCTATCGCGTGAAGCAGTCGCTGTATACCTCGGTTCGGCAGCAGCGGGCACGGGAGATCCTGAAAGCGCGGAACCGTGCGCTGGCCGCAACAACGGCCGGAGACGATTCCGCTCCGGCGCGTGGAGAGAGCGCGCTCGAGATCGCCTTCGGGCTGACCAGCCTGGTGGCCGCTCTCGGGCTGGTCCTGATGGGCGTGGTCATGGCGATCGGCGCCCGAAGCTAATCCGTCATCCAGCCGCGCTGGAGTCCATCTTTACGGCTTCTTAACAGCGCGCCGCACGTTCGCTTGTAGATTTCAACGTTCGCGGCCGTTCTGTGGCCGAGAACTGAGGGAGGACGTTTGTCGCACTCGGCCGCCGAGCCGGCTCGGCTTGTCTATGACTCGCTCCCGAGTGCCGTCTTGGTGCTCGGTCGCGGCGGTCATGTCCTGCATGCCAACCAAGCGGCGGAGCAGCTCCTGGCGACGCCTCTCGCGGCGATGCGCGCCCGCCAACCAGCGGAGGTCTGGCAGCTCGCCGCCGCCGACGGCTCACCTCTTGGACCCGGCGAACAGCTGGGTATGACCGCGGTCGACTCGGGCGAGCCCGAGCGCGGAGTGCTGCGCCGGCTTTGCCGGCCGGACGGACGTTGGCTCGACCTCGAGGTCGACGCCGTCCCCTCGCTGGGCGCCGATGGCCGCGCTTACCAGGCGGTGTGCACGCTCACGGACGTCACCGAGCGGCGTCGTATCGAAGCGAGTGTCCGGCAGTCAGAGCGCGAGTGGCGGCAGCTTTTCCAGAACGCTGGTATCGGAATGGCTCGCCTGGACCTGCGTGGAAAGATCCTCCGCGCCAACCCAATGCTCTATCAGATGCTCGGCTACGAAGGGTCCGCTCTCGAGGGCCTGCCGCTTGCCGGAATACTGCTCCCGGAGGACTCCTCAAACCTCAGCTTCGCGATGCTGGCCGAGTTCGACCTCGGCCGGGTCGAGAGTGACGTGCGCTACCTGCGCAAGGACGGCAAGCCGATCTGGGTCCACTCCGTGGTCTCCCTCGTCCGCGACGGCCAGAGCCGCCCTGCCTTCCTGATCAACACGGTTGAGGACATCAGCGCCCGCAAGGCTCGCGAGACGGAGCTCGAGCATCGCGTACTGCATGACGTCCTGACCGGGCTCCCGAATCGCACGCTGCTCAACGACCGCCTCCTGCACGCCGTCCGCTCGGCCCGCCGCACGGGCACTCCGCTCGCCGTACTGGTGCTCGGCGTGGACGGGCTGATCCAGGTCAACACCAGGTATGGCCACGTGGCCGGGGATCGCGCGCTGATCGAGGTGGCGGAGCGGATGAGCAAGGAGCTCCGAAGGTCAGACACCGTGGCCAGGATGGGTGGTGGCGAGTTCGCGGTGATCCTGCCCGGCGCCGGTGAGGCCGAGAGGGCCGGCATTACGGTCGCCAAGTTGCTGGCGGCCGCCAAGGCCCCTCTCGAGGTGGAGGGCGCCACCATCAGGCTGGAGGCAAGCGCCGGCGTGGCCATCTACCCGGCGGATGGCGCCGACCACATCTCGCTCTTGCGCACCGCCGACCTCGGCATGCAAGCCGCCAAGCGACGCCGGCTGGCGCTCGGGGCTGGGCAGGCGCCTGGTGACGTCGATGGCGTCGGCCAGGCGGAGTCAGGAACCGCAACCGCCCACCGGCGGCCCGTGCTCCGCGCGGAGGAGGTCAATCGCCGCCTGGAAACCCTGGAGCGGGTCTCGCTCCTGATGCCGCTGCCGGCTGAGCAGATCCGCCGGCTGGCGCGGCGCATGACGGAGCGGACGATTCCGGCGGGCAGCCCCATGAACCGGCCCGGGCAGCCCGCGGCCGCGCTCCAGATCATCGAGAGCGGCCATTGCGAAGTCCTTGCCGGCTCCGATCCGCCGCAGCCAATCCTGGTGCGGGGTCCCGGGGACTTCGTCGGCACTTCGATGATCCTCGGCGAGCCCGCAACCGTGACCGCCCGGGCGATGACCGACTGCCGCGTGCTCGAAATCCCTTCCGACGGCCTGGCCAAGGTGATTCCGACTGGCTCGGAGCTGTACGGGGAGCTGCGCCGGGTGGCGGAGCAGCGGCGAGACATGATCGTGCGGTTGGTCGCCAAAGCCGGTCGAGCGAGCTCGAACACCGGCGCGCGGGCAATCGCGGTCTATTCGCCGAAGGGAGGCTCGGGCAAGTCGACCCTGGCCGTCAACCTGGCCGCCGCCCTGGCGCGGACGAACGAGGACGACGTCCTGCTGGTCGACCTCGCGCTCCCTTACAACCACGCCGCGCTGCTCGCCAAGCTTTCCCCCACCACCTGCCTGGCACGGACCGCGCACGGCGACCCCGCCGGTTTCGAGATGTCGGTGCGAGCCGCCATTGTCCACCACCCATCAGGGTTCATGGTGCTGTCGACGGCGCTCCGTCCCGAGGAGGCGGACCTGATCACGACGCAGCTGCTTACGCGGACACTCGAGATCGTGGGCCGGATGTACAGGTACATAGTCTTCGACCTCGGGGTCGCTCTCAGCGACCCGGTGCTGACGGCACTCGAGATGGCGGAGCACGTCGTCCCGGTGGTCACCCCCGAGCTGACCAGCATGAAAGACGCCTCGCAGTTCCTGGAGATCCTCAGAGAGGTTCTCCATGTGCCCGTGGGCAGCGTCCACCTGACTGTCAATCACCGCACGCCGGACGCGGGGATGACCCGCGCAGACGTGGAGCGGGTCCTCGGCGAGAGGGTCGCGGTCGAAGTCGCCTACGACGGGGCGCGACCCGAGCAGGCGGCGCTGAAAGGTGAGTTCCTGGTGCTGACTCAGCCGCGCACCGGCATTGCCCGGGGAGCCTCCCAACTGGCCGCGACCCTCGCCGCGGCCGCTCCACCACGCGAGCGCTCCAGTCCGCAAGAGACGGCGCCCCGGACCTGGTTCGGCTACGCCGTAAGTTAGGCCCGCGCCTCAGCCGCGGCTGGGATGCGGAGGCGGAAGGTCGCGCCTCCGCCCGGAGTGCTGCTCGCCGTCGCCTCCCCGCCGTGCAGCTCCGCGATCCGCTTGACGATGTACAGGCCAAGCCCACTGCCGGTGATGCCCCGCTGGCGGCTGCGGACCGAGCGGTAGTAGCGCTCGAATACGCGTTGAAGTTCCTCGGGCGCGATCCCGGCGCCGCGGTCGGCGACCTCGAACCAGGCATCGCCACCGTCCACGCCGGCTCGGACCGTGACCACGCCGCCCTCGGCGCCGTATTTCAGAGCGTTGGCGACCAGGTTCCTGATGGCGATCGCAATCTCCTCGGCGTCCAGCGTCACGTCGCCGGTGCCCGCTTCAACCTTGAGGTCGACGCCCGCCGAGCGCGCCTCCTCCTTCAGCGGCTGGACGGCCGCCAGCACGACCTCATCCAGCACGTGACGCTCCCGATGTAGGGCTTCGCTCCCACTCTCCAGGCGAGCCACCTCGACCAGGCGGTCGATCATGCCGAGCCCGGTCGCGGCCGACGTGTGGATGACGTCCACCGCCCTTCGAGTGGCGGCGTTGAGATCGCCGAAATCCCCCTCCTGGAGCATCGACGTGTAGCCGCGGATCGTGCCCAAGGGCGAACGGAGCTCGTGTCCGGTCATGCGCAGGAACATCGTCTTCAAGTCGTCCAGCTGCCGCGAATCCTCGAGTAGGCGCTGGCTGTACCTGCGAACGAGGCGGACGGTGGCCGATTGGAGAAGCGCGAACAGAGCACCGAGAACGGGTGCCGGATCGGGCTCCTCGAGCACATACGGGGTCAAGAGAGTCGCCAGGGTGTGGAAACGCTCCTTGATCTCCTCGATGGAGATGACTCGCGATGCCAGGAGGTCGCACGTCCACGCTCCGATCGATCCGTCGAAGCGGGTCCAGTCCTCCTTGAGCAGGCCTTCGAGCATGACATCGAGAAAGAACTCGACCCGTGGCCGGACCACGTCCTGCCCTCGCACCAACGAGCTCGTGTACTCCCCGCTGATGCGCCATTCGAGCCCGGCCAGCCGGTCGACCAGTTGCGCGCGATGGCGGCTGATCACGTCGCCAAGGCGGACCCGCGCGTCTGACGGCGTCGTCGAAGCCACTGGACATCCCAACTTAAGGGATAGCAGCGCTGTTGGGTATCCCGATAACGCAGCTTGTACGTCAAGCGCCCAACTTGCGCCTGCGCCGGCGACCGGCGCAAAAGGAAAGAGCCGGGCGCACCACCCGGCTCTTTCGTGAATGGAGGAGAGGGTCGCTACTTGGCGTTGTTTGCGAAGTCGTTCGTGTACGTCTTCGAGAGGTCGGCGGTCTTGCCCTTGAAACTGGAGACGAAGTTCTGCTCAACCTTGAGCACGTTCTCCGGCCCGCCCTGCGGCATCTTGCAGTCGGTGCCGAAGATCTGCAGTTGGTTCTGCAAGGCGGTCACGTAAAGATCCTTGTTGCCGGCGTAGTAGTCGCTCGGCATCTTGTCGGCGATCTCTTGAGCGGTGTGCGAATGCATCCACTTGAGAGTCTTGACGTAGGCGTTGACGAGCCGCTGGGTCACGTCCTTGTGCGAGTTGACGTAGTCGTTGCGCATGAAGATGCCGATGAACGGGTAGTCGGCACCGAGCGCAGCCCGTGTCGCGGCGGGCGTCCGCAGGTCGACGAGAACCTTGCCGACACCGCTGTTGACCAGCCTCGAGATCGTGGGTTCGGTGGTCATGCCGGCGTCGATGCGGCCCTGCTGCATGGCGGCGATGAAGGTGTCACCGGCGCCGACCGCAACCCACTTGGCCTGGTCGCCCGAGATGCCCTTCTGGCCGAGGAGCGCCATCGTGATGGTCTGGGTACCGGACCCGATGTCCGTGACGCCCAGGTTCTTGCCCTTCAGGTCGGACACCGAGGTGATCGAGGACGCCTTCTTGGCGTCGACCATCTCCGCCTCTCCGGGGGCGATGCCGAACTGGCAGACGGTCTCGATGTTCTTGCCCTGGGCCTGGAGCTCGATCGTGTGGTTGTAGGAGCCGGACCCACCGTCGACGTTGCCCGCCACCACCTCGGTCTCGGAGCCCTGCCCAGAGCCTTCGTCGACCAGGGTGACATTGAGGTTCTGCTCTTTGAAGTAGCCCAGCTGCTGCGTGAGCATGTTCGGCAGGTAGATCTGCTTCGACAGGCCGCCGACCATGATCTTCAGGTCCGCCGGCGCGTTCGACGCCGAGCCGGACGGCGTTCCGCCGCCTCCTCCACAGCCGCTCAGAGCGATCACCGCTCCGAACGCCAGGCCGAGGGCCCGTTGGTACCCCTTCATAAACACCTCCGCTAGATGGCCACGTCGGTGACCGGATTCGGCCGCCATCGGATCAGGCGGTTTTCCAGGGCCGTGATGATGGCTTCGGCCACGAGTGCGACGATGGCCAGCAGCAGCATCCCGGCGAAGACGCCGTTGGCGTCGAAGTTGTTCTTGGCGCTGTAGATGAGCTCCCCTACCCCTTCGGTGGAACCGAAGAGCTCGCCGACGACAGCTCCGACCAGCGCCAGGCCGAAGCTGATGTGAAGGCTGGCGATGATCCAGGAGAGCGCGGACGGGAGCACGATCTCCGTCGTCAGCTGCCGCTGGCCCGCGCCCAGGATGCGGGCGTTGGCGACCAGGTTGCGGTCGACCTCGCGGACGCCCTGGAAGGCGTTGAAGAAGACCACGAAGAAGACGAGCACCGCGGCCGTCGCCACCTTGGCCTTCAAGTCGAGGCCCAGCGAGATCGCGAAGAGCGCGCCCAGCACCACGCGCGGGATCGAGTTCAGCGCCTTGATGTAGGGCGCGAAGACGTCGGCCAGCAGCCGGTTGCTGCCGAGCAGGATCCCGAAGATGATCCCGAAGACGGAGCCCACCACAAAGCCGAGCACCGTCTCCTGCATCGTCACCGCGACCTGCTCCCAGAGCGGCCCGAGAGCCGTCCCCTGGGTGACCCAGGTCACCATCTTCTGAGCGATGCCGCTTGGCTGGCCGAAGAAGAACTTGTCGACCAGGCCGATCCGGGTCGTCAGCTCCCAGCTTCCGATCCAGACCAGGGCAACCAGGAGCCGGAGGCCCTGGACCTGGAGCCGCCGGTTGCGAACACGCCGGCGCCGCGCGCCCGACGCCCTTTCCTCGGCGGTGATCGCCGCTTCGCCGGCAGCCGGCCTAGACAGCACGCTTTTGACGCTCATAGCTCACCAAGACCTCGTCCCGGAGATCGCTCCAGATCTCCTCGTAAATCCTTCGAAAGTCCTCCTGGAAGCGGATCTCGGCCACGTTCCGGGGCCGCGCCAAATCCACGCGGTAATCGGCCTTGACGGTGGCCGGCCCGGCGGTGAAGACGTAGACGCGGTCGGCGAGGGAGATCGCCTCCTCCAGGTCGTGAGTGACGAAGACCACCGACGCCTTGCTCTGCGACCAGAGCTGCAAGAGCTCGTTCTCCATCAGCGTCCGGGTTTGCACGTCGAGCGCGCTGAAGGGTTCGTCCATGAGCAGGATGCCCGGCTCGTTGATCAGCGTCTGCGCAAGCGCCACGCGCTTGCGCATGCCACCCGAGAGCTGGTGCGGGTAATAGCTTTCGAAGCCAGCGAGGCCGACCCGCGCGATCCACTCGTGTGCCAGCTCTTCGGCCAGGCGCTGCGACTTGCCACGGTAGCGAGGCCCGGCGGCGACGTTTCCGAGCACCGACTTCCAGGGAAAGACCGCATCCGCCTGGAACACGTATCCGATCTCCGGGCTGATGCTCTCGACGCGCTTGCCGTCGATGAGCACCTCCCCTTCGCTGGCGGGCTCGAGGCCCGAGATGAGCGCCAGGGTCGTGGACTTACCGCAGCCCGTCGGACCGACCACCGCCGTGAACTCGCCCGGCTCGATCCGCATGTCGAGGTCGCGCAGCGCCGTGTAAGGGGAGCCGCTCTGTGTCGCAAACCGTTTCGTGACACGGCACAGCTCGATAGCTGGAGTCATCACACAGGACTCTGGCGACCGTGCACGTGGCATGGGAACGCTTCCGGTCGTTGCGTGCGTTTTGGTCGTTTTGGTCGTGCTGTTGGCAGGCGGCTTGAGTAAGCTCGCCTTGGTTTATCCCCGTGAAGTCCCGCCTTCCGCTCGCCTATCAGATCCTCGCCATGCAGATGGCGATCGTGCTCGTGGCAGCCGTCGCCGGCCTCGCCGCCTCCGTTCTCCAGGCTCGCCACGAACTCGACAACCAGTACGAGGAGCGATCTCTGGTCATCGCCAAGACGGTGGCCGCGACGGACGCGGTCAAGAAGGGGTTGGTCGAGCACGACCCCGGCAACCAGATCCAGCTGCTGGCCGAGAGCGTGCGCCGCTCTACGGGCGCCTCTTACGTGGTCGTGACCGATCGCGATGGCATCCGCTACTCACATCCAAACCCCGCACTCATCGGCCAGCGCGTGGACGAAAACCCGGCCCCTGTGCTGGCGGGGCAGACCTGGGTCGGCG
The DNA here is from genome assembly GCA_964640005.1 of uncultured Actinomycetes bacterium. Classification (GTDB taxonomy): domain Bacteria; phylum Chloroflexota; class Dormibacteria; order Dormibacterales; family Dormibacteraceae; genus CAZHAC01. The sequence goes on along the minus strand of CAZXGB010000032.1, from coordinate 2,940 downwards.
TTCAGCAGGGCACTCTGGGCACCTCGGCCCGCGGCAAGGCGCCGATCTTCCAGGACGGTCAGGTGATCGGGATGGTCTCGGTCGGCTTTGCCGAATCGGCGGTGACGGCCCGTCTGCTCGGCGAGCTGCCGGGCTACGCGACGACCGTCCTGATCGCGCTCGCACTGGGCGCGCTCGGCTCGCTGCTGCTCGCGGCCCGGGTCAAGCGCCAGACCTTCGGGCTCGAGCCGCACGAGATCGCGGGGCTCCTCCAGGAGCGGGAGGCGACGCTGCACAGGATCAGCGAAGGCGCGCTCGCCACCGACCGCGACGGCCGGATCACCCTCGTCAACGAAGCCGCCACCCGCCTGCTCGGGCTCTCGGAAGCGGATGTCGGACGCAAGCTCTCACAGGTGCTGCCGCCCGGCCGGCTGCTGGCGTTCCTTTCCGGGCAGCTCAACGACCAGGACGAGGTTGTGATCGCGGGCGACCATGTCCTGGTCGCCAGCCGGCGCCGAGTTAGCGTCCGCGATCGCGAAATCGGCTTCGTCACCACCGTCCGCGACACGACTGAGCTCTCCAGGATCTCGCCGCGCGTCGGGGTCGCCGGCTTGACGGAAGCGCTGCGCGCGCAGGCACACGAGTTCTCGAATCGCCTGCATACGATCGCCGGCCTGGTCGAGCTCGGACGCGGCGAGGACGCCATGGAGCTGATCGCGCAGACTTCGGCGGTTCACCAGGAGCTCACCGAGGCGATCGTGAAGCGCGTGGGCGATCCCGTCCTGGCCGGACTGCTGCTGGCCAAGGCCGCCGTCGCCCAGGAGCGGGGCATCGAGCTCCGGGTCTCCGAGGCATCGGCGCCGACGGGTGCCGCTCTCGACCACGATGACCTGATCACGGTGCTCGGAAATCTGATCGACAACGCTCTCGACGCCGTCGCAGGGCTGCCGGGCGCGTGGGTGGACGTCGCCGTCGGCATCCATGACGGCGAGCTGCTGATGCGAGTCAGGGACTCGGGACCTGGCATCCCGGACGAGGTGCAGCGCGAAGTCTTCAAGGAGGGCTTCAGCACCAAGCGCAAGCCCGGCGGGCGCCGGCGCGGCTTTGGCTTGACCCTCGTTCGCACGACCGTCGAACGCTCGGGTGGCACGGTGATCGTGGAAAACCAGGGCGGCGCTGTGTTCACCGTCCGCCTGCCCCTCAAGCAGGCCCTCAGAGAAGAGGAAGTGGCGTCGTGATCCGCACGCTGGTCGTCGACGACGACTATCGGGTGGCCGATCTGCATCGAGCCTTCGTGGAGCGGCTACCGGGCTTCGCCGTCGTGGGCACCGTCCACACGGGCGCAGCCGCGATCGAGGCCGTGGACCGCCTGCGTCCGGATCTCGTACTGCTCGACATCTACCTGCCCGACGTCTCCGGCATCGAGGTGCTGCAGCGGCTGCGCGACGGCGCCCACCACGACGCCGACGTGATCGCGATCACGGCCGCCCGCGACGTCGACACGCTCCGCTCCGCCATGCGCGGCGGCGTCGTCCACTACCTGGTCAAGCCTTTCCGGTTCTCCGCCCTGGCCGAGAAGCTGCGCTCATATGAGGCGGCGCGGGAGCGGATCGCTCGGCTGCGCGAGGCGGACCAGGCCGAGGTCGACCGCATCTTCGGGACGCTCCGCACCAGCCGTTCCGAGCCCTTGCCGAAGGGCCTCTCAGAGGCCACGCTCGACCTCGTGATCGAGACCCTCGCCGGATCGAGCTCAGGCCTCGCCGCCGCCACGCTTGCTGAGGCGGCGGGCCTCAGCCGCGTCACCGCCCGCCGCTATCTTGACCACCTCTGCCGCATCGGGCGGGCGGAGGTTGCCATGCGTTATGGCGGGCCAGGGCGCCCGGAACACCGTTACCGGCTGCTGGGGCCGGACTCGGTAGCGGTCTCGGTGCTCAGGAGTGGGGACGCGTAGCTCAGCCGTCGCCTCCGTCGCCGCCTTCATCGTCGTCCCCATCGCTCTCGCTGGGCGGCGCCTGCGGTCTGGTCACCACGGGCGTGGGCGGTGCCGGCTCGGGTGTCGGGGCCGTCCTGGGGGTTGGAGTCGGGGGCGGCGGCGAGTAAACCGCGAACGGTCCGGACGGCGGAGGCGTGCCCCCGCCCGGTCGCGGGCTGGCTTCTGAGTTGACAATCGGCCGGGTCGCAGGCGAGAGGGCGAGGGGGCGGTTGTTGGTGATGGCGGTGACGGCGAGGGCCGCGACGGCGGCCACGAACAGCGCACCCGCCAGGAGCAGCGGAGTTCTCATACGCCCTGGCTACGCTACGGAGCGGTGTCGGGTCGCTGCTAGACCCAAAGCTTGAAGCCGGAGGAGAAGTTCAGAGCTACCGCCCACGTCAGGTACATCAGCCAGAGGGCGGTCACGATGTGCGCGAACCCAAGCGCGCGGTTCCCGACCACGCCGAGCGGGTTGCCGTTCACAGCAAACAGGCTGGCGAAGAGGTCGGCCACGTAAACCGCCGTGAGCCCGACGAAGACCAGCGCCACGGGGATATCGCGAGGGGAGGAGGTTAGGAAGACGACGATCCCCAGGACCGAGATGAGGATGAACCCGATCGACATGAGGCCGTTGGGCCGAGGGTCCGCGCCCAGTGCCCTGCCACCCCCAATGGCGAACCAGTGCACACCGTAAGCCGTAAAGGCGAGCGCAGCCATGTAGAGGGGTTTTTCGGTGATCGAGTGGAACCAGACCAGACCCACGAACAGGTAGGTGCCGGTCAGGAACTGCATGAAACCCGGCATCCATATCCCCCAAAGGCCGGTGGTGACGTCCACACCGCGGCTGCGGGGTGGAATCCCAAGCAGCTCCTGAGGACCGTAAATCAGGTAGCCGATCGCCAGTCCGAAGAAGCCGACGGCGAGCGGTGGAAAAGCGGTCGGTGCCAGGCTGACCGTCGTCATGGTCGGTGTTCCCCCCACTGGAACCC
>CAZXGB010000031.1:0-21237 GCA_964640005.1 uncultured Actinomycetes bacterium | reverse complement strand
TTGGTTCCCTCCGCCTTTACAACGCGGGGCTGGCCGCCCTCGTGGCCCCATCCAGCCCGGCGCTGATCAGGCCGGCGCCGACCGCCGGCAGAGTGACCGGAATCCTCTCGCCGCCGGTGGCGAGGGAAAGGCTGGCTGCTTCCAGGGTCGCAACCACCATCATGCCCTGCAGGCCGTCGCTGAGCGGCCGGTGGCCGTAGCGAATGCAGTCGCTGAAGTGCTCGATCTCGATGAGCAGCGGCTCCCGCCAGTCGATGGGCGGAATGGTGACCGGGCCGAAGCGGTAGCTCGGCCACGACTCCCCCGGCTCGAAGTTGACGCCGAGGTCATAGATGCGGAGCTTCTCCTGCGGCGCCACGTCGTTGAAGACCGCCATCCGGCGGTCGCCGACGACCGTGACCCGCCGCACCTTGGTGGGGTCGAGCCAGCTCACGTGGACCTCGGCCGCCAGGCCGTCCTCGTGGATCAGCTCCAGGTAGGCCACGTCGTGGACCTCGCTCTGGATGCAGGTGCTGCCCCGCGCGCTCACTACCACTGGAGGCTGGCCGAGAACGTGCATCAGGATCGAGATGTCGTGCGGTGCCAGGTCCCAGATGACGTCCGAGCCCCTCTGGAACAGCCCGAGATTGAGGCGCGCCGTGTCCACGTGGTAGATGTGGCCCAATTCACCCGCGCGCACCATACGCGACAGCTCCACGACCGCGGGGTTGTACATGAAGGTGTGTCCGACCATCAGGGTCCGCGAGTGTTCGGAAGCCAGGCGCACCAGGTCGGACGCTTCCTCGACCGAGGCCGCCATCGGCTTCTCGATCAGCACATGCTTTCCCGCCTCCAGCGCTTCCCGCGCGATCGCGAAGTGCGTATGGATTGGGGTTGCGATCACGAGCGCGTCGAGGTCGGACTCGAGGAGGCGCCGGTGATCATCGACCACCTCCACGCCGGGCGCGAACATCCTGATCTCGTCATGGCGCTCGCGCCGAACCTCGGCGATCCCGGCCAGCTCGGCCATCCGGCTGTCCCGCAGGTTGCGCACGATGTTGGGCCCCCAGTAGCCGTAACCGAGGACCCCGATCCGCGGGAGCTGCGCGTCATTTTCACCTAACGCCCGGGAGGAACCGAAAGCGCTGGCGAGCATCGACTGCAGTGTTGGCCGGCGTGGGTGACGATGCCAATGGGCGCTCGAGGAACGCGCGCGGCCCACCCACCGGGTGCTCGCTCCTCCCGCCCGTGCCCGCGCTGGCCTGCCACCCCTGCCGAAGGACACTTGTCCCATTACGTCCCGAGCTGCGCGAACTTAGGCTCGGCCCAGAAATTGCATCCAGCGCCTCCGCTCGATGATGTCCGCCTTCTCGCGCGAAAGCTGGCGGCGATGCTGCTGGTCACGGTACTGGTAATGGGCTGCAGCCAGGCCTCGTCGGTGCCTGCGACGCTGACGGTCCCCACCGTGGCCGGGATCAATTACGGGCAGCCGGTCGCGGCCGACGGCACCTGGGTAGGCCGCCAGTGGCTGCGCTCGGGGACCGGCCAGGCGGATTACTGGGACAAGGTCCGGGGCCGGTTCGGCCGCGACCTGACGCTGATCAGTCAGCGGCATCTGGGCGGGGTCTTGCGCATCTTCGTCGGGCTCGATGAGCTGATGGATTGGGACGCGGTCAACGGCTATTCCGGCTTCAACCGGCAGGCTCTCGACAACTTCGACCAGGCGCTGAGCATGCTCGACCGCCACCAGCTGCGCGCGTTCGTCGTGCTCTACGACCAGGAGGAGCAGGGGAATCTTGGCAACTTTCACTTCGAGGCGCTCGACGGCGCGCATCCGCGGATGCGTGCCGGCTACCTCCAGGCGACGACTGACTTCATGCGTAGGTTCGGCGATCGCCACACGGTGGTTGGATGGGACCTCTTCAACGAGGCTTACAGCAGCCTGGCGACCGACGGCGCGCTGCCGAAACCGCCTCACCCCGACCCGGTCAGCCCGAATTACCCGCAGCCGGTTGTGCATGACTTTCTGCGTGGGCTCTACCAGGCAGCCAAGCGAGGGGCGCCGGGCGCGATGCTCACCGTCTCCGACGCCACGGAGCTCTACTGGCACCGTCCCCCCGACCTCCAGATCTACGACGGCGTCCTCGACTACTACGACATCCACGTCTACGACGACCGGCCCGTCTATCCGAACTGGCGGGAAACGCTGACCAAGCCATACATGGTGGGCGAGGCCGGCGCCTCTACCGTTGGCGAGCACTTCGACGATCAGCGGCTGAATCCGCCGGTCTTGAGCTACTTGCTCGACCAGGCCCGCCCGCATGGTGTGAGCACGGTCCTCGCTCACGGGACCCTGTTCACCGCGAGCGGAGACCTGACCCCCAGCGGCCAGGTCATCGCCCAATTCCTGACCCGAACCGGCGAGTCACCTCGCACAGGATGACGTGACCACCGCACCCCCTGTGCGGCCGGAGCACGCCGAGGCGCTGGCGCCCGCAGCGCTGGTCGAGCTGGCTGCGGATTCGCAGCCGTGGCTCGACTTCCTGGCGTCGCGGCCGGAAGCGACGCCGTTCCACCATCCAGCCTGGTCAGGAGTGCTCGCCGCCTGCTACGGATACCGGTCCACCGTGCTCGCGGTTACGGCCGGCGGAAGGGTTGTCGCCGGTCTGCCAGTCCTGACGGTCCCGCGCCCACTGTCGCGGGCACGAGCGATCTCGCTGCCCTTCACCGATCACCTCGAGGCGCTGGTTGCGGGGGAGGAATGGCGACCGCGGCTGGCGGCGGCGGCCGTCGCCTGGTCGGCGTCATGTGGGACGCCGCTCGAAGTTCGTGGTGACCTGGGTACGACGCCGGGGATCGAGCGGGCCGTCTTCGAGGTGCGCCATGTCCTCCCGCTGTCCAGCGACCCGGCGAGCGTGCTGCCCCGTCTCCATCGCCGGGCGCGACGCGGCCTCAACCGGCTTCGCGAAAGCCGGCTGCAGGCGCGGCTCGGAACCTCCGAGGAAACGCTCCGGGACTTCTACCGGATCCATATCCAGACGCGGCGCCGGCTGGGCGTCCCGATTCAGCCGCGGCGGTTCTTCGACCTGCTCTGGGAGCGGATGCTCGACCGCGGCCTCGGCTTTTGCGTCACAGCGCTCCTCGACGGAATCCCGGTCGCGGCGGCCGTCTTTCTCGACTGGAACGGCACCGTCGTCTACAAGTTCGGCGCTTCCGACCCCGCCTACTGGCGGCTCTTCCCCAACCACCTGGTGTTCTGGACCGCGATCCGACACGGCTGCGAGCGAGGGGCGACGACGTTCGACCTTGGCCGCAGCGACCTCAACCACCACAGCTTGCGGACCTTCAAATCCGAGTGGGGCGTCGAACAGCCGATCGTCACCTCCGGCATCGGGGAGCCGCCGCGAGCCAGGCCGGAGGGCGCCACTCAGCGCCTGTTGGCGACCGTCATTCAGCATTCGCCCGCCGCTGTGTGCCGCGCGCTGGGGGAACTTCTCTACCGGTACTTCCCGTGACGCCTCTCTTCGCGGAGAACACGCCCGCTCGGTTCTGGCGCCTGATGCCGGACGCAGATGACCAGGTGTGGAGGCGGGCGATCGGCAGCGCTTCGGATGTGCTGCCGGCCCGGGTTCGGGCCGGCCTGGCCAGCGGTGACGACCTCGCGCAGCTGGTGCTCGGCGAAGGCCAGTTCGGCCCGGGGCATTGGGAGCTGGCAGCGGCCAAGCGCTTCTACTACCGCCTCAAGCCCGCGCTCCCGGTGAACCTGACACGGACGGTGCGCCGTCTCCAGAGCCGGTTCGCGCGGACATCGGGAGGTCTGGCTTGGCCCATCGAGGATCGCTACGTCCGCTTCCTGGGCGGCGCCGCGCATCACGTTCTGCGCCAGCGCGGAGAGCCTACGGCAGCCTTTCTCGACTTCTGGCCGCAGGGAGCCAGGTTCGCCCTCGTGCTCACCCACGACGTGGAGACCGCCGAGGGTCAGCGGTTCGCGGCCGCCGTCGCCGACCTCGAGGAAGCGATGGGCTTCCGCTCGTCGTTCAATGTGGTGGCCAGCCGGTACCCCCTCGACTTCCGCCTGATCGAGGACCTCGTCGCGCGCGGCTTCGAGGTCGGCGTTCACGGGCTTCACCACGACGGCCGTTTGTTCAGCTCACGCGTGGAGTTCTCGAGACGTGCCCGGCTCATCAACGAGCGAATCAAAGAGCTGAGTGCCTGCGGTTTCCGCTCCCCGCTCACCCATCGCAACCCTGAGTGGATGCAGGAGCTGGCGATCGAGTACGACTCCTCCTTCTTCGACACCGACCCCTTCGAGCCGATTCCGGGCGGGACGATGAGCGTCTGGCCCTTTCAGCTCGGCGCCTTCGTCGAGCTTCCATACACGCTCGTCCAGGACCACACTCTCCGCTTCGTCCTCGGCGAGCGGACGCCGCGGCTCTGGATCGACAAGCTGGAGTTCATCGCCGCTTCGCGGGGCATGGCCCTCCTCAACACGCACCCCGACTACCTGCGAGAGCCGGCAACGCTGGCCATCTACCGCGAATTCCTCGACGCGCTCGGCGCCCATCGTCGCTACTGGCACGCCCTGCCGCGCGAGGTGGCTCAGTGGTGGCGAGCGCGGGCCGTGGCCAGGGGGCCGGAGGAGCTGCCGGGAGCCGTCGTCAATCAGCTCACGGTTGCCGACCCGTTCTTGCCCGCCGCCGCCTGACCTCCTCCCGGGGACCACGAGAAATCGCAGATTTCGTGGATGGGTCCGTAATGTCCCGGCGGCGTCCCGGTTGCCCATTCCAGTCCCGGGGGCCGAAACCTAGCCTCGGCCGGTGTCGGTGGTGCGCTGCGCCAGCCACACCCGCGCTGTCGACGCACTCTTGCGGGTGCGGGATCCGGGCATGCGCGGCGTCCTGATGGTGCGTACGGCGCCCCGCGTGGCGGAGCCCGCTGCCGCCGCTCTCCTGCTGCGCAACCTCCTCAACGACGCTCCTACCCTGGCTGAACTGTTGGTTGACCGCTGCGAGACGGGTCAGTGGCTGGACGCCTACCTGCTCGCCGCCGGCATCGACCAGATACTCGAGGACGGCCTGCATCCCGACCCGCTGGCCCTGAACCGGATCGCCACTCGTCTCCGCCGCGGGAGCAAGGCAATGGCCGCTCGAGTGGCGGCGGCAGCGGCGGGCAGCGGGCGCGCGGTCATCTGGCGCGCGCGAGCACCGGTCCTTGCCTCTTCGACCCTCGCGCAATGCCAGCGGGAAATCTCCGCGCTGGTTGCTGACCTGGCGCGCCTCCTGTGCGGGGGGGAGAACCGCCAACCCCGCGCTGAGGAGGAAAGAGCGTCTGACTTCCAGCGGCGGGCGCGTGAAGTGCGTCAAAAGGTCGGCGCTCTGCCCAGCCGGGTGCGCGAGACACCACTCCGCCTACCGAGCTGTTTCCTCCACCTCGATCAATACCCGCAGGATGTCGAAACGCTGATAGCCGAGGTCGTCGAGCGCTGGCCGGACCGGAGCCAGCCCGCTCTGATCCTCGGTGTGCGCACGTCGGGCTCCTACCTCGCCCCGCTGGCGGCGGCCGCCCTTTCCGCGGCGGGGTATCGGGAGGTCCGGCAGATGACAATGAGACCTCGTCAGCTCTGGCTCCCTCAGGAAAGCCGGTTACTGCGCTGGGCACTCAAGACGGGCGCGCGCGTGCTCGTACTCGACGACCCGCCCAACACGTGGGCCACGATCGTCAACACGGTCACGCTGTTGCGGCGCGTCGGATTTCCGGCCACCTCGATCGTCCCCCTGGTCCAGACCTTTCCGAGCACGCCGCCAACCCCCGACGCCCTCAGAGACCATCCGATCGTCACGCTGCCCCGGGAGCGGACCCAGGTGCAACAACAGCTCGATCCCGCGGCCATTCGTGCGGCACTCGCCGAGCTGCTCCCGGACGGCTCGGTCGTGGAGGCGGTGGAACGCCTGCCGTTGGCCGACAACGGAGCGCGAGCGCACGCCCGCGCGCTCTACGAGGCGAGCATCCGGCCCCCAGGCGGACCAGCACAGAGGAAGGCCATATACGTACAGGGCGTCGGTCTCGGATACCTGGGCCTGCACGCCCTGGCCGTCGGCGAGCCTCTGCAGGGTTTCGTGCCCAGGCTGTACGGCGTGTCGCAAGGCCTGCTCTTCAGGGAGTGGCTTCCCGAGGACGATCGCCTGCACGCATCGGAGGAGCTGGAATCAGTCAGCGGCAAGATAGCGGAAGAGATAGCGGACTATGTCTTCAGCCGCGCCCGGGCGCTTCCCGTGGCGGAAGACATGGCCTGGCGATTGAAGGACCGTTCCTCGGTCTGGCGCGCGCTGGGCAGGTTCCTGGCGCATCCATTTGGCCGCCTCGAGGTCGCCTTCTGGCCGCTCACCGAACGAGCGGTCCGAGCTCTCCTCGCTGTCGAAAGACCGTCGGTGGTGGACGCCCGAATGGGACCGTCCGGCTGGTTCCTGGACCGCCATGACGGCGGTTTGAAGAAGATCGGCTTCGTGGGCCGCACCTTCAGCGGCTACGACCTGTACTGCTACGACCCCGTGTTCGACCTGGCGGGCGCTGCGGCGAGCTCTGAGTCGGACGCATTGGAGGAGAGGCTTCGGGCACGCTACTCGAGGAGAACCGGCAGCGCCGTGGACGCCGAGCGCTGGCTGCTCTACCAGCTCCTCCACCTGAGCGACCAGGACCTCGACTGGGACGAGCTCGCGGACCCGGAGCTGGAGCGCCGGATGTCCCGGCGCATCCAGCGCTACCTGGGCGATGTCTTTTTCAAGGACCTCCGCTCCCCTCGAGAAGGCCCGCTCTGCGCGATCGACGTCGACGGCGTTCTCGAGAGCGCGCCGTTGGGCATCAGTGCCAGCAGTGCCGACGGGATGCGGGCGCTCCGAGCGCTCCAGCTGCACGGCTACCGGCCCGTTCTGGTCAGCGGCCGCTCACTCTCCGAGGTGCGCGACCGCTGCATCCACTACCGGCTGGCAGGAGGAGTGGCCGAATACGGCGCAGCGATCTATCTGACCGAGGGGGATCTTGACCGCAAGCTCCTGACCGGGGAGGAGCTAGGTGTGCTCGAGTCGCTTCGAGCGGGCCTGAGCCGTCTACCGGACGTCCTGCTGGACGGCGCATATGAGACGGCCGTGAGGGCCTATCGGCACGACGGTCGCGGACGCCGCCGGGCGTTGAGCCCGGAGCAAGTCGAAGCCGGGGTGGCGGGACTGCACGCGGATGCCGTGCGTGCTGTGCACGGCGCGGCCCAGACGGATTTCGTGGTCGCGCGGGTTACTAAAGCGACGGGAGTGGCGGCGCTGGCCGAAGCGCTTGGGCCGCAGGGCAGCGCCGCCGAGGGACCCGCCCTTGCCATCGGCGATACGGTCTCCGACCTGCCGGTGCTGACGGCTGCTCGCCTCGCTTTCGCCCCTGGCAACGCGCGCCAGGAGCTCAGAGAGGCCGGCGTGCAGATTCTCGACGGCCATTGCGAGGCCGGGCTGAAGGAAGCCGTCACGCGCCTCCTCGGGCATCAACCGGCCAGCTGCCCGGTCTGCCGCGATCCCCGGCTGTCAGCGCGGACCAGGCTGCTGCTCACCTTCCTGGACGGTCCGCGTAAGGAGACCATTGGAGCCAAGGCGGCCTGGGCGATGGGCACCACCGCCAGGCTGGCGTGGCTGACAGCGGTCACCGGACGCGGGACGTCATGAGCACGAACCTGGCCTCGCTCCTCCGCCGGCTGCCCTGGGAGTCGCGCCTGATCCGATCGTCCAGCGTGGTCTTCGTCGGCAACGCCGCAGCTCGCGCGCTCGGCTTCGTGTTCTACGTGGTCGCCGCCAGGCTGCTCCAGCCGGCGGAATACGGGACGCTGGCCTACGCCCTCGCCATCTTGACGACCGCCTCGATTCTGCTCACCAATGCTCCGGGCGGCCTCGCCCGTTTTCTCGCCCGCAACGAGAGCAACCAGGACCGGCAGGAGCTCTACTACAGCAACTGGGTCGGGGCGGTCGGCGTGGTCGTGACAGCCAGCGTCGTGCTCTTTCTCTGCTTCGTGCCGCTGACGGGATTGAACGCGTGGCTCGCGCTCGGAGTGGTGGTCAACCTGCTCAACGTCGCCGTCTTCGAGACGTATGTGCAGACACAGCGTGGCCTCGGTCGGTTCGTGGTCATGGGCGTCTACGACAGCCTTGCCAATTTCCTGCAGCTGGCCGCCATCGTGGTGCTTGGCCTGATCGGCGTGCGCTCGGCCCCGCTCTTCCTCGTCGTCTACGGGCTCTCAGCGATAGCCGCCGCCTTCCTGATGAGGCTGGCGGCACCCACCCCGCTGTCCCTGCACCTGAGGCTGATCGGTTGGCGACAGATGGTCCGGATCGGCCGCTACGTGGCGCCGATCATCGCCCAGGGCTTCTTCTGGGCGTTCTGGTGGAGCGCCGACCTGATCCTCATCCAGCACCTGATGTCCGCCGACGCCACCGGCAACTACTCCGCCGCCAAAACGCTGACCCAGGTGCTGATCCTCCCCTCCACGGCGATCTGCATGGCAGCCGGTCCCAGCCTCTCGCGCCTCTCGGAATCCGCCCTGCGCAGACAATTGCTGAACCTGGTGGCCCTCGGCGGCGCGGTCCTGCTTCCCACGGCACTTGTCATGGTGATCCTGCGCGAGCCCATTCTCTTCTTCGTCTATGGAGGCAAGTACCCAGAGGCCCTGGACGCTTTCGGAGTACTCATCCTCGGCGTCACGATCTACGGCTTCTACCTGATCCTGGCCAGCGTCTGGGGCGCGATGGGCCGCCCGATGGTGGGGGCCGTGGCCACCGCCTGCGGGACCGTGGCCACCGTCGCCGCGGCATTCGCCCTGATCCCGACCTTCGGCCTGCTGGGGGCGGGAATCGCCTTCGCCGCCGGAGCCGCCGCGCAGTTCGTGTTCGTCACGGTTTTCACGCTCTGGGGCCTGTATGCCGGCGTCAACGCCCGGGTGAGCCACCTGCCCGACGAAGCCATGCTGGTCTAGAGCTGGAGGGCTCCCCGGGCCGCGTCGCGGGTGGAGGAGATTTTCTCAAGAAGCCGGGCATAGCGCGCCACCACGCGCGGCGGCACGTTGACCAGCCGGCCGGACGCCCCGCCTTCGGCCGCGAAGCGCGCGATCGCAGCCAGGCGCGGGGCGGCCTCCCACAGCTCTCCTGAGAAGGCCCAAAGGCAGGTGTCGAGGCACCCCAGAAGCCATCCCGGACCGCCGCGGGAAAGCAGGTATCGCTCGGCAGAGCGGAGATCGGCGACGTCGTTGACGGTCTCGAATGGCGTCCAGCCATCCCACCGGCCCGCCGTGTAGTTCAGCGCCACGAAGTCGCCGTCACGATGGACGACCCGCGGGCGGCGCCCGAATCCGCTCTTGCTCAGCATGTAGGAGAACCCCGCCCGCCGGACTGTGCTCGCCAGCTCCGGTGCCAGAGGTCCGGGGCGGAAGCCCTCGTAAGGGCGGTAGGCGCTGAAGAAGCCCTTGAACCTGGAGTTGCGGAGCCACAAACGGGCTCGCTCCTGCCACCCCGGTCGCTCGCCGGCAGCCGGCCCCTCGGACTGGCCGCGATCAGGGTCCGAGCCGTCCCGGGAGTGGAACCGGATCTGTACTGGATAGGGCAGTGAGCCGGTCCAGCGCACCGGCGCCGGGCGCTGCCAGCGAGGAAGCGGGACCAACGGCGCGTCCATGGTCGCCCACCAGCCCTCCGGCCACCAGCCTTCGGATAGCCCCAGCTTCGTCATCTGGTCGCGGGCGGTCTCCAGGTGCGCCGCCAGCTGCTCCGGCGTGAGCAGCGACTCGACCGCGGCGCCGGTGCCACAGCTGCCCAGCAAGATCTCGACAGCGGGAAAGACGCCGCCCTGGGCCCGCGGCACGCTCAGCAGGTCGAGCGGCGAGGGCCGGTAGGCCAGGCTCTGCACCGTGAGCACGAGGCCGGCGCGAAGACCAGTCATCGCCAGCAGGTCCATCAGCGGGTAGAGGTTTTCGGTCTCGCGGATCATTCCCGTCCAGAAGACGAGCGAGACCAGGACCCGTCCGTCGCGGGCGTAGGCGCGCAGCTGGTCGTCGTCGGGGTCCGCGAGCACGGGGTCGTCCGGTGTGGGCGGCCAGCGAGGCGGCAGGACTGGTGGAACGGCGGCCAGCACCGGCAGCGGTGGACGCCCGGGATCAATCACCTGCAGCGGCTGCCCGAGGCGCGAGAGCGTGAAGAAGTCGCTGTCGTCGTACTGGCGGCCCAACACGGCAGGCTCCACGCTCGAGCGAAGCGCGTCGGCAAGCGTGTCCAGTACCCGCGACTGAGGCGTGCCGAAGATGACCGCCCGCCGCTCTCGGCAAGCGGTCGGAAGCCAGTAGGACGCCAGAACGGGGTCTCCAAGCATCCAACCCCGGCGGTGGCGCTCCCAGCGTCGAGCGAGCCGGGCGGTGAGGGACGCGTAGTCGTCGCCCGCCTCGAGCAGCCCGAGGTCTTCGACTTCGAACCCCAGCCGGGCGAGCAGTTGCTGCCGGCCGGCCGAAACGCCACAGGTCAGGATCCGCCGGACGCCGCGCTCGAGCAGTGCCCGCAGCTGACCCTCCTCCAGCGAGGCCTCAATTCCGAGGGCCTGGCGGTAGAAGATCTCGGGCCAGAGATAAGCGTCGACTCCCTCCAGGCGCCCGCCCGGGGTGGCGTTGAGCATCACGGCCGAGCCCGGCCAGGACGAGCTCAGGGCGCCGAGCACTGAGTCGTAGAGCCCGACCACGTCCGGTTCGGGGGCACCGTGAACCGCGGCGGCGCCGTCGGCGGCGCCAACCTCGAGGATGCTCGAGAAGGCAACCGTGCCGGCGCAGAAGGCCGTGGTCTGGAAGCGCTGAAGAGCGGTGGCAAGGGCCTCGGTATGACGCGCCCCGGTCACGAGCCCGCCTGTCAGCATTGGGAGCTCGCGCTCGCCCCCCGGCAGCAGCCCGAAGGGTCCCGGCGTGCCCCCGCCGTAGTGGCGCCCGGCCCGCGCGGAGTCGTAGTAGACCTCGAACAGCGACTGCCGCTGCTCCGTCAGCCAGGCCAGGGTCGCCGCCACAGCGTTCTTCTGGCGGTTCTGGTATCGCGTCAGGAAGAGCGCGAGGTGAGGACGCCGAGTCTGGGCTGAGCTCAATGCGGAATCGGGCGGCACCGGCGGAGGATCCACACCGGACACCAGGCCGGACCATATCGCCACTCCTGCAGGACCTCGAACTTCGCCGCGGCCAGCATCGAGCCGAACTCCTCGTAACTGTAGTGCCGCACGCTGCCCTGCCACTCGGGTGGGACACCGCCGGCACGCCAGGTGCTGGGCCAGCGCGCAGGCACCCGTCCCAGAGATCGGGGATAGCGGAGGATCCACCAGGGAGAACGGTTGCTGATGTCGACGAGCAGCTCACCGGTTGGTTTCAGCACCCGCCCCAGCTCGGCGAGCAGGGGGGCCGGCTCCTCCAGGTGCACGAGCAGGTCGACGCAGAGCGCGCGGTCGAAGCTTGCGTCTGGGAAGGGCAGCGGGCGGGCCGCGTCGAGCTGTTGCAGCGCCAGGTTGCCCGACGGTGTGGCGACCGCGCTCGCGGCGCTGCGCGCGATGCTCAGCATGTCGGCCGAGATGTCGCAGAGCGTCACCCAGTACCGAGCGGCCAGGGGGACCGCCATGCGCCCGGGGCCTCCACCGAGGTCGAGAACCGTGCCTCCGGGCGCCAGATGACCCCGAACGGTGGCCACCACGTCGGCCCGCTTGGCCGAGTACAGGGAGCGGAGCGGGTTGCGCTCGTCCTCCGGCTTGAAATGCTCGACGTAGCGGCCGCTCCGATAGACGTCGCGATCGACGGCGGGCACCTTCATATTTCCCTTGTGGCTACCGGTTCGGGCCTCAGGCTTTCGTAGTAGGCCAGCAGCTGGCCGGCCAGCCGCGGCAGGCGAAAGTCTTCGGCAACGAGCCTGGCCGCCGTCGACATCGCACGCAGCCGATCACGGTCGGCCAGCAGGGAAAGCATGGCGTTGCGCAGCGCGGCCACGTCGGCGGGCGGGACGAGGAGACCGGAGCGGCCGTCCTCGACCACCTCCCCAAACCCGCACCCGCGGGTGGCGACCACCGGGCGGCCCATGTCCAGCGCCTCCAGCGCGGCGTTGGCGAGTGATTCCCAGAGTGACGGCAGGACGACGAACAGCGCGTGATCGAGGAGGGGATAGAGCTGGGTCTGCGGCAGCCGCGGCATGAAGTGGAGGCGATCGCGGTGGCTCGGGCAGCAGTCCTCGACGTAAGCCTGCATGGGCCGCCCGCGGTACGTGAGGAAGTTCTCCCCCGCAAAGACGACATGCAGGCTCGGGTGCCGGTCGAGGACAGCCGGCAGCGCTTCGGCGAGGATGTGGACGCCCTTGCGCTCCTCGAGGCGGCCGAAGTAGAGGAGGAAGTCTCGACCGTGCAGCTCCGGCGGCAGCTCGGCGGCAGCAGGCCCGTAGCGAGCGGCGAAGTCGACCCCCGTCCGGATGATCGTGATCCTGTCCAGAGGTATGCCCCAGCGCCGGCTGACGACTTCCGCCAGCGCGTGGCTGGGAGAGATCACGGCGTCGCTGCGGCGGGTCTGGGTCCGCTCCATCAAGTCGAGGTAGGCGGTTCTGACACGCCGGTCGCCGGTGTGCTGGCTGAGGTCGGCCACGACGACGGACGGCGTGGCCAGCCGGGTGACCAGCGTCGTCGCCGGATGCTGGCCGAGCGAATACCAGAAGCCCTCGGCGCCGCACTCGCAGACCTGCAGGACGTCGGGCGCCGGGCGAAGGCTGCGGACAGCGGCGGCCACCGCGCGCGACCGCGCCAGAGAGCGGGTGTATGGAGGCGCCAGGGGCCCGAGCAGTCTGGCCGGGGGCAGGCGGAGAACGTCGACGCCGTCCTCTACGTGGCGAGACGGGGTGTCGAGCGCCTCGGTGATGACGGTGACACTCTCACCAATGCCAGCGAGCGCACGGGCGGTCTTCTCCGTGTAGGTCCCGATGCCCCCGGCGTGGAACTCGGAGGGATATTCACGCGAGACCAGGCAAACGTTCATCTCTTGCAGCGAGTGGCCCGTTCGGTTCCAGCGCGGGGTCCGGCGCCTCGCCGCGAAAGCGAGCGTTGGCCTCGATCATGGCCGTCATCAGGCGGGGCACGTACCCGGCGGCGCATGCGGATGCGACCAGTGCGGAGACGTCCTTGGGCAGGCACTTGCCACCGAAGCCACGGTCGTCGGGCAGCACGAAGGTGTGGCTGCGACCGATTCGAGGATCGAGCAGCCAGAGCTCCCGTAGCTCGTTGTAGTCGACGCCGAACCGCTCCGCGAGGTCGTAGAACTCGTTGCAGAAGGTCACCTTCAGCGCCAGAAAGCAGTTCTCCATGTACTTCGTGAGCTCCGCCGTCCTGGCATCCGACTGGTGGATGACGAGCTCGGCGTTGAACGCCTGCTTGTAGAGGTCGGCCACAGCGATGGTGTCCCGTCGCTCCCCGCCGAGGATGGCCCAGTTGACCCGGCGCGGATCGTTGAAGTGATGGTCAGGAGTCTCACCCGGGCCGTACTCGGGCTGGAAGACGATGCGCTTTCCTGTCTCCTGCTTCAGCCGGTCGGTGGCGCCAATGGGCACGGTGGAGCGGATGATGATGACGTCGGTCTGCAACCAGTTGACGGTCGCGTCGACTATCGACGTGTCGGCGGACCCGTCCGCTAAGCGGTTCGTCGGGACGGCCACGAAGGCGAACTGGCAGCGATTGACTTCCTCTCGATCGCCCATTCGCAGCGGCTCGTCGTATACCGTCGCCTGGGGGAAGAGCCGGTGGAGATATCTCCCGACGGCGCCATAACCCACGATGGCGACTGTCTTCCTCTGCACTCGTGAACCTCCCGTCAGAGCCACGCCGCCTCGGCCTCGGCTGGAGAGCGGGGACAGCCAGTCTCCGGTGCCCTCCTCGCATTTGCTCAGGTTTAATGGCTCTGGCGTCCGGCAGCAATGGGACAGCGAAGAGTCGGCAGGGGCGCACGTCACAGGCGAACCCTCCGCTCTCGGCCCGCACCGCGGCGATCCGCCCGCCGGGATGCTCCGCGTTAGCCCGGGAAGGCGGAGATTACCTTGCCCGTGGGCGTGAGGCCGCTGCGATCGCGCGGATAGACGTTGTCGTCGGCGGAGTGGGCCAGCATCGCTCGCACGCCGGCCGCCTGCGCATGCTCGAGCAGGTAGCCGACCACACGGGGATTGATGCTCTGGTCCCGATAGTGGTTGCCCTGATCGTTGGCCGCCGCCTCGCCGATGATGTAGGGCTTGTGGAGCAGGCTGCGCCAGCCGGGTATCCGCGGAGAGTCGTCATAGATGTGGATGTCGTAGAAGTCGAGTGTGTCATCCAGCTTCGAAAGGTCCGGATGCTGCTTGCCGTAGAGCTCGGTGGCGTCGGAGTTCGTGAACCACGCGTTAGGTGCGGCACACTTGGCGGCCACGTACAGATCGCGCAGCCACGCGTGCACGGTCGCCGTCGGGTAACCCGGCTGGGTCTTGCCGCCGTCCCTGCCGATGCTGTTGTAAGCCTCGTTGAAGAGGTCCCAGCCCGCCACCGTCGGGCTGCTGCCGAAGCGCTTCATGAACTCGCCGACGGCGCGCAGATAGTTGGCGCGCATCGTGGCATGCTGGCCGTCCAGCGCCTGGTACCGGAAGGTGCCTGAACTGCCTTCCTCCTCCTCATCGAAAAGAACGACAATCACCTTCATCCCTTCCGCGTCAAAGGCGTCGAGCGCGCGCGTGAAGTTTGTAAGTGCGGTCTCGTCGAATTCGACGAAGCCAGCCTGGTTGTTCCAGACCATCGTCTGGTCGATGCCCAGGAAGAGGCGCATCACCCGGCCCAGGTTGTTCTGCTTGAGGAAGGCGAGGTCGGCCTGGAGCGCTGGGTAAGTCTGTTCGAACCGGCTGTTGTCGCCGTTCTGAGAGCGAAGCCACTCGACCCCGACGTAGTCGCCGGAGACGGTGTTCGGAGTGCCGTAGTTGAGGCCCTTGAGTGACGGAAGGGAGAAGGCGGGCTGTGCGGCCGGCCGGCAGGATGCTGGAAGGCCGGATGCCGGAGGGCTGGATGCCGGCGCCCCGCCTGCTGAGCCGGCCGAACCAACAGAAGAGCAGGCGGTGACTGTCGCGCAGGCAACGACTGCAGCAAGGACGAGGGCGGCGAAGAGTTGGAGCTGCCTTCCGGACGGCCACTGTGAAGCGGTCCGCACTGGTACCCGTAGCGGAGTCTAAGTCAGTAAACCGGGGCGCAGCCGAAAGCGCCGGGTCCGCCCAGCGCGCATCGGGACAGTCCGGGCCACTCCCCGACAAACGCCCATGGCCCCGGCGCGCGCGCTTCCTTAACCTGCCTTTAACTAATGGCAAGGTCCGTCTTGCTGGCAGAACCGGCTGCCGAGCAGCGGCCCCGATCGCCGGTCGCGAGCCCTAGACCCGCCAGCGGCGGCGGTCCGGTGATCGTCTTCGCAGACCTGCTGAGGGTGTGCGGACCCAGCGGTCAAGGCGCCGACCAGGGCGAGCGCGTGTTCCTTCGCGAACTGGCGGGGCGGCTCGCCGAGCGTGCACCGGCCCTGGTCTACTCGACCACGCGAGAGACGTCCCCGCTCGTGCGTCACGTCTCGATGGGCTCCCTGGTGAGCCGCCAGCTGGCCGGTGAGATGTGGCGGCACCGTCCGTCGGGAATCGTGTACATCTACCCGGTCACCAGCGTGGCGCTGCTCAGGGGCCGTCTCCTGAAGCTATCGGCCCGCGGGGCACGGACTGTCATGGTCGCCCTGGCCACCCATCGCTCGGGAAGGATCACGGGCATTTTGCGGCGGCTCTTCTGGCCGGACCTCGTATTGGTCACCTCGGAGGCCGAGAAGGCGGCGCTCAGGTCAGCGGGAGCACCGGTCCAGGTTCTGCCGGCCGGCGTCGACATGGACCGCTTCCGGCCGGCTGCCGGCGCGGCCGAGAAGCGGAGACTTCGCCGCAATTGGGGACTCCCGGAGGAGCGGCAGATCGTCCTGCACGTGGGCCACCTGGTGAGTGCGCGCAACCTCGGAGTGCTCGCCCGGCTGGCGGCTCGCCCGAACCTGACGCCGGTCGTGCTTATCAGCCACGTGCGCGACGCCGACTCCGACCGGCTGAGGGCCGAGCTCGAGCGGGCTGGCGTGCTGGTCCTGGAGGGGTACCGGCCACGCGTCGAGGAGCTATACCGAGCCGCGGACTGCTACATCTTTCCCTCGCGGGAATGGGGCGGCGGCATCGACCTCCCGCTCTCAGTGCTCGAGGCGCTGGCCAGCGATCTACCGGTCGTTTGCGCCCCGTTCGGCGCCCTTCCCGAGCGATTCGGCGACGCTGACGGAGTGCGGATTGCGTCCACTGACGCGGAGATGATTGGCTCGGTGGAAGAGATGCTGCGGCTGCGACCCTCGACGCGACACCTGGTCGAAGGCTGCTCCTGGGACTCCGTTGCCGACCGGGTCCTGGCGGCGCTGGCGATGTCAACCGGCTGAGGCCGACCCCTTATTGCCCGCCGCCTGACCTCCGAGATGTCCCGCCGCCGTCCCGGTCGCCCATTCCCAGTCCCGGGGTTCGAAACCTAGGCTCGGCGCGTGTCGGTGGTCCGAACCGCCAGCCACGGCCGCGGACGCGAAGCCTCCTCGACGGCGCCGGTGGTGGCGAGGCTGCGAGGCAAACGCATCCTCGACCTCGTGATCGCGGCGCCACTCACGGTTCTCTTGCTGCCCGTGATGCTTCTGCTCGCCCTCGCCATCCGGCTGGACAGTCCCGGTCCCGCGCTCTTCCGCCAGACGCGCATCGGCCGCGACGGCCGCCTGTTCGAGATGTGGAAGTTCCGCTCGATGCACGTGGGAGCGCCGGACAAGGTGCACCGCGCCGTCGCCCTGGCCTGGTTCTCAGGCACGCTCCCCAGCACCGGCTACAAGCTGGTGGTCGATCCACGTGTAACCCGGGTTGGCCGCCTGATCCGGCGGACCAGCCTGGACGAGCTGCCGCAGCTCTTCAACGTGCTGCGCGGCGAGATGAGCCTGGTCGGTCCCCGGCCCGCCATCCCCTATGAACTCGACTTTTATGCCCCGTGGCACCACCAGCGCCAGAGGACGCCGCCGGGCATTACCGGCCTCTGGCAGGTCATGGGCCGCGACCGGCTGCCGGCCGGCACGATGATGGAGCTGGACGTCCGCTACGTCCGCGAGTGGTCGTTGGCACTCGACCTGCGGATCTTGCTCCACACCCTTCCGGCCCTCTTCGGGCACTACACAGGGAGCTGAGCCATGAACCGCAGACGCCGCAGCTGGACTCTGGGTAGTGCGATCCGGCATCACCTGGCCGCCCTCGTCCTTGTGGTCGCGGTCGCCCTCCTCGGAGCCGGGTCCGCGGTCATCGCCCGACCACCGACCTACCAGGCCACGACGCTTCTCTTTCTTGACACGCGCTCCACCACATCTCAGGGCTTCGACGTCGCGCTCCAGACCAGCCAGGCGCTGAGCTCCCACTACATCCAGATCGCGACCACCGAACCGGTGCTGTCCAGGGCCTGCTCGGCCTACAAGAGCGCCGGCTACACCTGCACTCCGGACAGCCTCTCTGGCCGCGTCTCCGCCAACACCGTGAGAGGGACGAGCATCATCGCCGTCAACGCCCAGGCCAGGGACCCGCAGAGCGCGGCGGTCCTCGCCAACAGCGTGGCCGACGCCGTGGTCAAGGAAAACCAGAACGAGGTCGACGCCCTGGTGAAGTCGACCGGTGACTATCTCGACTCCGAGCTCAAGCAGCTCACCGACCAGATCGCCGGACGTCAGGCCGTGATCGCGCAATACATCAACGATCAATCCCCGAACGGCCGCGCCCAGTCGGCTCAGGCCGAGTCCCAGTTGACGCTGCTTCAGGGCCAGTACTCGAGCGCCTATCAGAAGAAGCAGGACCTGACGCTGTCCCAGAACCAGCTCAAGGGGACTCTGTCGGTCTTCCAGAGGGCGGTGCCACCGGTGCGGCCCGCCGATCCCGACCCTCTGCTCTACCTATCCGCCGGCCTGGTCGGTGGCATCCTCCTCGGCCTCCTGCTGGTCGTTCTTCTGGAGCGCTTCGACGACCGGCTCTTGAGCGTGGACGACCTGGTCGACGCCACCGGCAGCCCCGTTGGGCTTTCGGTACCCACCAAGGCACTGGCGGCCGACCCCGGCCAGCAGGTGCGCCACTACGCGCTGGCCCGCGCCTACCTCCAGGCCCGACGCCCGGACCTCCGCAGCCTGGTGGTCGCCGCCGCCTCGGTTCGCGACCGCGCCTACCCGGTCGCGATGGGCATTGGCACTGTCGCAGCTCGGGCCGGACAGCGGGTGCTCGTGGTGACGGCTGAGGAGTCGGGCTTCCTCAGCCCACTGGAGAGCAACGGAGATGAGCGGCTTGGGCTGCGCGCGCTGCGTACTGTTCGTGGCCGCACACGTCCCAGGGTGCCCCAGTCGAGCGCCAATCTGGTCACCGTGACCGCCGACAGAGCGACCGATGAACTGCTCGCCGCAGGCACCGACGGGCACGACCTGGTCATCGTCGCCGCCGCCGCGCCCTACGCCGACGCCACCGGCATCTACATCGCGCGTGACGCGGAGTTCGCGGTGCTCGTCGCCACGGCCAGGTCAACGACCTTTCGCGAGGCCCAACGTTCGGCCGAGGCGCTGCGGCGAGCCGGAATCGATGTCGTCGCCTCCGTGTTGATCGGTGGACCTCCCGGGAGCACAACCAGGGTGGCGTTCGACGATCAGCTGGCCATCCGGGACCCCCACTATCCGCGCCCGGTTCGCCAGAGCTCAGCGGGACCCACCGTGTCATGACCTGCGGGCGGAGATGAGCGCCGCTCCGGTCCTGGTGGCAGCGGCCGTGGTGGCGCTCGCCCTGTTTTGGCTCGCGGCTCGACGCCCGCCGCTCGCGTTCGCAGTGCTCATGCTGCTCGTGCCGCTCACTACCGGCCTTTCCCGCGGCGCACTGATTCCTCTGCTGAAGCCAAGCGAAGCGGCACTGGCGGTCGTGGTCGCCGGCGTCATCTGGCACCGGTTGCAGGAACCGGGTGGTCAGGACCTGAACTGGATCGACGTGGCGGTCGGTCTGTTCGCCGCGGTCGGCGTTACCGTCCCCACCTTCGTCCTGCTCCTCAACCATGCACAGGCCGACACCGACACCTGGCGCGTGATCCTGGCTCCCCTCCAGCTCCTGGCCGTTTACGGCCTGTTCTCCAGGACCCGGATGAGCGAAGGCGATCTTCGGATGATGCTGGGAGCCGCCATGCTGGCCGGCGCGCTCGTCGGCGTCATTGCGGTCGCCGAGCTCATCGATGTGCCAGGCGTGCGGGCCGCTCTCGATCCCTACTACGTCAGCTACACCAGCGATCAGGCGAGCGTGGCAAGCTCGTCCGGCAGCTACCGTCCGTACTCGCTGGTCGGCCACTACAGCGCAGTCGGAGGTCTCTGCCTCCTCAATTTCATCCTCGGGACAGCCCTGGCCGCGGTCGGACGGCCCGGCTTCCCAGCGCCCGTGCTGGTGGCGTTCATGCTCGCCAACGCACTGGGGATCGTCGCCAGCGAGACCCTGGCACCCCTCGTGCTGCTGCCGTTGGCCGCGGTGGCCATTCCAGTGCTCTACCGCCGCATCTCGCGGGAGATGCTGGTGATCGTGGCCGCGCTCGGGGCCGGCTTGTTCGCCCTCTGGCCCGCGGTCAGCGCCCGGGCCACGGCGCAGGGGTTGCTGTCCGGCGGGCAGCTGATTTTCGTGATGCCGGAGACGATGCAGAACCGGGTCCGGTTGTGGGACGAGTTCATCCTGCCCGCCCTCCGCGACCACTTCTGGCTCGGTACCGGCACTCTCATACCGGACACGGTTCCCGGGCCGCTCACCCAGTACGTGGACAGCGAGTACCTGTGGGCCGGCTTTCGCGCCGGCGTCCCTGGGATTGCCACCCTCGTCCTGATGCTGGCTGTCATCGCCCGGATCGGTCTATCCGAACGGCGATCCAGCGACCCGTGGCGCCGGGCGATCGGTCCCAGCGCCGGCTTTGCCGCGATCGCTCTGCTGTTGATGGGGGTGACGGCGCAGTACCTGACGTTTGGCGGCATCGTCCAGGAAGTCGGGATGCTGGTCGGCCTCTTGACGGCGCTCTCGCTGAACCGGGAGGCCGCCCGGCCCGCTGTCCAGCGCCTGCCCGCCCCGGCGTTCGGGACACCCGTGGCCGTCCGGCAAGGATGACGGCGTGGATCGGCATGAATTCCTCGTCGTCCCGCGAGACGAGAGCCTCCCTACTTGTGATCTCCTGGGCGCACTTCCAGCCGCGGACCGTCGGCCTCGCCAGGGATCTGGGTGGCGAGGCCCTGTTCATCCACCATGAGAGGCTCGGCGCCCGCCGTGCGCTGGCGCCGCTGCGATACCTCTGGGCGGCTCTCATCACCTGGCGGCTGCTCACCCGGCGCGACCCCGAGCACGTGATCGTCATCACGCCGCCGGTCTTCGCGCCCCTGGTCGCACATGCCTGGTGCCGGCGGCACCGCCGGCGCCTCTACGTGGACTGCCATACCGATGTCTTCGACCCCTCCTCGGCCTGGCGATGGGCTGAGCCGTTCCACCGCTGGCTGCTGCCCCGGGCCGCTGCCGCCCTCCTCCATACGGAGGCCGCGGCCGACCGCGTAACGCACTGGGGCGCCCGGGCGCTGCTGGTGCCGGACGACGTGCCTTCTGCCGTCGACGCGGCTGCGCTCCCGCGGCAGCCTGGGGTGACCATCGCCGTCGCCGGCAGCCTGGACGGCAACGAGCCAGTTGCCGCAACCCTCGCCGCCGCCGCGCGGCTGCCCGCCTACCAGTTCCGGCTCACCGGCGATCCCGGCCGGCTCCCGCGCGCCCTGATCCGGCAGGCGCCCGCCAACGTCGTCTGGACCGGCCACCTGCCGTATGCCCGCTTCCTCGGTGAGCTGCTGGCGGCCGACGTGGTGGCGGTATTCAGCACCGACCCCGGAATCATGAACCGCGCCGCTTTCGAGGCCGTCGGCCTCGGCCGGCCGCTGGTGCTGAGCGACTTCCCTGGGCTCCGATCGCGCTTTGGCGCCGCCGCCCTCTTCGCGCCCAATCAGCCCGAGGCGATGGCACACACGCTCGACCTGGCGGTGCGGCAGGCGCGTGAGCTGGAGGCACGCAGCGGCCGGCTCTCGGAGACGCTCAGCATGCACCGGCGTCGAGCGCTGGCCGGCCTGTTGAGCTAGGCACTAGT
>CAZXGB010000030.1:0-21799 GCA_964640005.1 uncultured Actinomycetes bacterium | reverse complement strand
CGCCGCGGCTTCGATCATTTCGATTATTTAGGCGCGCAGCCGAACCTCTGCTGCGTGCCGCCAACCGCCTCCGGGCGGTTTTCTTTTTTAGCGGTCGCGCGGCTCCTCGAGGAACGGCTCGCCAGATCAGGAGGCGAGATGCGGATCACGGGTGGGCAGGCACTGTTTCGGGCTCTCGAGGCTGAGGGCGTCGACACCATCTTCGGCATTCCCGGCGGCGCCATCCTGCCTGCCTACGACAAGCTCCTGGAGAGCAGGATCCGCCACGTTTTGATGAGGCACGAACAGGGCGCCGGACACGCCGCCGAGGGCTATGCGCATGTCACCGGCAGGCCCGGGGTTTGCATGGCCACCTCCGGGCCGGGCGCGACGAATCTGGTCACCCCGATCACCGACGCCATGATGGATTCGGTGCCGCTGGTCGCGATCACCGGACAGGTGGCTCGCGCGGGACTCGGCAGACAGGCCTTCCAGGAAGCACCGGTGACCGCAATCACGAAGCCGATCACGAAGGCCAACTGGCTCGTCATGGACGCGGACCAGGTTGCGGACACGGTTCACGAAGCCTTCCGAGTCGCGAGCAGCGGCAGGCCAGGGCCAGTTCTCGTCGACATACCAAAGGACGTGTTCCAGATGGCGACCGAGGTGCCGGACGGCGGTCCTTTACCCCTGGCCCGGTTGCCACTTCCGCCACTGGATGCGCTCCGCGAGGCAGCGCGCCTGATCAGCGAAGCGGATCGACCGGTCCTGTACGTGGGTGGCGGCGCCGTTCGCTCGGACGCATTCACAGAGGTCTTCGAGCTCGCCGTCCGCCAGCAGCTCCCGGTCACGACGACGCTCATGGCTCGGGGTGCGTTCCCGGACAGCCACCCGCTCTCGCTCGGCATGCCGGGTATGCACGGCGGATACGCGGCGGTGACCGCCATGCAGAAGGCAGACCTACTGGTCGCGGTCGGCGCTCGATTCGATGACCGCGTAACCGGACGCCTGGACGGCTTTGCACCGGACGCGAAGGTCGTGCATCTGGACGTCGATCGCCATGAAATCGGCAAGAACCGGGAAGCCGATGTCGCCCTCTGCGGCGACGCGGCGGGAGTCCTCCGCGAGCTCCTCCAACTTCTCCCCGGCTTCGAGCAGCTGTCGAATCAAGCCTCACGGCGAGCCTGGCTGGCGCGGGTCGACGCCTGGAAGGAGCAATACCCTTTCGCCTACCGGCAGGATCCGGATGGCGAGCTCAAGCCGCAGTACGTGCTCGAACGGTTGCGCGAGCTCTCGAATGGCCGCGCGGTCGTCACCGCCGGAGTGGGCCAGCACCAGATGTGGGCTTCGCAGTTCCTGCGCTTCGACCGGCCGCGCAGCTGGGCGAACTCGGGCGGCCTGGGCACGATGGGCTTCGCGCTGCCGGCGGCACTCGGAGCCAAGGCCGCCAGACCCGATGAGCTGGTGGTGGCGGTGGACGGGGATGGCTGTTTCCAGATGACCGTCCAGGAGCTGGCGACCGCGGTGGCCGAGAAACTACCCGTTCTGGTCGTTCTCATCAACAACGGACACCTCGGGATGGTCAAGCAGTGGCAGGAGATGTTCTACGACGGCCGCCTGGCGCACGTCCGCCTCGAAGTCGACCTCCCCGACTACGTCCGACTGGCCGAATCCTATGGCTGCGCCGGAATTCGCGTGAGCCGGATGGGCGAGGTCGACCAGGCGCTGACAACCGCGCTCGAGCTGGCTATGTCGCGACCTGTTGTCCTCGACTGCCGCTGCGACGCGGCCGAGCACTGCTACCCGATCGTTCCCGCCGGGGCGACCAACGACGAGATCCTGCTTGGCGAAGCTATCGAGGCTGCGGCTGGAGCTCGGGGCGTGTGACGCCCTCGAATGGATCGGGTTCGAAGCGGAGTCGCTTGCACTCACCGAGCTCGGAGCATGCCTGAGGCGCGATCGGGCTCTCCTCGAAGGTCTCCGCGCCGCGAGCCGGCGAATACCACACCATGGCGCCGTCATCCTAACCCCGGCATCGCAACCGCTGCCCGTCGAGCGCGCGGTTAAGCTCGGGTAAATGCGGGCCTCCGACAGCGAAAGTTTCGAGCGCTACTTCCGCGCGGTCCTCGGTCACTTCGCGAGTGGCGTGGCTGTCGTTACGGCGGTCGACGGCGGGAGTCCGGTCGGGGTGACCATCCAGTCGTTCTGTTCGCTCTCCCTCGACCCCCCGCTGATCTTGCTCTGCCCCAGCCGCTCCTCCACCAGCTGGCCTCGCATCCGTGAGGCCGGCCGGCTCTGCGTCAACCTTCTCGCTGAGGGTCAGGCCGACCTCGCGCGTCAGTTTGCGCAGCCGGGATCCGAGAAGTACAAAAGCACGCCCTGGCGGCCGGCGCCCGTGTCAGGCAGCCCGATCCTGGAGGAGGCGCTGGCGTGGATCGACTGTGCGATCCAGAGCGAGCACGACGGCGGTGACCACACGGTTGCCATCTGCCGCGTGATCGACCTGGAGGCGGATCACTCGCGCCGGCCGCTGGTGTTCTTCCAGAGCGGTTTCCAGCGCCTGCTCGACTCCAGAACGGAAGCCCTCGGCGACGTCCGCTCGGTGGTGCTATCCGTCGCCAACATGGACCGTGCCTGTAACTACTACGAGAAGGGCCTCGGATTGACCCCACTCTTCCGTGACGGCGACCGGTGGGCAGTCTTCAGCGGCGGCGACTTCAACATCGCGCTCGCTGGAGCCGGACAGAGGATCGCGGCCGAGATGGCGGTCAACATCAAGGTGCCAAACGTCGAGCTGGCGCTCGCGCGCGCCGCCGCGGCCGGCGCTGTGATCGTGGAACGGCCATCTCGCGGTTCCCACGAGATCCGTGGAGCTTTCCGCGACCTCGATGGGCACCTCTTTTACGTGTACTCCCCGATTGAAGGCGGCGATTGACCCGGCGACTCCGGATTACGCCTTCGTAAGCCGCACGTTCTGGGTGACGAACACAGCGTCTGGGTACCGCGGTGTCGACAGCGACTGTTGCACGATGCGATCGCGAGTTCATTCTGGGCGCGCCACCGCCCCGCTAACCTCCACTTAACCTACTTCTGGTAGCCTGGCGACCGATCATGGCGCGACCGGCGCCCCCCACACTGATTTCTCACGACGTCTTGAACCAGGTCTCAGCCTCCGCCGGCGGGGTGCTCTGGCGGCGAGCTCGTGGCCGGGTGGAGGTCGCCGTCGTCCACCGTCCTCGTAAGGACGACTGGAGCTTTCCGAAGGGAGGCCTTCGCTTGGGCGAGTCGAGCATCGACGCGGCCGTCCGCGAGGTTCGAGAAGAAACGGGATACGCGGCCCGTCCCGAGACCCTACTGGGCAGTGTTCTTTACTCTTCGCGCCGCGGACGCTCGAAGATCGCGACCTACTGGCTGATGACTCCGGTAGGCGGCGGTTTCCGGTCCTCGCGCGAGGTCGACTCGCTGGCCTGGGTCGACCTCGACGACGCGGAGAGGGTGCTCGCGGACCGGCCTGAGGTTGTCCTTTTCGAGCCGCTGCGGGAGCTCCTGCAGCAACGAAGGCTCGCCTCTTCCGCCTAGCTCCGGCAGGGGACGCTATCTAAACCTAATTCCCCGCCCTACCGGAAATCCCCACCCACCCCGGGGTACGGAGCGAGGGTAGGGCACGTGTCAAGGTCGGAGTTAACAGCGAGTTGGGCACCGCGGCAACGCCATGCGGCGCCGCCCGCCAGGGCTTACGAGATCGATGCCTCCCAGGACCGGAGGAGGTCGCGATCGTGGTCGTAGCTGAGCAGTTCGAGAGCCTCCTCCACGGTCAGCCAGCGCATCTCGTCGATCTCCCTCGAGGGCTCGAAGTGACCCCCGAGCGGCCGCATCTCCCAGTAGCGCGCGACCTTGGCGCGGCCCTTGTGGTCGGTGTAGTGGGTCGTCCCCACCGGCCGCAGCAGGCGGCAGCGCAGCCCCGTCTCCTCTTCGACCTCGCGCACCGCGGCGGCCTCTCCGGACTCGCGGTCGTCGGCGAGCTTCCCCTTCGGAAACGTCCAGTCGTCGTAGCCGGGGCGGTGGACGACGATGATCTCCGGCATCCCCGCCGGTCCCGGCCGGACTACGATCCCACCGCCAGCATGGACGAGCGAGCGATCGCCCCAGCCGTCGCTGTTGAAAACGTCTTCGGCCTCAGCCCTCATGGCATCCACTTTCGCAGGCTCCCCCGGCGCGCCGCCTGCCAGGCGTCCGGGAAGGAGGAAGAGGCGCGAGTCGCGGCGGCTAGCTCGAGCTGGTAGAGCTGACCGGCGACGAACGCGCGCCGGCCGCTGCCGGCGTGCGCCCGCAGCCATTCCTGGACGCCGGCGCTGTCGTGATGCTCGCCAAGGACATCCTGGAGCGAGCTCAGGGCGGCGACGTAGGCGCTGGAATCGGCGCCCGCAACGCCGGCCACCTCGGCGGCGTAGCGGGCGCGCTTGGCCCGGACGCGTACGCCATGCAGTTCCTCCCCGCTGGCACTCCGCCCGATTCCGGACGCCGCCTTGCGCAGCTTCTTCCAGGGCGCCTCGGCAAGTTGGGGCAGCAGCTGTGCCGCGGGCACGTTATGGCCGCCTTTCAACCGGGGAGCCGTGGCCGCTTCGACCAACAAGTCGAGCAGCTCCACGTAGCGGGGCGAATCGAGCGTCGCCGCCAGGCGCCGGCGTTCAGCAGTCGCCTCGGCCGCAGGAAGGGCCGCCAGCGCACGGGCGGCCTGCTTGTCCGGCTCAGGCACCTCGGAAGCCCGCTGGCGAAGGCGCGCCGCCGCCACCTCCAGGTCGCGTACTCGGCCCAGCTCACCAGCCAGCCATCCCAGCTCACCCGCGAGCCGGTCCGACCACTCCGGATCGAGGAGCGGCGCAAACGTCCGCAGGTGTGAGCGGAGCCGGCGAGCCGCCACCCGGATCCGCCGGATGTGGTCCGGGTCCTGCCCGAGACGCGCACCCGGGTCGCTGGCGAGCAGGGACTCGACCGCCTTCGCGAGCCCCGCCCGCACCGCGTCACCTGCAGTGGCGTTCGCGTCCGTCGTCTCTGGCCGGACGTCGGGCGGGCGCAGAGCCGGCGGGCCCAGCGCCCGGATGTACACCGGCACCGGCTCCTGCTCGCCGGCGCCGACCGCCAGCAACCGATCGCGTAGAAGATCGAGCACCTCAGGCCCCGCGCCGTCGGAGAGCGAAAGCTCGACCTCCCGGAAGCGCGCCGCCACCCGGCGGCCCTCGAGGACGGAGACCTCGTCATCGGTCACCGCCCCGAGCTCGGCGCCAGACTCGTCGTGCAGGCGCACTCGCCGCCGCCAGGTGGAAAGCCGAGCAACCGGCCGCATCTCCGCGCTGCGCCGGAAAGCGGTGACCAGACGCACCGCCTCCGCCGGGGGCTCGCCCGCCCGTCCGTCGAACTCGAGCGGTCCCGCCTCCGGAAGCATGAGCGTCCAGCCATTTCCCGCCTGGTGGCGAAGGCTGCTGCCCGCGCGGGCCAGAGCGAGGTCCGGGGTGTCGTAGTACGTCGCCTCGATCCGCCGCTCCTGCGGCTCGCCGGCCACGACTCCCGGGACGGCACCGTTGAGGTCCGGGAGGTGGAAACCGGGCGAAGCGCCGAGCTTGAGCTTGCGCTCACCCGCCATTCGAGCGCTCCAGCGCCTCCCGCGCCAGCTCCTCATGGACGTTGATGCCGCGCTCGGTCGGCACCTTCCGCCAGCGGCCGTCGCTGCAGAGCTCCCAGCTCAGGACGTCATCGGCGAGCGAGACCTCCAGCCAGTGCTCGAGCTCTCGCCGGAGTTCGGGATCGGAGACGGGAGCGACCACCTCCACTCGCCGGTCGAGGTTCCGGTCCATCAGGTCGGGAGAGCCGATCCAGTACTCGGCCTGCTCGCCGCTTCCGAACTGGAAGATCCGCGAATGCTCCAGGAAGCGGCCAACTATCGAGCGCACGCGAATGCGCTCTGAAAGCCCCACCACGCGCGGCCGCAGGCAGCACATGCTGCGGATTATCAGGTCGATGTCAGCCCCCGCCTGGCCGGCTCTGTACAGCGCCTCGATCACCTCGGGGTCGACCAGGTTGTTGACCTTGAGGATGATCCGGCCACCGGGCTTGGCCTGGCCGGCGATGAGCTCGAGGATGCCCTTGCGGACGGATGCCGGCGCGACCATGGTCTCGCGGTACCGGCGCTGCCGGCTGTAGCCCGTCAGGTAATTGAATAGGTCGCTTACGTCGGCGCCCAGATCAGGGTCGGTTGAGAGGAGCCCGACATCCTCGTACGACTGAGCGGTGGCCGGGTTGTAGTTGCCGGTCCCGATGTGGACGTAGCGCCGGATGCCGTCGGCCTCCTGGCGAACCACGAGCACCACCTTGGCGTGGGTCTTCAACCCGACCAGTCCGTAGACGACGTGAACGCCGGCCTCCTCCAGCTTCTGCGCCCACTCGATGTTGGCCTGCTCGTCGCCTCGGGCTTTCAGCTCGACCAGCGCCACCGCCTGGATCCCCGACTCGGCCGCCTGGATCAGGGAGCGGGCGATCGGGCTGGCCGGCCCGGAGGTCCGGTAGAGCGTCTGCTTGATGGCAAGCACAGCGGGATCGGCGGCCGCTTCGGCGATGAACGCCTCGACCGAGGTCGAGAAGGAGTCGTACGGGTGGTGAACGAGAAGGTCGCCCTGTCGCATCACGGCGAAGATGTCGGGCGACTGGCTGCCGGTTCCTCGGAGCCGTGGCTGCGTCGTGGGCGTCCAGACCTCGGGTTTGAGGTCGGGGCGGGGCAGCTTGGCGATCATCGACAGGCCCTGGAGGTCGAGCAGGCGGCCGACCTCGTACACGTCCTCCGGCTCCAGCTCGAGCTCGCGGACCAGGATCTGCAGCACCTCGAAGGGCATTCCCGGCTCCACCTCGAGCCGGACCCCGGGTGCGCGACGCCGCTGGCGGCGTAGTTCCGACTGGATAGTCGAGAGCAGGTCCTCGGCTTCGCTCTCGACGACCTCGAGGTCGGCGTCGCGGGTCACCCGGAAGACGTGGCTGCTGACGATGGTCATCCCGGGGAAGAGGGACTGGAGATTGGCGGCGATGACCTGCTCGACGGGCACATAGCGCCGGCCGTCGGGCATAGGTATGAACCGTGGCAGCAGGGGCGGCACCTTCAGCCGCGCGAAGCTGCGCCGCCGCCGGAGCGGGTCCCGGACCAGCACCGCCAGGTTCAGAGAGAGGTTCGAGATGTACGGGAACGGGTGCCCGGGATCCACGGCCAGCGGGGTCAGGACCGGAAAGATGCGCTCGCGGTAGTACTGCTCGATGTAGTCGCGATCCTCTTTGCTGAGCTCCGACGCGTTCGAGATCACGATGCCCGCCTGGCCCAGGGCGGGCACCAGGTCGTCGAGATAGAGGCGCGAATGACGATCCACGATCTGCTCGATCCGGAGCCGGATCGCGTGCAGTTGCTCGGCGGCCGTCATACCGTCCGCTGACGTCCGGCTCGGTGCGGCGAGCAGCTGCTCCTTGAGGCCGGCCACCCTGATCTGGAAGAAGTCGTCGACCGAAAAGCTCGACATGGCAAGGAAGGCGACGCGCTCGAGGAGTGGGCGCGAACTGTCCTCCGCGATCGCGAGAACACGCTCCATGTAGTCGGTCATGGAGAGTTCGCGGTTGAGGAAGCGCGAAGGGTCAGCGCCCGGACGGACGCCTGCCGCGCTCGTCTGAGGGCGGGCCTGCAAGCTTGTACGAGACGCTATTACGTCAGCGATAAAGACCAGGTTAAGGGTTGGTTAAGGTCGTCAAGCTGAGAGGGCGCAGGCGAACGAGCACTAGAGGCGGCCGGCTCGCGCCACAAAAGCCGAGTCGATCGGGCTCGCGCACGTCGCACACATGCGCGCCCGAGGACCGGCCGGCAGCGGCCGGCGGCGGCGAGCCGAGGGGACGAGCGAGGTCTGGCGGCGGCGGTTCAGGAGACGACGTCCAGCACCCAAGGCCCGATCTGCCCCGGCTCATGCGCGACGCCGCGACGCTCAAGGATCTCTCGCACGAGGTCGGCGTGGGTGCAGACGACAGTGGTCGCATCGGGCATCTCAGCCAGGAGCGTGAGCACCCGCTCGACCGGTTCCGCTTCCGCCAGCGCCCGGTGCTCGTCGACGTCGATCCCGAGCTCATCGGCGAGGGGCATCAGCGTCTGCCGGCAGCGCAGCCAGGGGCTGGCGAGCACGCGCGAGACAGGCTGGTCGCGGAGGCGGGCGGCAACCTCACGCGCCTGCTTCCAGCCGTCGCGCGTGATCGGCCGGAAGCGATCCGGACCCGGCCAGCTCTCGCGATCGCCAGCATCCGCCTCGGAGACGAGGTAGATCGTCCGTGCCACGGCGCGAAGGCTAGGCAGGCGCAGTTAAGTCGCGGTTAGACCTGGACTAAACGAAAAGTGGCCGGATCGGCGGGCGATCCGGCCACTCAGGGGGGATGTGGTTACTTCAGGACCGGCGCGCCGTTTACGGTGATCAGCTTGAGCTGCGAGGTCGCGTAGTCCTGCGCGACCTTCGGCAGCGCCGCATACTGCAGCGACTTGCCATCGGCCTGGCCGTCGGTCACGAGCCACTGGAAGAGATTGGCGATCGCCTTGCCCTTGTTGGGGTCCGTCTGCGCTCGCTTGATGATCAGCCAGCTGAAGCTGGCGATCGGGTAGGCATTGGCTCCAGGGTCGTTGGTGATCGAGAAGTTGGTAGGGCTCGGGTTGGTGTTGCTCGCGGCGGCGGCGGATGCACCGTCGAGGGACGGAGCGATGTAGCTGCCGGCCGCGTTCTTGAGCTGGGCCGCTTTCAGGTTGGACTGGATCACGTAGGCCAGCTCGACGTAGCCGATGGCGCCGTCGTTCTGCTGCACGGCCTGACCCACGCCCTGGTTGCCGGAGCCGCCGATGCCGGCCGGCCACTGGACGGACTTGCCGACGCCGACCTTCGACTTCCAGTCCGGCGACACCTTGCTCAGGTAATCGGTGAACGCGTAGCTGGTGCCCGAACCGTCAGAGCGGTGGACGACGGTGATGTTGCTCGAGGGGAGGGTTGCTCCTGGGTTCAAAGCCGCGATCGCCGGGTCGTTCCACTTCTTGATGGTGCCGAGGTAGATGTTGGCCAGCGTCGGGCCGTCGAGCTTGAGAGTGCCGCTGAAGGACTGCAGGTTGTAGGCGATGGCGACCACGCCCACGATCGTCGGAACCTCGACCAGAGTGGAAGCACCGCCGGCCGCCGTCAGCTCGGCGTCGGTCATCGGCACGTCAGACGCACCGAAGTCGACCGTTCCTTTGGTGTACTGCTGGATGCCGGCGCCCGAGCCGACGGCCTGGTAGTTGACCGTCACCTGCGGGTGCTTCTGGCTGTAGTCGTAGAACGCCTTCGTGTAGAAAGGCTCGGGGAAGGTGGCACCAGCGCCCGTCAGCGCGCCAGAGCCGACGTCCACGGAGGGTGTCGGGCTGGCCGAGCCTGAGGGATTGCCGCCACATGCCACCATGGACACCGCCGCCACAAGGCCGACGGCAGGCCGGAGCAATTGGCTCGTTAGACTCATGCCCCGCAAGTTAGGTGGCGGTCGGTTAAACCTGGGTTATGCAGTTCTTAAAGCTCGGGGCCTAGACGTCCCCCTGCATATACTCCGCCCGTGATCTGGCGAGAATGGCGGGCCCGCGACAACCAGGCTTCCGAAAGGGCCGAGGATCCGTTTCCCGACCTCCTCGAGCAGGCTCCGCTGATTGCGCTCTTGGTTGACGCGCGCGAGCGCGTGATCGCGGCCAACGCCGCCGCCCGCGCCTACTTCGGAATCGACGCCGAGCTGCTACCCGCGAGCCTCATCGAGGTGACGCGGGAAGGCGGTCTCAGCGAGCAGCTGCGGACGGGCGTCCAGGACGGCGAGGCGCGCCTCGTTCACCGCCAGCGCATCGTCACCCTTCGCGTCGTGCCTGGACCGAGCGCGGGTGACCGGCTCCTCTTCCTCACTGATGTGACCCATGTGCGCCGGCTGCAGACGGTGCGCCAGGAGTTCGTCGCCAACCTCGCCCACGAGCTGAAGACGCCGCTGACGTCGCTCCGCCTTGCCGTCGAGAGCTTCACCGACGCCCCGCCCCAAGCGCGGCGCATGTTCGTGGAGCGCGCTCTCAAGGAGGCCGACCAGCTCTCCGCGATCGTGGACAACCTCCGCCAGTTGACTGAGATCGAGTCCGGAGGGCTGGCGGTTCAACAGATGCGGGTTTCGGTCCCCGGCCTGCTTCGGGAGGTGGCCGACCGTGCCGCGCCCAGGCGCGTGGAGATCCAGGCAATGGACGAGCTCACCGTCGAGGCGGATCGTTCAAAGCTCGCCCAGGCGCTCAGCAACCTGATCGAGAACGCGGCCAAGTTCTCGCCGCCGCAAACGCCGATCGAGCTCTCGGCCGAGGTCGTCGGGCCAGAGGTCCGGCTTCACGTCCGCGACCACGGCGTAGGCATCTCCCCCGAGCACTGGGATCGTGTCTTCGAGCGCTTCTACAAGGTCGACCCCGCCCGCCCCCGAGAGGTCCCGGGGACCGGGCTTGGCCTGGCCATCACCAAGCACCTCGTGCTCGCCATGGGCGGCCGCGTCTGGACAGAGGCCGCGCCCGAGGGCGGCCAGGTGTTCTCGATCGGGTTACCCGGCTCTTAACACTCACGTAACGATCGGTTAACCAAAAGGCGGGTACCTTAGCGGGGAGTGCAACCTCATCCGATGGGTGCGTGGGCTCGGACACCCCAGACGAGGCCTGACCTGCGAGCCCTCGAGGGCGCGCCAGGGGTCAAGTTTTCGACCAGCCAGCTGTCCTTCTGGTACGGGAAGTTCCGCGCTCTCAAGGACGTCAACCTGGACATTCCGGAGCGCCGGATCACCGCTCTGATCGGTCCCTCGGGCTGCGGCAAGAGCACTCTTCTGCGCATCTTCAACCGCATGTACGACCTCGTGCCGGGCAGCCATGCGGAGGGATCCGTGAAGCTGGACGGCGAAGAGATTCTCACCACCCGCAACCTGCTCCGGCTCCGGCAGCGCGTAGGGATGGTCTTCCAGCGGCCCAGCCCGTTCCCGCTCTCGATCTACGACAACGTGGCCTACGCTCCCCGGCTCCTGGGCTGGAAGCGAAGTCAGATCCAGGAAGTCGTCGAGCGGAGCCTGCAAGACGCGGCGCTCTGGGAAGAGGTCAAGGATCGCCTCAAGGCTCCTGCGGTCTCCCTCTCCGGTGGCCAGCAGCAGCGCATGTCAATCGCCCGCTGCCTTGCCGTCAACCCGGAGGTGATCCTGATGGACGAGCCGGCGTCTGCGCTCGATCCCATCTCGACGCTGAAAATCGAGGAGCTGATGGGCCGGCTGGTCGAGAGGTACACGATAGTGATCGTGACCCACAACATGCAGCAGGCGGCTCGGGTCGCCGACTTCACGGCGTTCATGCTGATGAACCCGGACGACCGTCACGGCGAGGTGGTCGAATTCGGTCCGACGGTCGAGATCTTCAACCGCCCGAAGGACGCGCGAACCGAGGATTACATCACCGGGAGGTTCGGCTGAGGCCCCAGTTCGAAACCGAGCTGGCGGAGCTCCGGGAAACCGTCGTGCGGATGGCCACGAAGGTCGAATCCCAGATTCACGCGGCGCTCGAGGCGCTCCGCAATCGTGACCCTGACGGAGCCGACCGGGTCCGCCTCGACGACCAGCCGCTGAACGAGATGTTCCGCCAGATCCGTGAGCGCTGCTTCGCGGTCATCGCGACCCAGCAGCCGGTCGCACGGGATCTGCGGACCGTGATGGGCATTCTCTACATCTCAGCCGAGCTGGAGCGCATCGGCGACTACGCCGTCCGGGTGGCGCGCATGACGGGCACGCTCTGCGGACTGCCGAGCCGGCCGCTCCGGGCCGAGTTCGGGCTCATGGGCGACCTCGCGATACGCCAGGTCCACGACATCCTGGACGCCCTGATCGAGCACGACCAGGGCGTCGCCCGCGAGGTGGCGGCCAAGGACGATGAGATCGACCGCCTCTACCACCGCATCTTCGACGAGCTGATCGCCGAGCTGGCAGAGGGAACGGACGCCGACAATGCGCTGCGGACGGTCACCCTGCTCCTGGTCGCCCACAACCTGGAGCGGATCTCCGACCGCGTGACGAACGTCGCCGAGGACATCGTGTTTTTGGAGACGGGCGAGGTGGTGGAGCTGGGATGAGCTCGATCGGTCGCGTCCTCGTCGTCGAGGACGACGAGGGCATCCGCGAGACCCTCAAATACAACCTGAGCGCGGCCGGCTACACCGTGCTCGAAGCGGCCGACGGCGCCACCGGCGTCCGCACGGCTCAGACCGGCCGGCCCGACCTGGTGCTCCTCGACCTGATGTTGCCCGGGCTCTCCGGAATCGAGGTCTGCCGGGCGCTCCGGCGAACGAGCCGGGTACCGATCATCATGCTCACCGCCAAGGACAGCGAGGTCGACAAGATCGTCGGCCTCGAGCTGGGTGCCGACGACTACATCACCAAGCCGTTCTCGGTGCGCGAGGTCATGGCACGCGTCAACGCGGTGCTCCGGCGCGCCCAGCCGGCCAGCGCTAGTCAGGCGCCGGAACGCGACGTGTTGGGCGAGTTTTCGATCGACCGCGCGGCGCGCCGCGTGACGGTGGGCGGCATCGAGGTCAAGGTGACCGCTCGCGAGTTCGACCTGCTCTCCTTCCTGCTCGCCCACCCGGGCCGCGTCTATTCGCGCGACGCCCTGCTCAGTCAGGTCTGGGGTGCCGACTTCGTCGGCGACCGCAAGACGGTCGATGTCCACATTCGCTGGCTTCGCTCCAAGTTCGAAGGCCTGACTGCGTTCGCGATCGTGACCGTGCGCGGAATCGGCTACCGGCTCGACCGAACCGACCAGGTGGAGGGAGGCGTTCCCGCGTGAGCGTCGCCACGGAGAGGGCTGCGCCCAGCCGTGTGGCCTCCCGGCCGGCGCCCGACCGTTTCCGCGTCGTGACCGCACTCATCGCGGCCCTGGCACCGGCGGCGCTCCTCTGCATCGTTGCCATCCTGGTCTACCAGGCAACGCCAGCCATCCAGCAGTACGGCCTGCGCTTCCTCGTCACTCGGGCCTGGAACCCGGTCACCAACGACTTCGGGGCCATCACGTTCATCTACGGGACGCTCCTCACGAGCGCGATTGCGCTCGCGATCGCGCTTCCCGTGGGCGTCGGGGCCGCCGCCTTCCTGGCCGAGCCCCGGCTGGCGCGAGTCCGGGGCACGATCGGTGTCGGAGTCGAGCTCCTGGCCGCAATCCCCAGTGTCGTTTACGGCCTTTGGGGCCTGTACGTGATGGCGCCCTGGATCTACCGCAACCTCGAGAATCCGCTGGCCAGCCATCTCGGCTGGATTCCAGTGTTCGCGCCCCCTGCGCGACAGACCAGCATCCTCACAGCCTCTCTCGTCCTGGCGGTGATGATCCTGCCGACGCTGGCCGCGGTCTCGCGTGACGTGATCAAAGCCGTCCCGAGCGGCATCCGCGAGGCCAGCTTCGCCCTCGGCGCCACCTGGTGGGAGACGACGTGGCGCGTCGTGCTGCCGGCCGCGCGTGCCGGCATATTCGGCGCCACCGTGCTCGCGCTCGGCCGCGCCCTGGGCGAGACGATCGCCGTCACAATGGTGATCGGTAACCGGCCGGACATACCGGCGTCGGTCCTCCAGCCTGGCTACACGCTGGCCAGCGTGATCGCCAACGAGTTCACTGAGGCGACCGGACGGCTTTATCCGGCCGCGCTGATGGAACTCGGCGTCGTGCTCGTGCTGGTGACGCTTTCTGTCAATGCCGGCGCCCTCCTGCTCGTGCGCTCGGTGAGCCGATGAAACGGCGCCAGATAGCCAACGGCGTCGCGCGAGTCGTGGTCTACGCGCTGGCCGTGGTGGCGCTGATTCCGCTCGCGCTCGTCCTTTACTACACCGCGGCAAACGGCCTCTCAGCGGCACTCAACCCCGACTTCTACGTCAACACCTACCGGCCTGTGGGGATACCGGGCGCGGGCGTCAACCACGCCATCTGGGGCACCGTGATGATGGTTGGGATGGCGTCGCTGCTGGCCCTGCCGGTGGGCGTTCTGGCGGGCCTTCACCTCGGCGAGTACGGGCACCACCGCTGGGCGGGCTGGGTTCGTCTGGCAACCGACGTGCTGGTCGGTGCACCATCGATCGCGATCGGCCTCTTTGTCTTCGCATTCCTGGTCGCACCCTTCCACCACTTCTCCGCCATTTCCGGCGCGGCGGCGCTCGCGGTGCTGATGCTTCCCGTGGTGATCCGCACGACCGAGTCGGCCCTGAGCCTGGTCCCCAACGGCATCCGCGAAGCCGGCCTCGCGCTCGGCCTTCCGCGATGGCGCGTTTCCCTCCAGCTGATCCTTCGAGCCGGCATGCCGGGCGTGGTCACCGGCTGCCTGCTGGCGGTCGCCCGGGCCAGCGGGGAGACGGCGCCCCTGCTCTTCACGGCGCTCGGCAACACGCGCTTCAACCTCGACCCCAATGTCGCGACCATGGCGCTGCCGCTGGTCGTCTACAAGTACGCCCTCACGCCCTATCCGGACCTCCAGCACCAGGCCTGGGGTGCCGCGCTCGTCCTGGTGGTACTGGTCCTGGTCGTCAACGTGGCCAGCCGGTTCGTGCTGCGCCGCCAGATCGCGCTCGCCGGCCGCCTTCAGTAAGCGGATTGACCAACTAAACCGCTAGACGTCGACTCGGCTCGGCACCCCTCCGTCGCAGCTCCGCGGCGACACCTCCCCGCCGAGCAGGGAGGGGACCCGGGGGACTACTAGTTCCGGTCGGCGACCGGGCGCGCGATCAGGACCTGGCCGTCCTGGATCAGAACGACTGTGTTGTCGTGGCGGGCGGCGTACTCGACGGCCTCCAGGATCTCGAAGAGAGGCGCTTCGGAGTGGGCTTGTGGCGGGTCAATCAA
The DNA here is from genome assembly GCA_964640005.1 of uncultured Actinomycetes bacterium. GTDB lineage: Bacteria > Chloroflexota > Dormibacteria > Dormibacterales > Dormibacteraceae > CAZHAC01. Next base: position 6,879 of record CAZXGB010000030.1, on the reverse strand, counting down.
ATGTCCCACGTACCGCTAAGGATAAATAAAGAGGAGGCCGGGACACATGACCCGGCCCCCTAGGACGGAGGAGTGTGTGTCTTGGTTGGGCTTAGTTCTGCTCCTGCTCGCCTTCACCGAAGTGGAATGCGCTCAGCAGCGAACCGGCCGTGAGGTCGCGGTCGCCCCAAACGCCGAGGGCGGGCAGGCGATGGTTCCACTCGACCCACTTGGCGAGTGAGGCGGTGTCCATCAGGGTGTGGTCGACGTATCCCTTCTTCGCAAAGGGAGAGACGACGAGCACGGGCATCCGCGGGCCGAGGCCCGCTTCGCCGCAGGGAAGGCCATCGCCCGGGTACTGGCACCCGGTCAGGTTGGGCTGGCCATTGATCCAGGTGGCGAAGTGGCCGCCCAGGTCCTTTGGCGCGACGTGGTCCCACCAGCCGCCGGTCTCGTCGAAGGCGACGATGATCGCGGTGTCCTTCCAGTAAGGGCTGGACTTCACGCGATTGACCAGGTCGCCGACGAATTGGTCGTCGGGTACCGGGCTCGAATAGGCCGGGTGGCCGTCACTCGCGGTCGGCGCCTTGACCCAGGAGACCGCCGGCAGCTCAGGTACCTGGCCGTTGACAGGCGTCCGGGCCAGCGCCGAGTAGAACACGTTGAGATCGCGCTGGTGGCGGTCGGCCTGCGGGTAGCTCAGGTTCGGGTCCCACGCCCACTTGTGGGTGAGGTCGGCCGTCGAGGTGAAGTACTGGAAGGGGTCGTGGTGAGCGCTGTAGCCGTTGGTCGCGCTGCCACTGCAGCTTCCGAAACCGCCCTGGAACCACGCCCAGCTCACGCCCTTGGCAGAGGCCTCGGCGCCCAGGTTGGGAATGTTCTGAGGGGCGATCCCGGCCGGGTAGTCGTTGCAGACGTCACCGTTCGGGTTCGGATCGTGCACGGTGTTGTTGGTGGCGGCGACCATCCACTCGGCGCCCGGCGTCGAGGGACCGTAGACGCCCTGGAAGAAGTTGTCGGCCAGTGTGTACTGGCTGGCCAGGCTCCAGTAGTTCTGGAGTGGCGAGGCCGGGTCGCCGGCCTTGCCCTCGTAATAACCGAGCGCGAGCGCCTGGCCGGTCGGGTTGGCCTCGAACGTTGGACAGCTGGCCGAGCTGCTGGTGCTCGGGTTGGTCACTGTCTTGTTGTTTCCGTACTGCAGGTACTTGTCCATCAGACCGTGATCGGCCATCTGAATCATGTCGGCGTACCCGTGGTCGACATCGCAGGTGTAGGCCTGCGTCTGCCCGTCGAGCTTGGTCGGCGAGTACGGTCCGTACTTCGTCCCGGTGCTGCTCGTATGCGTCAGCTGAACGCCCGCCGGTATGCCGTTGGCCCCATGGCCATAAGTCCCGAAGTAGTGGTCGAAGGAGATGTTCTCCTGGAACAGGATGATCGTGTGCTTGATGGGGCTGTGAGTCCCCTGGTCATCCTCCGCTCGGGCCGTGACCGGCAGCATGAGGGCCGCCAGGAGGCCCAGCGGTAGGACGCGACTGAGCAATCGCTTCATTCGTTGTCTTAAAACCCCCACTGAACACGCTGATATGACCGACCGGTCTTGTGACAAGCAAGGCTAGCGAGCAGGCGGTTAACCGCAGGCTAAGCCGCAGCGAAGCCCCAGCTCTTCAGCGCTTGAACGGCGGCCTGGCGGTTCAGCCCTCCGCTGAACGAAGATCCTCCGGATGGCTCTTGACGCTGATGTGATCGTGGTCGGCGGCGGGCTCGCGGGCCTCGTCGCCACCGCGGAGCTCGCAGATGCCGGCCGGCGGGTGATCCTGCTCGACCAGGAGCCCGAAGCCAGCCTGGGCGGCCAGGCCTTCTGGTCGCTGGGCGGCCTCTTCCTGGTCGACTCGCCGGAGCAGCGCCGCTTGGGCATCCGCGACTCGTTCGAGCTGGCCCTGCAGGACTGGATGGGTACCGCTGGTTTCGACCGCGAGGAGGACCTGTGGCCGCGGCGCTGGGCCGAGGCCTACGTCGCCTTTGCGGCGGGCGAGAAACGCGCGTGGCTGCGCCGGCAAGGGCTGCGCTGGCTCCCGATCGTGGGCTGGGCAGAGCGCGGCGGCTACGGGGCGATCGGTCACGGCAACTCGGTGCCCCGCTTCCACCTCACCTGGGGGACCGGACCGGGTGTCGTGGCCCCCTTCGCGCGGCGCGTCCGCAAGGCGGCCGAGCGAGGCCTGGTCAGCTTGCGATTCCGGCACATGGTGGACGAGCTGACGCTGACCGGCGGCTCGGTCGACGGTGTTCGTGGCTCCGTGCTCGAGCCCAGCCGGGCCGCGCGCGGCACGGCCAGCTCGCGCAATCCCGTCGGCCGGTTCGAGCTCCACGCGCAGGCCGTGCTCGTCGCCTCTGGAGGCATCGGCGGCAATCACGAATTGATCCGCAAGAACTGGCCGGCAAGCCTCGGCGGCGCACCCCAGCACATGCTCAGCGGCGTCCCCGAGCACGTCGATGGCCGGATGCTGGAGATCGCAAGGACGGCCGGCGGGAGCGTGATCAACCCCGACCGCATGTGGCACTACACCGAGGGGATCCAGAACTGGAACCCGATCTGGAAGAACCACGGCATCCGCATCCTTCCCGGCCCCTCCTCGATGTGGTTCGACGCGCTCGGCCACCGCCTGCCGGTCCCGCTTTTCCCGGGATTCGACACCCTGGGCACGCTGGCTCACATCGGGAAGACCGGCCACGATCACACCTGGTTCGTGCTCACCCAGGCGATCATCAGGCGCGAGTTCGCGCTCTCGGGTTCCGAGCAGAACCCGGACCTCACGAACCGGGATGTCCTGCAGGTGCTGACCCGCGGCTTCTCCAAGCGGGCTCCGGAGCCCATCGAGAAGTTCAAGGAGCATGGAAGAGACTTCGTCGTCGCCGGCAAGATTGCCGACCTCGTCCACGGGATGAACGCGCTCACCGACGAACCTCTGATCGACGCCGAGCGGCTGGAGCAGGAGATCATCGCGCGGGACCGGGAGATCGAGAATCCCTACTCGAAAGATCTCCAGATCGTGGCCATCCGGGGCGCCCGCCGCTATATCGGCGAACGCTTCGTCAGAGCCGCCAAACCCCACCGTCTGCTCGACCCGAGCGCCGGCCCGCTGATCGCGGTGCGCCTGCACATACTGACCCGGAAGACACTGGGCGGGCTCCAGACCGACCTCGAAGGACGTGTGCTCCGCGCCGACGGCGAGCCTTTGCCCGGTCTCTACGCCGCCGGCGAGGTCGCGGGGTTTGGGGGAGGTGGCGTGCACGGCTACCGCGCGCTCGAGGGAACCTTCCTTGGCGGCTGCCTCTTCTCCGGACTCGTCGCCGGGCGGGCGGCGGTCAGAGCCACTGCCTAGCCGATCGTTAACCGATCGCTAACGGCCGGATACCGCCTCGCTGTTTAGCGTGCTGTCATGGCGCTTCGACTGGTGCTCGCGTCCGACCTCAAAGTCCCGACCGCGCGTTCCGCGGCCGGCGCCGTTTATCGCGGACCGGCCCACCAGCTGGAGCTGCTGCTCGTCCACCGGCGCGAGGAGCGGCGCTGGGAGCTGCCGAGCGTCAGCGTTGGGCCAGGCGAACAAGGTGAGCAGGCCGCAATCCGAGGTGTGCGTGCGGAGACGGGATACCACGCGAGGGTTCTGGCCTTCCTGGGCAGCGTCATGCACTCCCACGATGAAGCCCTGTGGAGCGCGACCAACTACTGGCTACTCCGGCCGACCGGGCCGCGCTCCGACGGCTGCTACCCGAACGGCGGCTGGTTCTCGATCGACAGCGCGGCCATGTTGCTGGATGACCAGCCCGGCGCCGCGGCGGTCTCGCTGATCGACCACCTGGTCAACCCTGCTCGCGCGTTCGGAACTTACTGATTACTGCGGACCGTTAAATCGCTTCTAACCCGCCCTTCGCCGCCCGCCCGGCAGTCTCAGCCGTGATGAGCATTACCCTGGCCGCCGAGGCTGAGCGGAAGCTCCGCTTTGATGGGCTCCACAACGCGCGCGACCTCGGCGGAATTGACACGCCTGACGGCCCCACTCGATATGGCGTCGTAGTGCGCAGCGAGGCGCCCACCCTCCTCACCGCCGAAGGCCGGCGCCGGCTCGATGAGTACGGCATCGCCGGCTACCTGGACCTGCGCTCCGATGAAGAGGCGGACGAAGAGCCGAGCCCGTTTGCACTCGAGCGCGGGTACCGGCGCGTGGCCATCCTGGACAGCGAGGCGATGCAGAACGTGCGCGGGATGCACGAGAGCGAGGACCTCATGCGTTTCATGCTCTTCAAGCGAGCCGAGCTGATCGGCGAGGCTCTGCTCAACCTGCTCGACCTCTCGGTTACCGGTGGCGTTCTCGTTCACTGCCGCGCCGGGAAGGACCGGACGGGCATCGTCACGGCTTTGCTCCTGAGCAACGCGGGAGCCGGCGCTCAGGCGGTCGCCGACGAGCACGCGAGAAGCCGGCTCAACCTCGAGCCGCTCTTCGCCTACTGGGCAAGCCGGGCGCAGACCGAGGAGGAGCGCGCGCTCGTCTCCATGCGCAAGTTTGTCCCGACTCGCGAGTCGATGCTGGCCACACTGGCGGAGATCGCAACTGGCCACGTTGGGGTGCCGCAGTACCTACGCGATATCGGGCTGACAGCCGACGAAGTCGCGGCGCTCAGGCTCTTGCTGGTCGGACGGCGAACCGCGAACGCGGCTTAGACGAGCGGCCGGCCGCCCGTCGCGAGGGCTAATCCGGGAGGGCTTGCGCCACGTAGACGGCGATGTCGTCGACCGAAAGCTTCTCGCCCAGCTGCTGGCCGGCGATGCCCTCGTCGAACATGGCCAGGCAGAAGGGGCAGGCGGTGGCCACCTTTGAGGCCTCGGTCTCGGCGGCCATCTGCACCCGCGCGTGGTTGACCCGCGGCTTCGACTCCTCCATCCACATCCGCCCGCCGCCGGCGCCGCAGCACATGCCCTCGGAGCCGCTCTTGGCCATCTCGACGAGCTTGAGCCCCGGAATCCGCTCCAGGATGTCCCGCGGAGGTGCGAAGACGTTGTTCCAGCGCCCGAGATAGCAGGAGTCGTGGTAGGTCAGGGTCGCCTCGAGCGACTTGGTGAGCCGGATCTTGCCGTCCTTTAGCAGCTGGTCGATCAGCTGGGAATGGTGGATGACCTCGTAGTTTCCGCCGAAGTCCGGGTACTCGTTGGCGATCGTGTTGAAGCAGTGGGGGCAGCTGGCGATCACCTTCCGCGTCTGGTAGCGGTTGAGCGTCTCCACGTTTTCCCGCGCCCGCTCCTGAAAGAGGTACTCGTTGCCGATCCGGCGCGCCGGGTCCCCCGTGCACTTCTCCTCCCCGCCCAGGACCGCAAAGTCCACCTGCGCCGCCTTCAGGATCTTGACCAGGTTGGTCGAAATCGTCCGCGCGCGGTCGTCGAAGGAGGCGGCGCACCCCATCCAGTAGACGTACTCGGCGTCCTTCTTCTCGGAGAGAAGCGGCACGTCGAGCTCCTTGGCCCACTCGACGCGCGCGTTCTGCGCCATCCCGTAAGGGTTGGCCACGTTCTCGATGTTGCGGAGCGCCGACTCCGCCTGTTTCGGCATCCGCGACTCGTCGAGGACCAGGGCCCGCCGCATGTCGATGATCTTGGGCACGTGCTCGATGAAGACCGGGCACTGGTCCATGCAGGCGCCGCAGGTGGTGCAGGCCCACAGCGTCTCCTCGTTGATCGTGCCTCCGAACAGCGGCCGGGCGCCCCCGTTGGCAGCCACCGCCTTGTCCACCGTTTCCGGCGACAGCCAGGAGGGCTGGAAGTGGCCCGCCAGCTCACGCCGCGTCTCCTCGCCGTGGTCGCCGGTGACCCACATCGTGGCCGCCGGCTCGACATGCGGGTTGCCCTGGATCGCGAAGGCGTCGTGCTTGGTCTTCTCGTAGCCCCCCGCGACCTCCTCGTAGAGGTTGTCGCGAAGATCGGTGATCAGCGTCTTCGGTGACAGCGGCTTGCCCGTGTTGAAGGCCGGGCAGAAGGCCTGGCAGCGGCCGCACTCGGTGCAGGTGTAGAAGTCGAGCACGTCCTTCTGAGAGAACTCCCAGAGCTTGGCGACGCCGAAGTGGACGTCAGGGTTTGTCTCCGAGGCCTCCATCACGGCCTCCAGATCGAGCGGCTTGAGCCGGGCCTTGGGCTTCGTGCTGGAGAAGAAGATGTTGGGGGCTGCGGTGACGATGTGCAGGTGCTTGGAGCGTCCCAAGTAGACAAGGAAGCCGAAGACCAGCACCAGGTGGAGCCAGAAGAAGACGCCGTGCGAGATCGTGAGTGCAGCGCTCTGCGCGCCCAGAGCCTCGAAGGGGCGGGCGATCAGGGAGGCGACCGGTCGCCAGGCCGCCATCGCCTCCGGCGCCCCCTGCGCGACCTTGGTCGCATAGTCCAGCTGCATGGCCGTGACCAGGCACGCGATCCAGGCCAGGATCAAGAGCGCGTCCCCCCGGTGGCTGCCCCGGAAGCGGTCGGGGTTGCGCACCAGGCGCTGGTAGAGGGCCAGCGCCACGCCGACCATGACCGCCACGTAGAAGCTGTCCTGCAGAAGCGCGATCGGGCCCGCCAGCGGGACTTTGTCGAAGCGGAAGTCGAAGAAGGCGGCCTCCAGGACACCCTGGAGGATGGCGGTCAAGAGCGCTATGAAGCCATAGAAGATGAGTACGTGCAGGAGGCCCGCGTAGGGCCAGCGGAGCATTCGCGCCTGCCCGAGCACATAGACCAGGAAGCGCTTGCCGCGCTCGCCCAGGTCCTCGCGCCAGCCCTCCGGACTCTTGGCCTGGCGCAGCACGCGCCAGAGCTGGAGAGCTCGGGTGCCGGCGAGGCCGAAGGCGGTCCCCAGCAGCAGGACCAGGAGGATCGGGCTCAGG
>CAZXGB010000029.1:6976-21893 GCA_964640005.1 uncultured Actinomycetes bacterium | reverse complement strand
GGCGGGTGGCTTTGGCGGCGGGCTGGTCAGGCAGGGATCGGAGGTGAGCCGGACGAGGGCGGACGCTCGACGCAGCCCTCGTCAAGCGGCCCCTACAGCCAGCCCCGCCTCTTGAAGAGGTAGAGCTGAACCAGGACCGAACAGGCCATCGTCCCCACGCCCACCCAGAACGTCCACCAGGGCAGTTCCAGGTAGCCGGTCAGGAACGAGAAGTTCATGCCGAAGAAGCCGGTGAGGAACGAGATGGGGAGGAAGACGCTGGCGATCACGGTCAGCGCCTTCATCGTCACGTTGAGCCGGTTGGAGACCGTCGACAGGTAGACGTCCATGGCACCCGTCAGCAGGTCGCGGAGAGAGTCGACGGTCTCGTACTGGCGCACGAGGTGGTCGAGGACATCGCGCCAGTAGAGCGTCAGGTCCCGGTCGTGCAGCTCCAGCGAGTGGGTGATCAGCTTCCCGAACATGTCGCGCTGGGCGCCGAGATACTTCCGCAGCTCGATCACATCGTGCTTCAGCGCGGTGATCTCCTCCAGGAGCGCCGGGGTGGCTTTGGCGAGGATCCGGTCCTGGAGCTCGTCGATGTGCTCGTCCAGGCGCTCCAGAATTGGGAACAAGCTGTCGACCAGGGAGTCGATCACCAGGTACGTGAGGAAACCGGGGTCGCCCTTTGTCAGCTCGGGGCTCGCCCTGAGCCGGTCACGCAGCTCCGTCAGCTCCTTGGTCGGTTCCTTGTGCACGGTGACCAGGTAGTCCTTGGCGATGAACTGATGGTGCTCGCGGAAGAGGATGTCCTTGGCGCCCCAGTGGGCCTGGAAGAGGACCAGGAACGCGTAGCCCTTGAACTCTTCGAGCTTCGGCCTCTGGTTGTGGTGCCTGAGGTCCTCGATTGCGAGGTGGTGGAAGCCGAACGCCTGGGCGAGGATCTCGTAGTCCTCTTCATCGGGCGCCTCGACGTCGAGCCAGAATCCTTCCTTCTCACAGAGCGCCAGATGCTCCTTGATGGTTCCGGCGTCCGGCTCCTTGTAGGAGCCATTGGTCGTGATGAGCGTGCGCACGAGGGCCACAAAATGTACTTCAGTCGCCGTGCTGCCGGAACAGAAAAGCTCAGCCGGAGATATACGGCCCGCCGCCCTGGCCCCTGATCCGCTGTAAAGGGGAATGGCGGCGAAGATCGCGGGATGCTTGATGCTATAGGGCCGTGGTCGCCACAGCAGCCGGCCCGCTCACGCTCGAGACCCCGGTATCACGCCTGCCGGACGTCACTTCGCGCCATGTCGGTGCCTTCGCCAAGCTCGGCGTCACAACCGTCCGCGACCTCCTGTTCCACGCGCCCTACGCGCTCGAGACGTACGGCAGCACTCCGGTCGCCTGGCTTAAGCCGGGCCTGCACGCGACGGTCGTCGGCGACGTCATCGAGACGCAAGCCAAGGTGTCCAGGTACAAGCGGGTCAAGCTGACCGAGGCGCTCGTCAACGACGGCACCGGCGACCTGCACGTCACCTTCCTCAATCAGCCATGGCAGGCGCAAAAGCTGCGTGGTCGCCGGGTCGCGCTCGCCGGCCTGGTACGTCCGGGCCGCGAGATGGTCAATCCCCACGTCGAACTGGTCGGCGCCGGAACACCGCGCGTCGTCTCGCGGCTCATCCCCCGGTATCCCGTCACCTCCGGGATCAACAGCCAGAAGATCCGGGGGTTCGTCCTCGCCGCCCTGTCCGCGGCCGAGCACCTTGAGGAGCCGCTCCCGCCGGAGGTCCTCGAGCGGCAGCGGCTGCTGCCGATCGTTCAGGCAATCCGCTCCCTCCACGAGCCAGAGACCGCTGCCGAGTGGGAGGAAGCCCGCCGCCGGCTGACGTTCCAGGAGCTGTTCGAGCTCCAGGGCGCCTTTCTTGCCCTCCGCCGCGAGCAAGCCGATGAGCGGGCGACGGTGGTGCCCTACCGCCAGGAGGTGATCGACACCTTCAAGGCGGCGCTCGGCTTCGAGCTCACGCACGCGCAGAAGCGCGCGATTTGGGACGTGTACAAGGACATGCAGGAGGAGCTGCCGATGAACCGGCTCCTCAACGGCGATGTCGGCTCGGGCAAGACGGCGGTCGCCGCGGCGGCGGCGGCGATGGTCCGCGCGGCGGGCATGCAGGCGGTGGTGATGGCCCCGACCGAGATCCTCGCCCGCCAGCATCTGCAAAAGTTCCGCGCCTACCTCGAGCCCGCCTTTCCGGGGCTTTCCGTCGAGCTCCTGGTCTCCGGGCTCCCCGCGGCAGAGCGGCGGCGGGTCCTGATGGCGGCCGCCTCCGGCCACTGCGACGTACTGGTCGGTACGCACGCTCTGATCGAGGACAGGGTCGAGCTGGCCAACCTGGGGCTCGCCGTGGTCGACGAGCAGCACCGCTTCGGGACGCGCCAGCGCGAGCTGCTGCGGGCCAAGGCGGGGCGCGCTCGTCCGCACTTCCTGGCCATGACCGCGACGCCCATCCCGCGCACGCTGGCACTCGCCGTCTATGGCGAGATGGCGATGTCGGTGATCGACGAGATGCCGCCCGGCCGCACTCCGGTCGAGACACGTGTGGTTGCGCCGGACGACCGCGACGAGGCCTACCAGTTGGTTCGTGAGCAGGTCGCGGGCGGCCGCCAGGTCTTCGTGATCTGCCCGCTGATCGAAGAGTCGGAGAAGCTGGAGGTCAAAGCGGCGGAGGCCGAGTACGAGCGGCTCCGGACAAAGGTGTTCCCCGACCTCCGCGTGTCCCTCGTCCACGGCCGGATGAAGGAGAAGGACGCGGTCATGCGCGCGTTCCGGGATGGCGAGGCAGACATTCTGGTCGCGACCTCGGTGATCGAGGTCGGCGTCGACGTCCCCAACGCGACCGTGATGCTGATCGAGGGCGCTGAGCGCTTCGGCTTGGCCCAGCTCCACCAGTTCCGCGGCCGCGTGGGCCGGGGCGCCGCCCGGTCCCACTGCCTGCTCTTGAGCGACGAGGGGTCGGAGGAGGCCATGCTGAGGCTGAACCTGATGCAGACGGAGCACAGCGGCTTCCGCCTGGCTGAGGCCGACATGCACCTCCGCGGCATCGGCCAGCTCATGGGCGCCCGCCAGCACGGCGTCTCCGACGAGGCGATGCGGGCTCTCCGGGAGCCGGAGCTGCTCAACGAGGTCCGGCAGGAGGCGGAGCGGGTGGTCGCCGCGGATCCCGACCTCGCGCGCCACCCGGCGCTCAAGGCTGCGATCGAACGCCGGCTGAAGGTGACGGCCATCTCGTGAACGCGAGCGAGCTGCTCAGCCAGCTGATCCGGTTCGACACCACCAACCCGCCCGGTAGTGAGGCCGCTTGCGTGGAGTTCCTCCGCGAGCTCCTCGCCGGCGACGGCGTCGCCTCCGATCTCCTCGCCCTCGACCCGGCCCGTCTCAATCTGGTGGCCAGGATCAAAGGCCGCGGCGAGGCGCCACCGCTCCTGCTCTACGGCCACGTGGACGTGGTCCCCGTCAACGACCAGCTGTGGACGGCGGATCCCTTCTTGGGCGAGGAGCGGGACGGTTACGTGTGGGGCCGGGGCGCGATCGACATGAAGGGCGGCGTCGCGATGATGGTCGACGCCTTCCGGCGCTGGGCGGCCGCCGGGACCAAGCCCCCCGGCGATCTACTCCTCTGCATCGTCTCCGACGAAGAGGCGGGCGGTGTCTACGGCGCCCGCTTCCTTACCGATGAGCACAGCGAACGCTTCGACGGCGTCAGACACGCGATCGGCGAATTCGGCGCCTTCACGATGCAGCTCGCGGGCAGGCGCTTCTATCCGATCATGGTTGCCGAGAAGCAGTCCTGCCGGGTGACGCTCACGCTGCGCGGCCCGGGCGGGCACGGATCGCTGCCGATGCGGGGCAGCGCCATGACCAGGCTGGGCGAGGTGCTCATCGCCCTCGACCAGAACCGGCTGCCCTACCACCTGAGCGACCCGGTCCTGCGCATGCTGGAGGCGATCGCGGCCGAGCTCGATCCGGACACCGCCAAGCTGGTCATGGCTCTGCTCGACGCCGGCACCGCCGACGCCACCCTCGACCTGCTGGGAAGCAACGGCCGCATGTTCGACGCGCTCCTCCACAACACGGTCAACGCCACGATCGTGCGCGGTGGAACCACCCTGAACGTCATCCCGAGCGCTGTCGAGCTCGAGCTGGATGGGCGCATCCTGCCCGGCACTACCCCGGCCGACCTCGAGCGCGAGCTGCTCAGCCTGCTGGGCTCCGGCTTCGAGCTCGAGATCGACCGGTTCGACCAGGGGCCGGCGACCGCCGACCTCGGCGTCTTCCCGATGCTGGCCTCGGTGCTGCGTGATGCCGATCCCGAGGGGGCGCCCATCCCGGTCGTGCTGACGGCGGTCACGGACGCGCGCTTCTTTAGCCGTCTGGGCATTCAGACCTACGGGTTCCTCCCCATGCGCTTTCCGCCCGAACTCGACTTCCTCAGCCTGGTGCACGGGGCGGATGAGCGGATTCCGACCGGCGAGGTGGAATGGGGCGCCGACCGCATCTACGAGGCCATCGGGCGGTACCGGGGCTAGTGGCGCACTGAGCAGATAATCGGGCGGTGGACATCGAGGCGTCGGAGCTGCGGCTCACGGAGTACAGCCACGGAGCTGGTTGAGCCTGCAAGCTCAGCCCAGCGGAGCTGGGCCAGGTCCTGGCTGCGCTGCCGGCGGTGACCGACCCCAGGGTGCTCGTCGGCGCGGCCGGCCGCGACGACGCGGCTGTTTACCGGATCGCCGAGGACCGGGCGCTGGTCGCCACGGTCGACTTCTTCACGCCCATCGTCGACGATCCCGGCGACTTCGGCGCGATCGCCGCCGCCAACTCGGTCAGCGACGTCTACGCCATGGGGGGCAAGCCCCTCTTCGCCCTCTCCATCCTCGCCTTTCCGCGCGACAAGCTGAGCAGCGGCGCCGTCGAGCAGATTGTGTTTGCGGGCGCGGCCAAGTTGGGAGAGGCGGCCTGCCCGGTGGTCGGCGGGCACAGCATCGACGACCCGGAGCCCAAGTTCGGATACTCGGTGACCGGAGAGGTCGACCCCCGGCTCATCGTCACCAACCAGGGCGCTCAACCGGGGGACGTGCTCTTCCTGACCAAGCCGCTGGGCAGCGGGGTGATCGCGACCGCGATCAAGCAGGCTCGCTGTCCCGAGGAGGTCGCGCGGGAGGCGGTCCGCGTGATGAGCCATCTCAACCGGGCCGCTGCCGAGGCCATGGTCGCTCACGGGGTGCACGCCGCCACCGATGTCACCGGTTTCGGGCTGCTCGGACACCTGATGAACCTCGGCGTTGGTGCCGAGATCGAGCTTTCGGCAGTGCCGATGATCACCGGCGCCCGCGACCTGGCCAGGCAGAACCTCTTTCCGAGCGGCACCGTCCGCAATCACGTCTCGCTCGAAGCGCGGGTCGAGTGGGGGGCGCTGGGCCGGATCGACCAGCTGCTCCTGAGCGATGCTCAGACCAGCGGCGGCCTGCTCGTCGCCATCCCGCCCGACCGGGCGGACGGCTTCGAAACGGCGCTGGCCGGCGAGCCCTGGCCGGCGGCACGAATCGGACGGGTCACCGGAAACGGAATCGTTCGCGTCCGGCCTTGAGGGCATGACCGAGGGGACGGCCTGACGCTACGAGTCGAGGGCGGTGAAGCTCGGGGCCGGCGGTTGGTGGCGCCGCGGACGATCCGCCCGACGCAGGGGTTGATCAAGGCCGCGATCTTCAACATGCTCGGCCCGGCCGTTCTCGACGCCGAGGTGCTCGACCTGTACGCCGGCTCCGGCGCGCTCGGGATCGAAGCGCTCTCGCGCGGCGCCGGCCGGGCGACATTCGTCGAACGCACTCAGGACGGTGTCAAATCCATCCGCGCCAACCTGGCCGCTCTCGGTTACGAGGACCGCGCGACCGCCGTCCAGGCCGAAGTGCTGCGCTGGCTGCGCATGCACGGTCCGGAAGCCGCCACCGCGGATCTGGTCCTGCTCGACCCGCCCTACGACGATCACAACCTTGATCCGGTGCTGGCGGCGCTCGATTCGCTGGTCAGCCCGGAAGCGATTGTCGTGGTCGAGCACTCGAGCCGGGGCGCGCTGCCCAAGTTCGAGCGGCTGCAGGTCGACAGAACCCGCCGCCACGGCGATACATCGGTCACAATCGCGCGAGCGAGCGCATGAAGGTCGCGGTCTACCCGGGGAGCTTCGACCCCTTCACCCACGGTCACCTGGACGTCGTCGAGCGCGCCTTGACGCTCTTCGACCGGGTGATCGTCGCCGTCGGAGCGAACCCGGACAAGAAGGGGTCGGTGTTCACGCCCGACGAGCGCGTGGCCATGATCGAAGACGTCCTGGCCGAGCTCCCGAACGCGGAGGTGAGCAAGTTCACGGGCCTGACCGTGGACTACGCGCGCAGCGTCGGGGCTCAGGCGATCGTCAAGGGGCTGCGCGCCTACAGCGACTTCGACGCCGAGCTGCAGCAGGCACTGATGAACCGCAAGCTGGCCCCCGACATCCACACCGTTTTCCTGATGTCGAGCTTCGCTCACATTTACGTTTCGTCAAGTATCCTCAAGGACATCGCCAGCCACGGCGGCGACGTCTCAGAATTCGTTCATCCAGTCGTGGCCCAGCGCTTGAAGGAGAAGTTCAGATAAAGGTCGACGAGATCCTCGACCGCGTCGAGTACCTGATCCACCACGCGCGGCATGTTCCCTTCTCGAGTCAGGTGATGGTTGACGAGGACGAGGTCATGGACCTCGTCGACCAGCTTCGCTTCAACCTCCCCGAGGAGATCAAGCAGGCGAACTGGACGGTGCAGGAGCAGCAGCGGCTGATCTCCGAGGCACACGCCGAGGCGGCGCGGATCATGTCCAAAGCCAACGAGCGTGCGGAGTCGGCGATCACCGAGCACGAGGTGACCCGGCGCGCGGAGCGTCAGGCGGCGCAGCTCGTGCGCGACGCGCAGGCCAAGTCGGACCAGATCATCCGGGACGCCGAGGCTTACGCCCTCGAGCAGCTTCAGCAGCTGGAAGCCCATCTCTCGCGGACCCTCGCGACCGTGAAGCGCGGCGTTGAAGCGCTGCAGTCGAGCAACACCGTTCCCGAGGACCGGGAGGTCGAGCTCGAGCACAGCGAGCTGAGCTGAGGACGCCGCTGGCAACGCGGCCCTGATGCGCTGATAAACTGTCCGTTCGCCCATGGGACTCCCGAAGGTCAAGCTCTCGAAATCGAAGAAGGGGCGCCGCCGCTCGCACCTCGCGCTCGCGCTGGTGCAGCTGCCGCCTTGCCCTCAGTGCAAGAGGCCGCGCCGGCCGCACACGGTGTGCCCGAATTGCGGCTACTACGCCGGCCGCGAGGTAATTAAGACCGAATAAAGCGGGGGAAGAACCTGCGGTTCCTCCCCCGGACCCTACCTCCCTTTGGGTCGGCGTCGCTCCGTCCCCAACGCCTGGATGACGGACTCACACGGCCTGGCAAAGCCAGGCCTTACGGCTGGGCTTTGAGGCAGTGGTCATGAAGGTCCGACGTAGGCGCGGAAGCCGTCGAACAGCGCCTGCGCGATCCGCTGCTGGCCGGCGGCCGACCCCGCCATCCCCGCCTCCTCCGGGTTGCTCAGGAAGAGGGGCTCGACCAGCGCCCCCGGCATAGCCGACGGCGTGTCCACCCAGCCGGGCGCCGCCGGTCCCAGCTCGACCAGGTGTCCGTAGGCGGCGCCGGCGTCGGTCACAGTTGCGGCCGCCAGCTGGCCGTCCGCGGTGACACCTCGGTCCTGGCGTCCAAGCTCGCGGACGAGCGCCGCCTGGAGCGATTGCGCGAGCCGGAGGGAGCGATCGGAGAAGCTGCGCTCGGCGTCATAGAAGGTCTGTGTACCGCCGACGGCCGGATCGTCGTAGCCGTTGAAGTGAACTGCGAGCAGAGCCTCCGCGTGGGCGGCGTTGGCGCAGAGGACGCGCTCGACCAGGTCACGGTGGAGCGCCGATCCACGCATCGCGCCCCCGTCGAGGTCTTTATCGGTCAGCTCGGTGACCGAGGAATCCGCCGTCCGCGAGACCACCACCCGCCAGCCCTCGCTGCGGAGGAGGGAGGCCAGCCTCAGCGCCACCGCAAGCGTCGCCTGCTTCTCCGCGATGCCGGCGCCGACGGCGCCCGGGTCGGGACCACCGTGCCCGGCATCGATGAACACCGTCCGCCCGAGGTCGGCGCCCGTAGGGGGTAGGGCCCAGCAGGCGCCGCTCGCCAGCCCAGAGAGCCCGAGCTGGCCACCGCTGGCCGGGGCGCCGAGGCCGGGCAGCGTGAGGACCGGAGCGTTCACCAGCCGGCTGCCCGCCGCGGCGTGCAGCGGACCGTCCAACGCGCGCGCCAGCCCGACGGCGACGGCGGCCAGGGCGAGCAGTGCTATGACGACCCGATAGGGCCGCCGGGGAGCGGTCCTGGCGGACCGCCGCCGATACCGGTTGGGGACATGGTGTTGCGACGCGATCGGCAGGGGTAAGGGTACCCTGGGAGTCCGTGGCGGGGAAAACCGCATTTCTGTTTCCCGGACAGGGGTCGCAGCAGGCCGGGATGGGCGTCGAGCTGCTCGAAGACCGCGAGATCGCCGAGCTGGCCGACCGCTGCTCGGACTATGCGGGCGTCGACCTCCGGCGCCTGCTGACGACCGCCGACGACGAGGAGCTGAAGCTCACCCAGAACGCCCAGCCGGCCCTGCTCTTCGCGGGCATCGGACTGGCCGAACTGCTGCGCAAGCGCGGGGTCGTGCCGGACGCGGCGGCGGGACATTCGGTGGGGGAGTACACGGCGCTCTGCGTGGCCGGCGCGCTCCAGCCGCAGGAAGCGGTCCGAGCCGTCGTCGAACGGGGACGAGCGATGGCGGACGCGGCTCCGGCGGGAACGACCGGCATGATCGCGGTCCTTGGCCTGCCCCCGGACAGGATCGAGGCGGCGCTGATCGGCGTTCCGGACGTGTGGCCGGCGAACTACAACACGCCCGCCCAGACTGTGATCGGGGGTACGGCTCTCGGCCTGCAGCGAGCGACCGAGCGGCTCCAGGAGGCGGGGGCCAGGCGAGTGCTCCCGCTCAACGTCAGCGCCGCCTTCCACACGCCGCTGGTCGAGCCGGCCGGCTCCTATCTGCGGGGCGCCCTCGAGATCATCGACTGGCGCAAGCCTGAGATCCCGGTGGTCGCCAATCTGACCGCCGATGTCTACGGCGAGCCGGACACCTTCGCGGTCAGCCTGGAGCGGCAGCTCAGCTCTCCGGTGCGCTGGGCTGACTGCGTGCGCAAGCTCGGTGAGCTGGGCTGCGACGCCTTCCTCGAGGTCGGGCCCAAGCGCGCGCTGACCGGCATGATGAGGGAACTCGCGCCCGGCGCCTTTGCGGCGGCCGTGCCCTCGCCGCAGGCGATTGCCGAGCTCTCGGTTCCCGGATCCGCGTGACTGGTATTCTCATCGGCGATTTCAACCGTCGCGAAAAATTCTCGGTCCCCGCGAAGCAGATTTCGTGGGGTGGAAATACGTTGGAGGCGTGAGCTTGGACCAGAAGATCAGCTGGGAGGATTTCCGGAACATCATCGTCGAGAGGCTCGGCGTTGAGCCAGAGCAGGTAACGATGGATGCTTCCTTTCAGGAGGACCTCAACGCCGACTCGCTCGACCTCGTCGAGCTGATCTACGCCTTCGAAGAGAACACCGGCCTGGAGATTCCGGACGAAGACGCCGAAAAGATCACAACCGTCGGACAGGCCTGGGAGTACATCCAGGAGAAGAGCGGCGGCTAAACCGGCGAGTCATGTCCCGTCCGCCACCATGGAGGACCTCCAGGAGCGGATCGGGATCGCCTTTCGTGACCCGACTCTCCTCCAGGAGGCTCTGACACACAGCTCGTTCGCGAACGAGAGCCCGCAGCTCTCCCCGCGTGACAACGAGCGGCTGGAGTATCTCGGCGACGCGGTTCTTCAGCTGATCACGGCCGAGTACCTGTACAAGTACCGGCCGGAGGCCAACGAGGGCGAGCTCACCCAGACGCGCTCGGCGATGGTCAACACGAATACGCTGGCCGAGCTCTCGGAGGAGCTCGGCATCGGCGAGCACCTCTATCTTGGCAAGGGAATCGCGAAGGGCGGCGGGCGCTCGTTGAAGTCGCTCCTCGCCAACGCCTTCGAGGCGGTGCTGGGCGCGATCTTCCTCGACGCCGGCTACGACGCCGCCTACCACTTCTACCTGGACCGCTTCCGGCGGCTGCCGGAGCCCGTGAAGGACGAGAACTACAAGGGGCGCCTGCAGCAGCTTGTGCAGGAGCGCTTCAACCAGACCCCCGTCTATGACTCGGCCGGCGCCCGCGCCGGCAACCGGCGCGAGTACACGGCCGTCGTCTTCGCCGGGGATGAAGCGCTCGGCTCCGGTTACGGCCATACGAAGCAAGAAGCCGAGCAGGACGCCGCACGGAGCGCGATCGCCAAGATCCTGGGATCCGCCGAGGGGACGGGAGAGGCGCCGGTTCGAAGAGACGGCCGCCGGCGCCGGCGGCGCGGCGGCGCCGTCGCAGAGGTGGCGCTGCCAGAGGGGCCGGCAGCCGACGTGACGCCGGACGAGGTGGCCGAGGTGCTGGCCGCCGAGGAGACCAGCGAGCTCCAGCCGCCGCCAGAACGCCCGCTCAGCGAGCCGGTCGCCGAGCCCGAGGTCGGCGGTCCGGCCCCGGAGGCGGAACCGGCCCGGCCGCGAACGCGGCGGCGGTCGCCGCGGCGAAAGGCGGCGGCCGAGGCACCGGCGGAGGCCGCGACGCCCGCGGAGCAGCCGGAGGCCGAGCCGGTGCTCAGCGAGCCCGCAGAGCCGAAACCGCGATCGAGGTCGCGCCGCCGTTCTCCACGCAAGGCGGCGGCGACGCCAGAGCCGGAGGCGCGCGTCGAGCCCGAACCGCAACCCGAGGTTCCGCGACCCCGCCAATTCGGCGAACCGATCGAGTGAGGCCTCCTCCCCGCTCGACGGGGAGGTGTCGCCGCGAAGCGGCGACGGACGGGCGCCGAGGGCTGTCGCGGCGCTGGCATATTGGCCCCGCCCAGATACTGTGATACGACGGGCTTGCAGGCACCACATCTGGTAACCTCCGCCCACCGGTGTACCTGCGCTCGCTGACCCTGGCCGGGTTCAAAACCTTCGCGCGGCAGACCGAGATCCGCTTCGAGGGCGGCGTCACGGCCATCGTCGGTCCCAACGGCTCCGGGAAGACGAACATCCTGGACGCCTTCAAGTGGGTACTCGGCGAGAGCAGCGCCAAAGACCTGCGCGGCAAGAAGATGGAAGAGGTCATCTTCGCCGGCGGCGAGCGCCGCGCGCGCGCCTCGTCGGCGG
The DNA here is from genome assembly GCA_964640005.1 of uncultured Actinomycetes bacterium. Lineage (GTDB taxonomy): Bacteria > Chloroflexota > Dormibacteria > Dormibacterales > Dormibacteraceae > CAZHAC01. The sequence goes on along the minus strand of CAZXGB010000029.1, from coordinate 10,552 downwards.
AGGCGATGATCGTGATCGACAACTCCGAGGGCCGCCTGCCGGTCGACTACGAAGAGGTGTCGATCCGGCGGCGCGTCGACCGGAGCGGGCAGAGCGATTACTTCCTCAACGGGACGCGAGTCCGCCGGCGAGATCTTCTTGACCTCCTGGCCTCCACCGGCCTGACCACCGAGTCCTACTCGATCGTCACCCAGCGCGACATCGAGTCGATCATCAGCTGCAGCCCGGAGCAGCGCCGGCAGCTGATCGAGGAGGCGGCGCAGGTCCGGGGGGTCAAGGCCAAGCGGTCGGAGGCGGCGGACAAGCTCCACGAGCTGGCCGCCAACCTCGAGCGGCTGGAGGACATCCGGGGTGAGATCGAGCCCCGGCTCGGCGTGCTCCGGCTGCAGGCGGACGCCGCGCGCGAGGCGGCGGAGGCCGGCCGCCGCCTCGAGATTCTGCGCGGCAGCATCGTCTACGAGGAGTGGCGCGAGGCCAGGGACACGCACAAGCGCGCTCTTTCCCAGGCGCAGTCGCTGGAGCGCCGGCTGGAAGAGGCGCGGCAGATGGCTCAGGCGGCCGAAGGCGAGTTCCAGACCTGGCGCGAGCAGGTCCAGGCTGCCCAGGACCTTCGGCTGCAGCGCCAGAAGCAGGTCGGCGCCATCCGGCTCGAGCTGCGCGGCGCCGAGCACGAGCTGGCGCTCGCCGAGGAAAGAGGTCGGAGCCAGGGCGCCCTGGCGCAGGCGGCGCGGGCGGAGGAGGCTGAGCTGCGCGCGCGGGCCGACTCGGGCACTGCGCTGAAGGCCCAGCTGGCGGCCGAGCTGGGGGCCGCGGAAGCCGAGCTGGCCAGGGTGCCGGCCGCTCTCCCCGAGCCTCCTGCCGGCGATGCCGCGAGCGCCCAGGAGGCCCGCCGGCAGGCCGAACAGGCCAGGCGCGCCCTCGGCAGCGCCGAGTCGGCGCTGGCCGCGGCGCGAACGCGGCGCCAGTTCCTCGAGGATTCCGTCAAGCGCCTGGAGCCATCGGTGCTCGAGGCGGAGGCGATGCTCGGCCCCTTGCTCGCCGCTGCGGAGGGCGCGTCGGCCGCGGCTCAGCGGGCCGCCGACGCGGCCACCAAGCTGCAGCGGGTTCGCGCCGAGCTCGAGGGCCTGGAGGCGCTGCGCCCTTCGCCCAAGGGCGGCCTCAAGCGAGTCGGAGACGTAATCCTGGCCCGGCCGGGTTACGAGGCGGCGCTCTCCGCCGCCCTGGGGGCGTTTGTCGACGCTTGGGTTGCTCCCACCCAGGAAGGGGCGGAGGCGGCGGCCGCAGGCTCCCGCGACCAGGCGACGGTTTTCTTCCCGGTTGCCGGGGCGGAGGCGAGCGCGGGATCGCTGCTCGAGCACGTGCGCTGCGAGCCCGGCTACGAGGAGGTCGCGCGGCGGCTGCTCGGCCGGGTGGTGTTGGGAGAGGCGGTGACCCTCGACGGCGTCTACCGGCAGCCTGGAGTCGTACGCGCCGGCGCCGACGCTCGCGTCAAGATCGCCGCCCGCAAGCGCGAGCTCCTCGACCAGGTCGCCGAGCTCGAGCCCGCCGCCGGCGACACCAGGCGGCTCCAGGAAGAAGCGCGGCAGGCGCAGGCCCGGCTGGCGGAGGTCACCAGCGCCGCCCAGGCGCGGACGCGCCTGGAGGACCAGAGAGCGCAGCTCGAACAGGCGCGCGCCGCCGAGGCGGCGGAAGCGGAACGCCTTCCCATCCTCGAGCAGGCGCAGGGCAACGCTGAGGAGCAGGCCGCCCAGCTGGCGCGTGCGGTCGAGGAGCACCAGCGCCTGGTCGCCGAACATCGGTCCGAGATGCGGCGGCTGGAGTCGGAGCGCGGGCGCTGGCGCGACCGGGTGAGCGATCTGCAGCGCCAGGTTCGCTCGCTCGAGTCGGACCTGGCGGCGGTCGAGCAGGCCCGAATGGCCCGGATTCAGCGGGCGGAGGCGGCCGAACGCGCGGCGGCCGGCGTCGAGGCGACGTTGCCGGGGCTTCGCGAGGCCGTGGAGGAGGCGAGGCGGAGGCTGCAGGCGGCCGAGACCGAGTCCCCCGACGAGGAGGCGGAGCTCGCCTCGGCAGCCCGCCGGCTCGTCCAGCTGGAGGAGGCGCGAGTCGACGCCCGGCTCAAGGTGGGCACCCTCGAGGGCAACCTGGGCCTGATCTCCCGGGAGGCGGAGCTGGCGGCGGCCCGGATGGAGGAGATCCGCCAGCGCATGCCGGAGGGATTGGCGCCCGAGGAGATCCCGGGCGGCAAGGCCCGAGAGCGCGAGATGCGGGACCTTGAGCGCCGGCTGCGTGAGCTCGGCCCAACGAATCCGCTCGCAGAGGCGGAGTGCGCCGAGCTGGAGGAACGCTTTCAGACGCTGGAGACCCAGCTCAAGGACATCGCAGCGGCCCGCGAGGACCTCGAGGAGCTGGTCGCCCGCCTCCGCGAGGAAGAGGAGTCGCGCTATGACGCCGTGTTCGGAGCCGTGGCCGCCAACTTCCAGGAGTACTTCGCCGAGCTGAGCGGCGGGGGGCGCTGCACTCTGCGTCACATCGGAGGCGACGACGGCCCCCGAAGCGGCGTCGAGATCTTGGTTCAGCCGGTCAAGAAGAGGCTGCAGACCGTGACGCTGCTCTCGTCCGGGGAGCGCGCGATGACCGCCCTTGCTCTTGTCATGGCGCTGTCCGAGGTCAACCCGAGCCCGTTCACCATCTTCGACGAGGTCGACGCGGCTCTCGATGACGCCAACGTCGGGCGCTTCGGCGAGGTGCTGCAGCGCCTCGGCGGCCAGCGGCAGTTTCTGGTCATCACGCACAACCACGTGACCATGGCGTGCGCTTCCGCGCTCTACGGAGTTCATCTCGACGAGAGCGGCTGCTCACACCTCGTTTCGGTCCGCCTGGAAGACATCCGGCCGACCCAGCGGCAGCCGCAGACGAAGACCGCTTAGCGCCCCCGCAACGCCGAAGCGACTGCGCTACGACTGTGAGTTGACGCCCCTATTGGGGGCTCGTCGAGATCCGGCTCCCGCTACCGTCCGCGGTGGGAGATGGGAGAGTCCAGGCCTTGGCTTCGTGCCCGATCGACGTATGTGGCGCGCACCGTGTTCGCCACCATGTCCAGCTACCCGAAGGTGGCTTCCGCGGGCGTGGCGGGCGCGCTCGCACTGGCAGCGATAACGACCGCAACCCACCCTTCACCGACCGGCCTGAGCTGGCTTCCCACCTCGGGTCCGGCATGGCTCTCCGCTTCGAGCGGGCTGCGCTGGCTGCCCCTGGCGCGGCCGCAACCGCCTACGGATGCCGAGCAGGCGTCCTCGGGCGCGATGGCGGCCGAAGTCACCTGGCTTCCCGGACCGGCCGCTGCACACACCTCCGGCCCTGCGCTCAAGCCACCCGCTCCGGCGGATGTGGTGGCCGCAAAGCCGGCAATCGCGGCGGAACCGGCGGCCAATCGAGAGACATCCATCACTGAGCCGGCAGCAACCCCTGAGCCGGCAGCAACGCCTGAGCCGGCGGCGACGCCTGAGCCGGCGGCAACCCCTGAGGCCGCGTCAACCCCGGAACCGGCGGCAGCCGGGCTGGAGCCGGCGTCCCAAC
>CAZXGB010000029.1:0-6876 GCA_964640005.1 uncultured Actinomycetes bacterium | reverse complement strand
GAGGCCGCGTCAACCCCGGAACCGGCGGCAGCCGGGCTGGAGCCGGCGTCCCAACCCGAGGCCGGCGGCAGCCAGGCCGCAGAGGAAACCGCCGAGCCGAGGATGACCTCGAACGGCGGTCACGGGGGGAAGAGCGTCGTGGCCGGCGGCCACCAGAAGACGCACGGCTCCGGCAAGAGCCGCCCGAGCGCTAGCGAGTCAGAGTCACAGGGGTCTTGAGACAGGTCGCGTCGATGACGCGATCCCCAGAGTCGAGGCTGCACGCCTTGACCAGCGCCTTCCCCGGCTGAAGGTCGCGGTGGACGATCCCCTGGGCCTCGAAGGTGCCGTCCGGGTTGATCGCGATCAATGAGTCGTCCTCGATCTGAGCACCGATCCCACCTTGCTCGATGAAGACCCGGGCGCCGCGAGCCGGGTCGAGCCCCGCACCGTGGACCTTGATCGCCTGGCCGATCTTGAGCGGCTCCGGCGTATCGACCGCGACCGAACCGGCCGCCGTTGCCCCCGGCGGCGGCGATTCCGAGCCGGTGATCGCGCCCGGTAGTGGCGCGAACCGGCTGAGGCCGTAAGCGGCTCCCGCCAGCAGCGCGAGGGCGGCGATCGCGGCACCCGCGATTCGCAGCTCCCGGGCGCGGCTGCGGCCCGCCGGCTGCAGAGCAACCGTCCGCGCCAGCGGTCCTTGAACCTTGATGGCGTCGTCGAGCGCCTCCACCATTTCGGTGGCGGTCGGCCAGCGCTCGTCCGGCCCTTTGGCCAGGCCCTTGAGCACGATGTTGTCGAGGGCGGGCGGGAGCGCGGAGCACACCTGCGAGGGCGGGGGCGGCAGCTCGTTGACGTGCTGGTAGAGCACCGCCAGGGGGTCGGCGCCGCTCTTGAACGGCGGTTCGCCGGTCAGCAAGAGGAACGCCATAACGGCCAGCGAGTAGATGTCGGAGGCGGCCGTCAGCTGCTGCCCACGGGCCTGTTCAGGGGAGAGGAAGGTGGGCGTCCCGGCAATCGTCCCGGTCGCGGTCAGCGAGTCCATCCGGTTCAGCTTGGAGAGGCCGAAGTCCCCCAACACCGGCCTCTGCTCGCCGTCGAGGAAGACGTTCGCCGGCTTGACGTCCCGGTGGATGACGCCCCGCCGGTGGGCGTGGTCGAGGGCGGCGGCGACGGGGCGCAGGAGTCGCACGACCTCTTCGGGTGGCAGGGGCAGGGTATCCTCGCGGTCGGCCAGCGAGCCGTTGGCCATGTACTCGAGGACCATGTAGGGCTCCCCCTGCACCTCGCCGTAGTCGAAGACGGTCAGGATGTGGGGGTGGTGGAGTCCGGCCACCGCCTGCGCCTCCCGCTCGAACCGCCGGGTCGCCTCGCCGTCGGCCGCCGCACCGACGACCTTGATCGCCACATGGCGCTTGAGCCGCGGGTGGTAGGCCTTGTACACGCGGCCCATGCCGCCCGTCCCGAGCAGCTCCTCGATCACGTAGTCGCCCAGGTGATCGCCTGGCTTGAGGTCCGCGAGTGAGCTCAGGGCTCGATCCGCTGCATGAACTCGACCCGGTTCCCGAACCCATCTTCGCTGAAAAGCCGCCGGTAACCGGGCAGCTCGGGCTCGAAACGGATGGGGAAGCCGGCCGACTCCAACCGCACGCGCAGCCGGTCGAGGTCGTCGGTGAGGAGCGCAGGGTGCCGCCGGGAGCGTGCGACCGGATCCTCGACTCCGCAGTGCACCTGCTGGGCGCCCGCCTGGAACCAGACGCCGCCACGCCCGGCGAGAGCGGCGGGTTTCGGAATCTCGGGCAGCCCGACCGCTTCCGACCAGAAGCGCCGAGCCTCCGGCTCGCCACCAGGAAGGATTCCGATCTGGACGTGATCGAGGCCGAGGACGGTCATCCGGCCAAGGGAGCCACGGGCGGGCGCATTCGCCCGACACAATAGCCGTAATGTCCAACGTGGAACCCGAGCAGCGGGCGCGGTTCTGGAGCCGGGTGGCGACCCGCACCCGCGATCTCCTCGCTGAAGGCTTGCGCGGCGCCGGCACGCCGCTCTCGCCCGGTTTCTATGACGAGCTGGAGGAGCTCCTGCTGGCGAGCGACTTCGGGCCGCAGATCGCCGCCGAAGTGACCGAACGCATCCGCTTCTTGCGCCCGAACACGACCGAGGTGGCGCGCCACCTGATCGAAGCCGAGCTCGTCCGCTACTTCTCCGACCAGCCGCGCTGGCTCAACATCGGCGCCCGGCCGAGCTGCGTTCTCCTCTACGGCGTCAACGGCGCCGGCAAGACCACGACGATGGGCAAGCTCGCGCACGGTCTCAAGCAGAGTGGCCGCCGGGTGCTGGCGGTTGCGGCTGACACCTACCGGGCGGCCGGCATCGAGCAGGCCCTGGCCTGGGCGGAGCGCGCTGGCGTGGAGGCCTTCGCGGGCAGGCCGGGCGGTGATCCGGCGGCCGTAGTCTTCGACGCCCTCAAGGCCGCCGAGGCGCGCGGGTTAGACGTCGCAGTGGTCGACACCGCGGGACGGCTGCAGACGCAGCAGAACCTGCTCCAGGAGCTCTCCAAGGTGGCCCGGGTGGCCGGCCGGGCGCTCGAGGGGGCGCCGCACGAGTCGCTTCTCGTCCTCGACGGCGTGCTCGGTCAGGCCAGCCTGGCGCAGGCAAAGGGCTTCAACGAGGCAGTGCCGATCACTGGTCTGGTGCTGACCAAGATGGATGGCACGGCCAAGGGCGGCGCGGTCGTCGCCATCGAGCGCGAGCTGGGCGTACCGACCAAGATGATCGGCGTGGGGGAGGGGATCGGCGACCTCTACGCCTTCGACCCCGCCCGCTTCGTGAACGCCCTCTTCGGCGGCTGAGGCTTATGGGTCTCGCAGATCCCCACTGCCACACCACCGCCTCCGACGGCATGGTCTCGCCCGCGGAGCTGGTCTCCGCGGCCCTGCGGGCGGGCATCGACCTGATCGCGGTCTGCGACCACGACACGATGGCGGCCACCGTGCAGACGGTCGCCCGCGGTGAGGAGGCAGGGGTGGCCGTCGTCCCGGGCCAGGAGATCACCACCCGCTGGCCCGCGCAGACGCACATCGTCGGCTGGTACCTGACAAAACCCGTGCGCATGGGCATGTCGATCGAGGACACCATCGACGCCATCCACGACCAGGGTGGCCTGGCGGTCATTCCTCATCCGTTCATGCCGACCTTCTTCGCCTCCATCCAGCCCGGGATGCTGGCACGCCTGATCGAGCGCCGCCGTCTGGACGCCATCGAGGTCGTCCATCCCTCGCCGATCACCCCCGGCCGGCGGCGCGCCCTGATCAGCTTCTACGAGGCGCACAGAGAGCGGCTGGGGGCGGCCGTGGCGGGCAGTGACAGCCACTTCGGCGGGCATGACCTGGGACGCGTGCTCACCGCATTCGATGGCAAGACCGCCGCCGACTTTCGGCAAGCGGTCGAGGCGGCGGCCACGCGGCCCGAGGTCGGCGTCAGGCGACGGGTGCCGGCCCGGCTGGCGGCACGCCAGCAGGTGAGAAGTCTGCTGGAGCTACCCATCCGGCGCTTGCGCGGCGAGTTCCAGTAGGACCTCGTGCACGGCCGGCGTCCCGGCCAGGATGTCGCCCGACTCCAGCCAGCCCTGCCCGCCCGCCCAGTCGGTGACCAGCCCGCCGGCCTCGAGCACGAGCACGGCGCCCGCGAGCACGTCCCAGGTGCCCAGCCCGAGCTCGAAGAAGCCGTCGAAGCTACCTGAGGCCGTCCAGGCCAGGTCGAGCGAGGCAGCGCCCGCTCGCCGCAGGTCTTCGAAGCGCCGCAAGGCGCCCTCGAGCACGAATGCGTGCCGGGGAATCCGCTGCTTGCGCCGGAAAGGAAACCCGGTGGCGACCACCGATGCGGGTGCGTCGCGCTGAGGCCGCTGCAGGGGCTCGCCATTGAGGCTCGCGCCTCGGCCCCGCTGCGCTGCGAACTCGATGTCCAGCCAGGGCGCGATCACGGCACCGGCGACCGCCTCGCCGCGGTCGATCAGGCCCACCGACACGCCCACGACCGGAAAGCCACGCGTGAAGTTGGTGGTGCCGTCGAGGGGATCGATCGCCCACATCGTCCCCGCCCGCGAGCCGCCCGTCTCCTCGCCCAGCACGGCGATACCCGGGGCGAGGCGCGCCAGCACCTCCAGGATCGCGTGCTCGCTGGCGAGGTCGGTGTCGGTCACGTAGTCGCCGGGCGCCTTGAGCTGGGCGGCCGAACCCGGGCGGGAGAGGCCGCGGGCGCGAAGCACCCGGGCTCCGGCTCGGGCCGCCTCGAGGGCGACCTCGATCAGGGCTCCAGTCCCAGCCCGAACATCGCCTCCAGGTCGTGCGAGGAGAACTGCTGGAAGGCGACCATCGTGTTGGTCCGCTCGATCCCCTCGAGGCCGAGCAGTCCTTGGGTCACCGTCTTGGCCAGCTCGTCGTGCTCGCGGACGCGGATGATGGCGATGAAATCCCACTCGCCGGTCACGGTGTAGACCTCGGCGACGCCCTCGACGTCCGCCAGCTGGGGACCAAGCTCGCGAACGCCCTCGCGGGTAGCCTTGACGAGGACGACGGCGGTGACCATCGGTCGATGATGGTACCTCCGTTAGGGCCCTAACTGACCTCTAGAGCTGACCCGCCCGAGCCCGATCCCGAAGGGCGAGGATGCCCGTGATGTAGCGCTCGCTCGAGGGGTAGATCCCATGCTTGTGGGTCGCCGTGGCGCCCTGGTAGTAGGCGGCCAGGGCCAGGCGCTCGTCATGGAACTCGGCCAGGTAGCGCTTGAGCAGAGCGGCGCCGACGGCGGCGTTGTCCTCGGGGCGATGGATGTCGACCCGGCGGTGGAGAAGGGCCGGTCCCGCCCAGTTCGCCGCGCCCGGCGTGACCTGCATCAGCCCCACCGCGCCCGCGGGCGAAACCTCGGCCTGGTTCCAGCCGCTCTCCCAGTAGGCCAGCCCGAGGACCAGCGCCGGGTCGACCTGCTGCTGGGCGGCGGCCGCCACCAGGATCCGGCGCGCCTGCTCCCTCGTCAGCGGGTTGGGAGGCGGCGCGGGCTGCGCGGACTCCGGTGGCGGCGGGGGCGGGGGCGGAGCGAGATCGATGTTCTGGCCCGCGTAGATGCGGTCAGGGTTGGTGATGTGGTTGCGGGCGGCCAGTTCCTGGACCGACACCCCGGTTCGCCTCGACAGGCCCCACAGAGTGTCGCCGCTTCTCACCACGTAGGCGTTCGCGGGGTGTTCGTCCACGATTACAACGGCCGCGGCGAGGCCGACGGCCAGGCAGGCAAGTGCTGCGGTGCGCGCTGGAACCATGTACGTCTTAACGCACATCGAGGCCAGATCACCCGTTGCCTGGCTACCGACGTTCAGGCTGATGGGCGTCGCTATACTGTCAAGGCGTGCTCCTTGACACACTGACCTCGCGTGAGCACCAGGTCGCCCTGTTCGAGCTCTACGGTGCGCTCCTGACCGAGCATCAGCGCGAGGTGCTGCGGCTCTACCTGACCGAGGACTGGTCGCTCTCCGAGATCGCCGGCCACCAGGCGACGTCACGGGCCGCAGTGCACGACCTCATCCGGAGGGCGGGACACTCGCTGGAGGAGTACGAACGCCGGCTCGGCCTGCTCGCCCAGCAGCGGCGTCGCCAGGAGCACGTGGCGGCGGTCGTCGCCGAGCTCGCCGACCTGCGCAAGCGGATCGGAAGGATCGAGCACCTCCTGGCAAGAATCCCGACAGAAATCCCGGGAAGACTGTAGGTATGTTCGAGTCCCTTTCCGATCGTCTGACCACCGCCCTGCGCAAGCTCTCCAACCGCGGTGTCCTCCGCCCCGAGGACGTCGACGCGACGCTGCGCGAGGTCCGCCTGGCGCTCCTCGAGGCGGACGTCAACTTCAAGGTGGTCAAGGAATTCCAGGAGCGCGTCCGCGAGAAGCTGGTCGGCACCGAGCTCCTCAGCCACCTGGACGCCGCCCAACAGGTCGTCAAGGTGGTTCACGACGAGCTGGTCGAGCTCCTGGGCGCCAACACGGAGGGGCTGACCTGGGCGCAGCGGCCGCCGAGCGTCGTGATGCTGGTCGGCCTCCAGGGCTCGGGTAAGACGACGACCGCCGTCAAGCTCTCACTCTGGGCTCGCCGCCAGGGCAAGAAGCCGCTGGTGGCCGCGCTCGACCTGCGCCGGCCGGCGGCGATCGACCAGCTGCGCCAGCTCGCCGAGCGCGAAAAGGTCGACTTTCACAGCGGTCAAGGGCGCGTCGAGGACATCGCCCAGGCGGCGATCGAGGAAGCTCGCAGGCGCGGCGACGACCTGGTCGTGCTCGACACCGCCGGCCGGCTTCATGTCGACGAGGAGCTGATGGACGAGCTCCGGCGGTTGAAGGCGGCCGTGCCCGTCACCGAGACGCTGCTGGTGGCGGACGCGATGACCGGCCAGGAGGCGGTCAACGTCGGCAAGGCTTTCGGCGAAGGCGTCGGGGTCGACGGCGTGGTGCTCACCAAGCTCGACGGCGATGCCCGCGGCGGTGCCGCTCTCTCGCTCCGCGTCGCCACCGGCGAGCGCATCCGCTTTGCCGGAATCGGCGAGCGGCCCCAGGACATCGAGGTCTTCCACGCCGACCGCATGGCCTCTCGGATCCTCGGGATGGGCGATGTCCTGACCCTGATCGAGAAGGCGGAGCGGACTCTGGACGTGGAAGAAGCCAAGCAGGTCGAGCGCAACCTGCGGGCGGGCACGATCACCTTCGACGACTTCCTTCTTCAGATCAAGCAGCTGCGCTCGATGGGGTCGATGGCGGGAGTGCTCGAGATGCTTCCCGGGGGCGGCCAGTTAAAGTCGGCGATGGCCGGCACGGACGCCGACGCCGAGGTCAAGCGGATGGAGTCGATCATTCTCTCGATGA
>CAZXGB010000028.1:0-22538 GCA_964640005.1 uncultured Actinomycetes bacterium | reverse complement strand
GGCGCCGGTACAGGTCAAGGGACAGCGCGCCGGACTGGCGGGAGACGGCGGGGCGGTAGCTGACCAGGCACATCCGGCAGCGAAGGTTGCAGGAGGCGGTGACCTCGATCTGCAGCTCAGAGGGGAGTTCCGCGACTTCCCTCATGCGGTGCGACGCTACGGACGCCCACGCAAAAGCGAAAGCAACACGCGGGCCCCCTGGGGGCCCAAGTTGGCCCCCTTAAGCCTCCTCCCCACTCGATGGGGAGGTGTCGCCGCGCAGCGGCGACGGAGGGGTCCGTGGGGAGGTGCCGTCGCGCAGGGGCGGCGGACGGCTCCTAGTTGCTCAGGCCTGGTCGCGCTTGCGCATGACCGCCGCGCGATACACAGCCTCGTAGCCCTCGGCCATCCGGCGCGGACTGAAGCGGCTTCGCGCGTGCTCGGCGCACCCCTCCCGGTCGATCTCGCCAAGGCGGCCGACCGCCGCCACCAGGTCATCGACATCGTCCGCCAGCAACCCGGTCACGCCTTCGTCGACCACCTCGACCGCCGCCCCCCGACGCGTGGCGATGACCGGCGTTCCGCTCGCCATCGCCTCGACCATCGCGAGTCCGAAAGGCTCGTCCCACTGGATCGGAAAGAGCAGTCCGGCGGCGTTCGCCAGCAGCTCGGTCTTCGCGCGGCCGCCCACGTCTTCGATCCACTCCACCTGCTTGCCCAGGTGCGGCTTCACCTTCTCCCGGAAGTAGTCCTCCTGGCCCTCGTCGATCTTGCCGGCCAGGACCAGGCGCTTTTCGGCCCGGCGCGCGACCTCGATGGCGACGTCCTGCCCCTTGTCAGGCGTGATGCGGGCCATCTCGAGGAGGTAGTCGCCCTCCCCATTCCCCACCTCGAGGTGACTCATGTCAACCGCGTTGTGGACCACCGCCGCCCAGCGGACGGCCGCCACCATCCCCTGCTGAGCGCCGCTGATCGCGACCAGTTCGACATCGCGGTCGATCGTGCTCAGAAAGCGGCCGTCCGACTCGTTGAGCGGGCCGTGGAGGGTGGCGACGGCCGCCGACTGGAGGTCGAGGGTTGCGGCCATCACGATGCCGGCATAGCCGCTGTTCTCGTGGACGACGTCGAACGACCAGTTGCGCAGCATCTGATAAGTGCGGCGAAGAAAGGTTGCTTCCCGGGCCTGGTGGTCGCGCCCGCCCAGGTCCTGGGTCCAGCTTTCGGGGGCCAGCGCGACCAGCTCGAAGCCGTTGCGGCCACTCTGCCGGCCGAAGACGGTCACGTCGTGGCCGAGCTTCGCCAGCTCGGCTGCCAGCAGGTAGACCACGAGCTCGATGCCACCGTAGCCCTCCGGCGGAACCGGGTACCAGGGGGGTGCCACGATGGCGACCCGGAGGCGTTTCGGAGCCCGCCCCACCATCGGGGTCACGCCTCGATGGCCTGGCCGATGACCTCGACCCATTGGGCCGCGAGCCGGTCCGGCAAGAAAGCTTCCACCACGCGATGGTGCGCGGCCTCCCCGAGCCTGGCTCGGAGATCAGGCGTACGCAGGAGTTCAGTCAACTTCCGGCCGAACTCCACGCCGTCCGCCGGATCGTTGAGGAGCAGGCCCGAGACCTCGTCCACGATCTGGTCCTGGATGCCGCCGGCGCGGCTGGCCACGACCGGTCGTCCCTTGAACAGCGCCTCGGCGACGGTGAGCCCGAAACCCTCGTGCAGGCTCTTCTGGATGACCACCGTCGACGCACGCTGCAGCGCATTGACAACCGCCGCATTCTCGTCGCTGTTGTCCATCGCCAGCGCGGCCACGTGAACGCGATTGCGGACCCCGTCGGGCAGCGCGTGCCAGCACCGGCGGACCTCGGCCAGGACCTCCACTCCCTCGGGGTCGTCGGTTACGGCGCTGACGGCGGGTCCCGCCAGCACGAGGTGTGCGCCCAATTCCTCCGGAACATGGTTGGCGAAGCCCTCCATCACACCAACCGGGTCTTTCAGGGGATCCCAGCGGGAAACCTGGGTCACGATCGGGGCCGACTCCGGGACCGGCGACACCTGGAGCATTTCGGCGGGAGTCGAAACGCGGGCCAGGGAGCCGTCGCCGCGCTGGAAGCTGGGAACCGCGACCGCAGTCCCGGCGCGAAGCCCGATTGTGACCAGGATGGCGTTGACGACCTCATCGTCGAGCGGCTGGTTCTTGGCTGCCCGGGGGTCGATCGCCGGCTGGATCACATGGGTTCGGCCCGCCGGCAGGCCGTCCCAGATAAAGGCCCTGCGCGAAAACACGATTGCGCTGGCGTGCTCCACGTACGGACGCAGGAAGTCGCGCGCGTTCCGGACGCTGACGCCGGCGCTGTCGGTGCCCACGTGGCAGCGCCAGATGACCGCAGCGCCCCGGTCCGCCAGGGCCGGGATCATTCCCGCGGGCTGCGGGTCGTGGACCACGACCACGTCCCCCGGCTGGACGAGCTCGCAGAGCTGCGCGGCGGGCTCGCTCAGGTACCGCTCGTATGCGCGGCGGTCCGCTCTCCTGAGCGGCCGCGCGCTGTCGTGGAGCAGGTGATGGAGCCGCTTGGTCAGCTCGAAGAAGCCGGTAGGGGCCGCGAGGACGAGCCAGCGCACGTCGATGCCCGCGGCGGCCACCATGGGCAGGAACCACGTCAGGAGCTCGGCTACACCACCGCCAGTGCTGGTCGAGTTGACCTGCCAGAGGCGGCGACCATCCAGCAGGCGCGCCGATTCCTCGCCCGCACGGCGCAGGCGGTCCCAGGCCTCAGCGTCGAGGACGTCGCGGAGGCGGGCGGCATCGTCGCGTCGCAAAGGGACAACTTCGATGCCGCTGGCGGACTGGAGCTGTCGGGCGGCATCGCCCACTCCTTCACGGTACGAAGCGGGACCGGCGCTTCGCTATGGGCCGGTCGGGACCCCGGTGTGACTAGTAACCGAAGCGCATCGCGACCATCAGCGCGAGCACGATCAGAAAGCCTCCCAACTCGATGTAGCCGACCCGCATCGTCCGGTTAAAAGCCTCCAGCTTTTCGGGCCCCGCCGGTGTCCTCGCCATCAGCTCCGCGCTTGGACCGGTGACGCGGGCGCCCCAGAAGCTGAGCGCGATGCCGAGCACGAGCGCGGCGATGAAGGTGATGCCATACGGAGAGGCGGGCTGGATGCCGAGGACCAAGCCACGCAGGATCCCGAGCAGAACGGTCATTCCGCCGGTGATGGGGAAGAAGCGCTTGCTCACCAGCTCGAACGCGCGCAGGTACTCATCCTGAGCGGTCGCGCTCAGCTGCCGGATCGTAGGCGTCATCACGAAGACGATGAAGATCGATGAACCGAACCAGGCGATAGCAAAGAGCACGTGCAGCCACTGCAGCACGATGGCGAGGTAGATCACAGCGCGAAATCCTATCCGCGGCGTGTTAGCGCGAGGTGCGCACCGCCGCTTCGAGGGCCAGGTCGTAACCCAGCGTGCCCATCCCCATGAAAATGCCGGCCGCCACAGGCGCGATCACTGAGAGCTGCCGGAAGCTCTCGCGCGCATAGAGATTCGAGATGTGCACCTCGTAGACGCGCGCGCGTGAAGCCGTAATCGCGTCACGGATCGCGTAGCTGTAGTGGGTGAAGGCGCCGGGATTGAGCACAAGCGCATCGAATGCGTGCGCCGCGTCCTGAATCCAGCCGACAATCTCGCCCTCCTGGTTGCTCTGCCGGAACTCCAGCTCGCACTCGAGCTCGGCCGCCCGCGTTCGCAGGCGCTGCTCGATGTCGGCAAGCGACTCATTCCCGTAGATGTCCGGCTCGCGGGTGCCGAGCAGGTTGAGATTGGGCCCGTTCAAGACGAGGACTTTCATGACTCCGGGATTTTCTTTGCTTTCGACGTCTTGGTGCTTGGGGCCGGCACCGGGTAGAAGGTGGTCACGATCCACTTCAGCCGGCCCCGCTCGAGGATCGGGTTGGAGTCGATCCGCAGCCAGACCGGCCGCCCCGCCGGCCCCGTCACCTCGGCCAGCAGGCCGAGCAGCGGCCGGTCGAAGGACATCACGTAGCGCGGCGGCCGCATAGAGAGCGGCAGCTCGGCGCCGTTCTCGGTCTTCACCGACCAGGCGGGACCGAAGATCCCCTCGGCCGTGATCTGCTGGACGGACACCCCGGTCAGGCTCTCGGCCGCCCAGTTGACCTCCACGGTCCTGCCGGCGGCGTCGTGGAGGACGGCGGCGCAGCCGAGGCCTGCGCAGAGCGACCGGAAAACGCGTTCCGATTCCACCAGCTCGCCCCGCAGCTCGGAGGCGAGCACGGCGCTGCCGAGCTGAGAGCCGAGCAAGGCGAGCAGGTGAGTCGAATCCTCGGAGGGCGCGTCCAGGGCGGCGGCGATCACGCCCAGACAGTCCTGCCCGGCGAGCACGGGCGCGACCAGGAGCTTGGAGGCCTCACTCGCGATTTCGGCGTCGCCCGGGGAGCCGGCCAGCTCTTCCGAGTCGGCCACCGCCGGAGCCGCCCGCGAGTAGCAGCGGCCGAGCGTGCTTTCCGGAGCCACGGCGACCAGCGCCAGCGGCCGCGTCGCTGCCTTCACCCACAGGCCCGGTCGCTCGCGGTCGCGCAGGGCGAGCGCGACCGTAGCCGCACCAAGCAGGCTCCTGGCCTCGTCGACCACTCGCTGGGCGACATCCTCAGGTGCCGCCGCCGACGCGGTCGCCAGCAGCACCTCGCGCAGGAGCTCCAGCACCCGGGCGCGCGACCGCTGGCTTTCGAGTTCCCGCGTTCGGGCGACGGCGATCCCGGCGAGTTCCGCAAGGCCGGCCAGGATGGCCAGCTGGGAGGGCGCGAAGTGGCCCTCAGCCCGGGCGCTCGCGGTTAGCGCGCCGAATGGACGCCCACCGATCATCACCGGCGCCATCGCCAGGGAATGCACGCCGTGCCGGCCCAGCAGCCGGCCCAGCTGGGGGTCGAGCGCGGCGACGCCGATCTCGCGTGCGGTGCGCGTCTCAAAGATCGCGTGCATGTCCGGCGTGAGGGCAAAATCGATGCCGCGCAGAACCGGTCCGCGCACGTCGCGTTCCACCAGCGCTCGCATCCGCTCACCCTCGAGCTGCCAGACGGTGGCCCGGGGGGCGCCGCGGGACGAGGAGGTAGCGGCGGCTCGCGTCACCGTGTCCAGGACCTCGTGCATCCCCGAGGCCTGGTTCAGCTCCCGGGCCGTATCCAGCAGCACAGCCAGCTCCTGCTCGCGCGACTGCCGCGCCTCGGCGCTGTTGACCGCGCCAAGGTGGCCGATCACCGCCGCCCCTGCCCCGGCCACCCAGTTGACCAACACGGTCAAAAGGGAGGCGTTGTCGAACAGGAGCCGGAGTCCCTGCCCGACCGCGGCCGCCAATACGACCACGACAAGCGCCCGCGGGCCGATCAGCCAGGCGCAGACCAGTACCACCAGAAAGGCATAGGGCGAGAAGGTCACGTCCTTAGGGGTTGCGACCTCCGCCGCCAGGACGAGACCGAGGATGGCGGTGCTGAGAACCACGACTCCGGGCTCCGCCGGCGTCCCCTGGAGGCCCTTCGGCCCGAGGAACGCGGGCAGCGAGTCCACGACCGGAAGCAGCCTCTTCTGTTCGGTGCCTTTCACGCCAGCGGAAGCTTACCTGCCCGCCTTGTCAGTACTCCCACGTACACGAGTTGAGTTCAGAGCTTGCTTTGCACAGCCGTAACGCATAGATAGTGATAGGGATCATGTAACTACCGGTTTAACAACCGGGTCGGAGGGGCTGTAATTGAAGGCACTACTGGCCGAGCGCGTGGCTGTCGCGCTCATGACCCTGTCGCTGGCCGTCGGCGCCGCTCTCGGCTACGCCGCCGTGCGCTCCTACACGTCCACCGGGGCGCCCGTCGCGGTCGGTGCTCAGGGCCAGGTCGAAGCCGCCCAGGGTACGCCGGGCGCCGGCGACCAGGCCGCCGCGCAGGCGGGTGGCGGCGCCACCTCAGGCGCGGGCGGGGCGAGCGGCGGCAGCGGCGGGCACGCGAGCAGCAGCCAGACCGCCAGCGGCGTCGGCAAAGACACCATCAAGGTCGGCGGCTTCTTCGACATGAGTGGCCCCGTCGACTCTTCGGTCGAGCGGGACACTGTCAAGGCCTACCTCAACAGGGTCAACGACAGCGGTGGCGTCAACGGCCGCCGGTTCCAGTACGTGGATTGCGACTCCAAGTACGACGTAGCCGCCGCGCACGCCTGTGCCACCCAGCTGATCCAGGCCAAGGTGCTCGCGGTGGTCGGCTGGACGGCACCCCAGGGCGAGGACGGCGAAGTCCCGGACTTCACCAGCCAGGGCATTCCGATCATCGGCGGTTTGGGCACGCCCAACGAGTTCAAGTACGAGCTCTCCTATCCGGTCTCGACCTCATTCGTTCACTACGGCGATGGGCTGGCGAAAGAGGCAGCGCAGCTCGGGATCAAGCGCCCCTCGATCGTCGTGATCACCGACATCGGCTGGGTGGCTCCCGTGGAGAAGAAGCTCCTCGACGACCTGCTCGCGAACGGAATTCAGTACGCGGACGTCGAGGAGGCGGCCTCGACCGCACCCAACTACGACCAGTACATGCTCGGGGCGGCCCATGGAGCCGGCAACAGTCCCAAGTGCGGCGGCTGCCAGCCTGCCAAGCCCTGCTCGGTGAGCGAGGGCAGCAACTGCCCTGACGCTGTCATCGCGGCGCTCGATCCCTACAGCTACCTGAAGCTCATGCAGGCCATGCAGCGGGCCAGCTTCAAGCCGCCCAAGGGCCTGCTGGCGCCCGGCCTCGACAAGGGCGTCTTCCAGGACGCCTACCGCAACACAGGCGTACTCCAGGGCGCGCACTCGCTGGTCCCCTTCCTGTCGCCCTACGTCTACGGCAGCAACGCGACGGTCGCCGACTACACGTCAACCGTTCAGCACTACTCCCCCGGGCAGGTGAAGAACCTCGACATCTACACCCAGATCGCGTGGACGGCGGCGATGGTCTTCGTGGAAGCCGTAAAGCGGGCCGGCCCAAATCTGACGCGCGCGACCCTGGTGCAGGCGCTGAACTCGATCCAGAACTTCGACACCGGCTGGTCGCGGCCGCTCAGCTACGGACCCGGACTCCATGACCCCAACCGCTGCTTCCGCAACATGGCCTACCAGGACGGCTGGCGGAACACCTCCGACTGGACCTGCGTGTGAGCGAGCTCGCCTCCTTCACCGTCCTCGGCCTGAGCCTGGGCGCCGTGTTCGCACTGGCCGCGCTGGGCATCGTCCTCATCTACCGGGTGACCGGCGTCCTCAACTTCGCGCACGGCGCCATGGGCATGTTCTCGACCTTTGTAGCTTGGGGCGCCGTCTACACCTGGCACAGGCCGGTCTGGATGGCCGTCCTGCTCGCGCTCGCCTTCGCGGCCGTCCTCGGGCTCTTCCTGCAGTTCGCGGTCTTCCGGCTGCTGGTCGGCCGGCCACCGGTCGTCAAGGCGGTGATCACGATCGGAATCCTGCTCGCCCTTCAGTCGGCGGCCTCGCTGATCTGGGGCAACACGCAGTACCACGAGGCGATCCACGTCGTCAGCGGCCAGTCGGTGATGATCGCGCGGGTACCGGTCGGTCCCGACCAGGTGCTGATCGTCGTCACAGCGCTTGTCCTCGCCGGCGCCCTGGCCGCTTTCCTCACGTACACGCGCTTCGGCATCGCGATGCGGGCCGTGTCCGACGATCCGGTGGCCGCCTCGCTGTGGGGAGTGCCGGTCTGGCTTGTGGGCGCGGTCAGCTGGTCGCTGGGCAGTGTTCTGGCGGCGGTCGCGGGGATCCTGATCACGCCCTTCATCAACCTGGACACGGTCAGCCTGACCCTGCTCATCCTCGACGCCCTGGCCGCCGCGCTGATCGGCGGGCTGGTCTCGCTGCCGCTGACGGTGCTCGGTGGATTCGTCCTCGGCCTGGCCGAGAGCTACCCCTCGATCTGGTTCAAGAACTCGCTCGGCTTCCCGAAGCTGGTGGCTATCGCGGTGATCCTGGTCGTGCTCCTCTTCCGGGCGCCGCGCGGTCTGCTGAGGACTGACGCGGAATGAGCGAGGCGCTCTCCCGCCCGGTGGTCAACCTCTTCCTCGCCGTGGTCGCCTTCGCGGCTCTGGCCTGGGCGCCCAACCTTCTTCACCTTCCGCTCGACCTCCAGTTCGACGCCGCCCTGGCGGTCGTCTATGGACTGGCGATCCTCTCCCTGGTGCTGTTGACCGGCTACGTCGGCCAGGTCTCGCTCTGCCAGGCGACGTTCGTGGGAATCGGCGCCTATACGTCGGCCTGGCTCTTCAACGTCTTCCATGTCAACTACCTGCTGGCGATGGCGGGCGCCACGGTCGCCGCCTTCGCGGTCGGCGTGCTGATCGGGCTGCCCGCGCTCCGGCTGCGCGGGATCATGCTCGCCATCGTCACGCTCGGCGTGGCCCTCGTATTCGATCGCTACTTGTTCACGGACCACGCCTTCGACTGGTTCACCAACGGCGCCTCCGGCTGGCGGGTCGAGGGCGTGGTGATCCTCCGCGTCCCCATGGACTGGATCGACCACGTCGACAACGTCTACCGCTTCGGGCTCCTCCTCTTCCTCGTGGTCGCGGTACTCCTGGTCAACATCCACGACTCGGGTTCCGGGCGCCGCTTCCGCGCCGTCCGCGACTCCGAACTGGCGGCCGCCACCATGGGTGTCGACCTCGTCCGCTACAAGCTGCTCGCGTTCGGGATCTCGGCCGCCATCGCCGGGCTCGGAGGCTCGATCTGGCCGCTGGCGGCGGGCCAGGTGAGCGCCCAGCCGTTCGATGTCTTCTACTCGCTCCAGTTCGCCGCTTTCGCCGTGCTCATGGGGGTCCGGTTCGTGCCCGCCGCCGTGCTCGGCGGCTTCTTCGGCGCCTTCGTCCCGACGCTGCTCGGCCACTGGCATCCCTTCCACCTGGAGATTCGCTACGACTGGTTCCAGGTCGCGCTCGGCGTGCTCCTCGTCTTCCAGCTGATCGCCGCTCCGCAGGGGGTTTGGGGTGACGTGCGGCGCGTGGCCGAGCGCGTAAGGCGGCGGCTGGGGACCAAGGGCGCGGCTGCAAAGGCGGAGGTGGGTGCGGCATGAGCCTGCTCGCCCTCAAAGACGTCTCGGTCCGTTTCGGAGGCGTCACCGCCCTCGACTCGGTCTCGCTCGAGCTCAACCGGGGCGAGATCCTCGGCCTGATCGGGCCCAACGGGGCGGGCAAGACAACGCTCTTCAACGTCATAACCGGGGTCATCCCGCCGAGCTCGGGGACGGTTCACTTCGACAAGAAGCCGCTGCGTGGACTTCGCCCACACCAGCGGGCACGCCTCGGAATCGCGCGCACGTTCCAGAACCTGCAGCTCTTCGGGAGCATGACGGTCCTCGAGAACGTGAAGGTCCCGATCGACGCGCTCGGGCGCCGCAACCTGCTCTCCGACGCGCTCGCCTCGCCCTACACCATCCATGCCGAGAAAGCGACCGAGGAACGCGCGATGGCGATGCTCCACGTCCTCGACCTGATGGAGCACGCAGACACGCTGGCGGCCGACCTTCCCGTCGGCGTTCAGCGGCGAGTCGAGATCGCGCGGGCGCTCGCCATGCGCCCGCGGCTGCTGCTGCTCGACGAGCCGGCTGCCGGCCTCGACAGCGAGGAAACCGCGCGCCTGGTCCGCCTGCTGCAGACCATCCGCGAGCGCTTCCAGCTTTCCATGCTGCTCGTCGACCACGACATGAGCCTGGTCATGGAAGCCTGCGACTACCTGTACGTCCTCGACTTCGGCAAGCTTTTAGCGCGCGGAAAGCCGGACGAGGTCCGCGACGACCCGAAGGTGATCGCCGCCTATCTCGGGCAGCCCACAGGGGAGCTGGCGGAGGCGCCGGAGGAGGACGCCATTGCCTCCTCCGCCCGCCTGGCGGGGGGAGGTGCCCCGGAGGGGCGGTGGGGGGTCGGCCGGCCATCGGCTCCCGACGAGAGCTCCAGGCCCCTGCTGGCGGGGGTCGGGCTCGGAGCCGGCTACGGCGACATCGAGGTGGTGCGCGACGTCAACCTCTTCGTCCGCCCGGGCGAGATCGTGGCCTGCATCGGCGCCAACGGCGCCGGCAAGACGACGACCTTGCGCGCCATCTCGGGTGTCATCCGCGTCCGCCACGGGCAGGTCCTGTTCGCGGGCGACGACATCACGAACCTGAGCGCCGAGCGGATCGTCCGCCGCGGCCTGATGCACATCCCGCAGGGCCGCGGTCTCTTCCCCAAGCTGACCGTTGAAGAGACGCTGAAGCTCGCTCGGTTCAGCCGCAGCGCCGGCCAGGGCGAGGATCTGGCGGCGGCCTACGAGGTCTTCCCGAAGCTCGCCGATCGACGGCGCCAGCTGGTGGGAACCCTGTCCGGCGGCGAGCAGCAGATGGTCGCGATCGCGCGCGCGCTGGTCGTCCGGCCGCGCCTGCTGTTGATCGACGAGATGTCGCAGGGCCTCGCGCCCACGATCGTCCAGCAGCTCTTCCGGACGCTGGACGTCTTCAAACAGGAGGGCATCGCCGTCCTCCTGGTCGAGCAGTTCGTGGACAGCGCGCTCGACATCGCCGATCGGGCTTACGTCTTCGAGCAGGGCACGATCGCCCACGAAGCGGAGGCGGCCGAGCTGCGGCGCGACCGCTCCCGCATCGCACAGGCCTACCTCGGCGCGGCCGCCCCCGCGGCCACGGCCGCCGTCAACGGCAACGGCCACCTGCCGGCCCGCCGGACCGAAGTCATGGAGGAGTTCATGCTTGCCCTTCCCGCCGACCTGCTGAGAGCGCTCCAGGAGCGCGCCTCGACCGAGGGCCGGACCCCGGCCGAAGTCGCGCGCGAGATGCTCGAGGGGGCAGGGCGATGAGGCGGTGGCTGCATCTGGTGGCCGCGCTGACCCTGGCGATCGGCGCCGGACTCGGTTTCTACCTCCCCGCCTCCGCCGACGTCCCGGCCAACGTGGCCACGTACGGCAGCTTCGGTTATGCGACGGGTGTCCATGTCATCGCCTACACCGACGCCTTTCCCAACTTCAGCAGTGGAGCGGTCGACAACCACTACCCGCTGGCCAAGGTGCGCCAGGATGGGTCGCCCCTGGCCGACGCCACCGCCACCTACTCCGACATCGGCCCCGCCGGCCAGACGGTGACCGCCTGCAGTGGTGACCCCAGCCAGTGCGCGAACCGCCCGAACGTCCCTTACGCCAACGCTCACTACCCGGGCGGCAAGTCGAAGGACCGCGTCGACAGCTGCTCGCCCTCGGCCGCCGCCTCAGGCCAGGCCAACGCCTGTCCGACCTCGGCGCACCCGGTCTCGTATGCGGACGCCAAGGTGAGCGAGCTGAGCGCGGACGCCTCCGGTTACTACGCAGGCGGAGGGACGCAGCCCTTCTCCGGAGCCATGGGCGAGAGCCACAGCGTCGTGAAGGACGACGGATCGCTGGTCCTGACCAGCCATTCGGGTGTGCTGAGCGCCACCTTCGCCGGGGGCCAGATTCAGATCAGCAAGGTCGACGTCACGACCGTGGTCAACAGCGCGGGCGGTAGCACCACCGCGGACGCGCGCGTGACTGTGGGCGAGGTGCTGATCAATGGGCAGCCCACGAACATCACGGACGAGGGCGTGACCGTCCAGCACAACCAGGTGATCCCCTGCTCGTCGGCACCCGCTCCGCCGCCGGGGATACCGGGCGGCAGCGCGGCCCCCGCCTGCGTCCCCCAGGTCGAGACCGACACCTTCAAGGTCTTCACGGTGGCGCCCAAGAAGACCGTCAGCGGCGGGCACGCGACGGTCAGCGCCAGCGGGCTGCACGTGCTCGTGATCCAGCCGGACGCGGTCCCGGGAGCGCCGCAGCACCGAGTGGAGTACGTGTTCGGCGAGGCCTACGGGGACGGCCAGCTGACCGCGCAGACGGCCGGGTCGGGCAGCGTCGCCGGCGACACCTCGACGTCGGGCGCCGACGGCGGCTACGGAGACCTCGGAGGCACCGATGCCTCGGCCTTTGCCGGCGACGCCGGTACTGGCGCACCCGTCGCAACCGCGGCGCCGGCGGCCCAGCACGTGGCTGCGCTGATGGCCGCCAACCGGCGTCCACTCGCGCTTCTCTTCCTGGCCTGGGAATGCCTGTTGCTGGCGGCGGCGTCGGCGTGGGTGTGGTCACGCCGTATGCGGGCGCGTCTGGTGGCGGACGCGGCGGGCCAATGAGCGCCATCTACGTCCACTGCGACGCGGACGACTGGGACTACGACCCTCGCTACACCGAGGGCTCGTGCCCGATCTGCCGCCAGGGACCGCCCGGGGCGCCGGCGGCGCCGCGATGGCTCTTGATGAGCCGGCGCGTTGCCTGGGATCTGGTCTTCCTGGCCTGTCTCTTCCTGGTCTCGATTGTGCTCGCCCTGGCCGCGATCGAGGCTTCGGGACTGGCTTCCGACAGCCATTTCCCGCACCCACGCTTCGGACTGCCCACGCTGCATCTGCCGCATCGCTAGCGAACGGCGGCGTATCGACCCGCCACTACACTTCGGGTCTCAATGGTCTCGGTGATCGTCCCCACGTACAACGAAGCCGGGGCGCTGCGCCAGCTCGTCGAGCGCATCCGGGGCGCGATGGACGAGGCGGCCATCGCCTACGAGATCGTGGTCGTCGACGACAACTCGCCCGACGGCACTGGACGCCTGGCCGATGAGCTTGCGATGACGGATCCCGTACGGGTACTTCACCGAGCCGGCAAGGCGGGCCTGGCTTCGGCGGTACTGGACGGCTTGCACGTGGCGGAAGGCGACCTGGTCGCGGTCATGGACGGCGACCTCAGCCACCCGCCCGAGGTCATCCCGGCGATGGCCCGCACGCTGAGCGATGGCTCGGAGACGGACCTGGCGGTGGGCAGCCGCTACGTCGAGGGCGGCGGGATCGAGGACTGGCCGCTGCGGCGAACGATCGTCTCCGAGGTCGCCAACTGGATGACGCGGCCCCTGACGCCCATCCACGACGCGACCTCTGGCTTCTTCATGATCCGCCGCTCGGCGCTGGAGGGCGTCGTGCTCGACCCGATCGGATTCAAGATCGGGCTCGAGACCTTCGCGCGGGCGCGCTACCGCGCCTACGTGGAGGTGCCGTACCTGTTCACGGACCGCAAGTACGGCGCCAGCAAGTTCGGCCTCCGCGAGATCTGGCTGTTCCTGCGCCAGCTCTTCAACCTCTACCGCGACGCGCGCCGGCGCTCGCCGCGAACCCACGCTGAATCACCCGCAGCCCGTCGGGGCTGACTCACCCGGGTCGCTGACAGCCCACGAATTCTGGCCCGCTGTATACACCCAGCCAATAAACGGGAACGATTCCGGCCCGCTGTATGCACCCGGTCGCAACCCAGCCCCTAAAGCGAGCTGTGCCACATCTGTGCGGGAATCTCACCTAGGCCTATCAGCACGTTGTTAACGAACCCATTGACAGCCCCCCTACGATCGCAGCGTCCCCCGGGCGGGTGGTTTCGGTGGAGGGTCGTTAAGCAGGGATCTCGCGAATCAAGAATTCCCTCACGACCGCACCATCTCGAAGAGGCGGTCGAGGATCCGGTCGCCGGCCGCACGCAACCCGTTGTGCAGAAACTCGTTCGTCTTCCATGCGCGCAGACCGCGGATCATCGAAGCAGCCTCCTCTGAGAACAGCCGTGGAACATACGGGTCGTCCAGGTAGATGACCGCCGCCACCGGCACCTCGTTGGCCGCGAGCACGCCCAGGTCGTAGAGCGGGCCCCACTCCCGCTCCGCCAGATCCTCCGCCACCGCGGCGAAGGGCCGGAGGGCGGCCTGGTCCTCGAACAAGGAGGGCAGGATGTGCTCGCCGAAGAGCAGCTCCGCCCGCTCCCTGAACTCGACCGGCATGACGCGCTCGGCCGACCAACGCGTCGCGCCCCCGTCGGCCCAGCAAGCCTCGTGAACCACCGCGTAGAGCGGATTCCGCGAGAAGCGGGTCAGCGCCTCGAAGTCATGGAGGAAGGCGGGGGAGTCGAAAGGCAGCTCGAGCAGGTGATGCACGGTGTCGAAGCCGTCCGAGAAGCCGAACGGGTGCCCAATCGTCCGGACCCGGTCGGACGTAACCCGGTCTCCGCACGGCAGCCGGAGCGACGGAGCTGCCTCGAGCAGCGCGAGCACGCGGTCGCCGTCCTCCGGATGGCGCTCATAGAAGAGGCGGTTCCGCTCCAGCTGGATCGTGTACGTCTCTTGATACACCTCGTCGACCGAGTGGCCCAGGGCCGGCAGCCCGCCGGTGATGAAAGCGGAAGCCAGGCCCTCGGGAGCCCTGCAGAGGTAGGTCGTTACGCAGAGGCCACCGAAGGATTGCCCGAGCACGCTCCAGCGCTCGACGCCCAGCTCGCCGCGGATCCATTCGCAGTCGGCGACGATCGAGTCGGCGCGGTAGTGCGCCAACACGTCCGCCGGCGGAACAGAGGCCCCCACCGGCGATGACCGCCCCGTCCCCCGCTGGTCGAGCAGTAGGACCCGGAAGTCGCGCAGCGCGCGCCCGAGCCAGCTGGGGGCGAGAGGATCAGCGGTGGGGCGTGGCGACTCATGCCCCGGCCCGCCCTGCAAATAGACGAGGTACGGCCGGTCCTCGCCGCCTGTCTCGTAGACCTCCCGCGCGAAGACGGTGATCTTCTCGCCGTCCGGCCGCGCGTGATTCAGGGGCACGGAGAACTCATGCCCCACCTCTACGAGCACGGATGTGAGAGTAGTGGCCCGGCAGGGCCTACTGTGAGCCCGGGATAGACTGGCGGCCCGGCGAGCCCTGAGTGGTGTCGCAGACATAGGGCGCGAGCTGAGCGTCGCCCCAGCTCGAAGAGGGCGCGCCCAGGGAAATCTCCTGCTGCCCGAGGACCGGCCCGCCAGGCGTCTGATTGACCGTCGGCGTAGCCGAAACCGCTGACGAGCCGCGAAGCAACGCCTTGAAGTAGGTCAGGATCGCCTGCTGCTGCCACCAGCGGTCATAGAAGTAGGCGTGGTTGCCGCGCTCGACGAGAATCGTCCGCTGGTTTTTCCGCCCACCCTCGTAGGCGGCCAGCATCGAGGCGTTGAACGGCTTCACCAGCGGATCGTCGTCGGAATAGAAGCTGAGGAGCGGCGCCTGGGCCGCGGTCTGCGCGTGCATGGCGGACGCGTTCGCGAGCACCTGGAAGCCGGTTGTCCCGTAAGCAGTGGCGGCATCCAAGATCGCCGAGCAGACGGTCGCCTCGTGGGGCACGACCAGCGCAACCAGGGCGTCGGTCGCGGGGTAGGTGCAGAGCGGGGTCTGGCAGCCGGGGGGCACGGCCGTGCTGTAGATCTGGGTGTCCTGGTCGGCCGGGCCACTGAAGGTGATACCTGCGCTGAAGACCCGGGTGGTGTCCTGGGCAAGGGCCAGGATGGCGTTCTGCGCGCCCTCGCTGAAGCCGACGATCCCGAGCGACGTCACTCCCGGCTCGGACGCGAGAAAGCGGCCCGCCGCGAGCACGTCCTGGGACTCCTTCCAGCCGAAGGTCTGCGGGTAGTTGGCGTCGACGCCGGCCTGCTGCTCCCACCAGAAGTCACGCTGGTCGGCGGCGAGCACGTTGTAGCCATTGGCGGCGAGCATTGCGGCCCAGCGAATGACGCTCGTCATCCCGTGGGTGTTGAAACCGTGGACCACTATGACCCCGGGCCGGCTACCGGGCTGGAGCGCCATTTCCCCGAACAGGGTCGCGCCGTCGGCCGACTGAAAGCGCACCGGCTGAAATGCCGGCGGCCAGTTGGGGCTGTCCGGATCGCCGGGGATAGAGCCGGTCGTGTAGTCCTGCGCCGGGGCGGTGTTGAGGACGGTACCGGCCGGGAAGGCTGTGTCGTAACCGGCGGGGACGTAGTCGGGCTGGTAAGGCAGCGACTCGATGGCGGCCACCGCCGAATCGAACCGATCGGCGTCCGCGAGTGCCGCCCGGGGACCTCCGGCGACCAGAACCGACAGCACAGCCGCGATCGCGGCCAGTGACCGAACGCGCATCCCGAACCTCCGCTTGAAGCTGCCCATATATGACGTATGGTTCAGGTTTCAAGTCAAGCTGCGAGTTCGAAACCCGACTATCCTCGCCTTCCGGTGGCCATCCACAACGCCCGAAGCGCGCGGCTTGGAGAACCGATCTCCGGATTGCGAGGCCGCCTGGCCGACGGTCGAGCCGTCTCGATCAGCATCGTGGACGGCCGGGTCGCCGGCGTCGATCCGGCGGAAGGCGGTGGCGAGCTGCTGCTGCTGCCCGCCTTCATCGACACCCACGTCCATCTGGACAAGGCGCTCATCCGGCCCGAGCTGCGCGAGCACGACGGCACCCTGGCGGGCGCGATCGCCGCCATCCACGAGCGCAAGCGGAGGTACACGGCGGAGGACGTGCGGAACCGCGCCGCGGCCGTCATCCGCGAGCACGTCCGCCACGGCACCACCCGGCTCCGTTCCCATGTCGACGTGGACACGAT
Organism: uncultured Actinomycetes bacterium; assembly: GCA_964640005.1. Classification (GTDB taxonomy): domain Bacteria; phylum Chloroflexota; class Dormibacteria; order Dormibacterales; family Dormibacteraceae; genus CAZHAC01. The sequence continues at coordinate 6,074 of CAZXGB010000028.1, read as the reverse complement.
CGGCGGCCTGGTCGCGCTCGAGGGCGTCCTGCTGGCGGCCCGCGAGTGCTCGGCGATCGCCGAGGTGCAGACCATCGCCTTCCCTCAGGAGGGGCTCCTGCGCGACCCCGGTGCCGCCGAGCTGATGGAAGAGGCGATGGCGATGGGGTGCCAGGTGGTCGGCGGCATGCCGCATTGGGAGACGAGCGTCGAGGACCAGCTCGCCCACGTGCGCTTCTGCTTCGACCTCGCCGAGCGCTACGACCGCGATCTCGACCTGCATGTCGACGAGACCGACGACGGCGCCGTGCGAACCCTGGAGATGGTCGCCGACGAAGCTCTTCGCCGGGGTCTTCTCGGACGGGTCACCGTTGGCCACGTCTGCGCCCTCGCCGCCGCGGACGAGGATTACTCCAGACGCGTCATCGAAAAGTGTGCTCAGGCCGCCGTCACTGTCGTCTCCAACCCGGTCACCAACCTCGAGCTCCAGGGCCGCGGAGACCGCGGCCTGGTCAGGCGAGGCACGACGCGGATCGCGGACTTCCGCGCCGCCGGGGTCAATCTGTGCTTCGGCCAGGACTGCATCCTCGACGGCTTCTACCCCTTCGGGCGCGGCGACATGCTCGAGGTGGCGCTGATCTCGGCGCACGCCGCGCACCTGGCCACCACCGCCGAGCTGACGTTTGCTCTGGAGGCGATGACGTCCAATCCCGCCCGCGCCTGGCGGCTCGCCGCCTACGGGTTGGCGCCCGGCGCCCGCGCCGACATCGTGGCCTACACGGCGCCTTCCTGGCCGGAGGTGCTGCGCCTCCAGCAACCGCCCGCGATGGTCGTCCATGCGGGCCGGCTGGTCGCTCGCAACCAGGTCACTTCTGAGCTCGCCTAGCCGAGATCCCGTCGAGGACGACTTCCAGCGCGCTGCCCGCCACCGCGTGCTCGCCGCCAGCCGCGGGCGTGGAGACCGCCGCCGGCAGCGACGGGTCCTCCTCGAGGGTGACGCGGACGCAGCCGCTGTTCAGTCGCAGGGCATAGCGATCGCCTCTCGACGCCGACTGCCGGCTCTCCCAGTGGAGGTCGCCGGTGCTGGCGGCGACGGCGAACTCGTCCAGCTTGACCTGGACGGCCCCGGTGCTGATGTCGGCGACGACCGCGACATCGGGCGGACGGCGCAGGTGGACGCCGACGACTCCGCTGGAAACATTGATCGGCACCTCGCCCTGGGGTGGCGGCAGGACGATCTCGACCTTGGCGGCGCTGGAGTCGAGATGGATGCCGCGCACGTCGAGGCCCGTCAGGTCGAGCAGCGTGTTCCAGGTCGGTCCCTGAACGCGAATCTGCCAGGGCAGGTCGGGGTTGAGCTCGAGCGCGCCCCGACTCACCCCCCGGAGGCGGCGGACGATCACGCGATCCCCTCGAACGACCGCTGGCGAGGCGGCCGATGCGTCACGAGGGACGCTGAATAGGCCGTCGACACCGTGCCCGGCGCGGACTTCGACGCCTCGTGAGCCGGTATCGATGGCCAGCGAAGCGGGTTTGCCGAGACGGCCGGCCGGTTCGGCAGCCGCGCGCACTCCGGAAACGACGACGTGCGTCAGCATCATGGAGGCGACGTCGCGTGCCTCCGGCGGGCCGAGGCCGCCCGCCTCCAGCAGCCGCACCAGCTGTGCCAGCACCGGGCTCCGCTGGAGGGTGTCTGGAACCTCGAGGAACATGCGCGCGGAATCGCGGCGCCCCTCCAGCACAGCGTCCATCGACCAGCACAGGGACAGCGCAGCCTCGCGCCACCCCGCGCCCGACCGGGGCGCCGGAACCCGGCCGAGCAGCGCCTCCGCGAGCAGCTCGAGCAGCTCGCGCCGGTCGCGGACGTGCCAGTAGAGGGAGGCTGCCTTCACGCCCAGGCGGTCCGCAAGGCCTCGCATCGAGAGCGCGTCCAGCCCTTCCGAGTCGACCAGCTCGAGCGCGGCGGCCACGAGCCGCGCCCGGCTGAGCCCGCCCTGTCTTTCGTCTTCGTCACTCATTTCCGTGAATCTCCTTGACATCCCCTACACCGTTAGGGATATGATCCTCGCCGACAACCCTAACACGTTAGAGAAGGAGTGAAGAGCAAATGGACGAGAGGGAATGGCTGGCCAGGGACAGCACCAAACACGCGATGAGCTGGTACGGGTGGGGATCGCCGGTCGGACTGGGGATCGTGATCCTCCTGGTGTCCACGTCAATAGCACTGCTGAAGATCGCGTTCCGCTAAGCCCGGATTCGGGCTCCAACGAAGAAGGCCCGGGAGCGGCAACTCCCAGGCCTCCAAGCATCCGAGCGAACGGTTAGACCGGCCACCCGAACTCTTCAGGCCAAGGATAGCCCGGTCGAACCGCCGCTCCTCATCAAAAGGAGGTTCGATCCCGCATGACGCAGACCGCTTCGCGCCACAACCCCTGGGGAGTCCTGGCCGTCTTGAGCCTGGGCCTCTTCGTGACCCTGCTCGACCTGACGATCGTCAACATCGCCATCCCGAGCGTGATGGAGAGCCTGCACGCCTCCCTGGACCAGGTGCTCTGGGTCCTCAACGCCTACAGCCTTCTCTACGCGGTTCTCCTGATCACGTCCGGCCGGCTGGGCGACATCTTCGGACCCCGCAACCTCTTCGCCGTCGGGCTCGCCATCTTCACCGCCGCCTCCGCTCTGAGCGGCCTTGCCCAGACGCCGGAGCAGCTGATCGCGGCCCGAGCCCTGCAGGGCCTCGGCGCCGCCGTCCTGGCCCCTCAGGGGATGCCGATCATGCTCACCGTCTTCCCGCAGGAGCGCCGCGGCGCCGTCTTCTCCGTGTACGGAGTGCTGGGCGGCCTGGCCGTCCTTCTTGGTCCTGTCCTGGGCGGGTTCCTGGTCACCCACTTCGGCTGGCGCTCCGTCTTTTACGTCAACCTGCCGGTGGGCGTGGCCACGATCGCGCTCGCGCTCTTCCTGGTCCCCGACCTGAGGCCCGGTCGCAAGCACCGGCTCGACGTCGCCGGCGTAGCAATGGCCACGCTTGGTCTGCTGGGCGTCGTCTTCGGCCTGATCGAGGGCGAGCGCTACCAGTGGGGACACGTGACTGGCTTCGTGACCATCCCGATGATCATCGGGGCGGGCGTCGTCCTGCTCGCCCTCTTCATCCTCCAGCAGGCGCGCCGGCAGGGCGCCGAGCCACTCCTGCCCTTCGCGGTCTTCGCCGACCGCAACTTCACCCTCATGACGCTGGTGCTGGCGGCGATGGGCTTCGCGCTGCTCGGCTTCTTCCTGCCTCTGACCATCTACCTGCAGTCGGTGCTCGGCTTGTCGGCCGTCGACGCCGGCCTCACGATCGCGCCTCAGCCCCTGGTGATGATGTTCGCCTCAGGTATCGCCGGGGGGCTGGCGGCCAAGGTCAACGGCAAGTACCTGCTCATCCCCGGCCTCGTTGCCTTCGCCGCCGGCATGGCCTACATCGGAGTCGCCGTCCACGCCGACAGCGGCCGCTGGGCCTTCCTGCCCGGGCTCATCGTCTGCGGGGCCGGAATGGGCTTCATCTGGGCGCCAGTGTTCAGCATGGCGACCCGCGACCTGCGTCCGGAGCTGGCAGGCGTCGCCTCCGGCGTCGTCAACACCATCCAGGAGCTGGGCGGCGTCCTCGCCGGGGCGGCCGTGGGCGCCCTGCTCCAGCACCGGCTGGCCGACGCCCTGCACGCGCAGGCGGTCAGCTATTCGGCACAGGTGCCGGCGGGCGTCCGGTCGCAGTTCGTGGCCGGGTTCAGTGATGCGGCCAAGCGAGGGCTCCAGGTGGGCGCCGGACAGAACGGCGCCACGGCACTCCCCGCGCAGCTGCAGGAGATAGCCCACCAGGTGTTCGCGCACGCCTTCAGCGACGCGATGCGCGCGACGCTTGTCCTGCCGGTGGCGGTCATCGTGCTGGCCGCCCTTCTGACCCTGGCCGCCCGGGCGCGGCCGCTGAACGAACCTCGCCCCGCCGACGCGGCGCTGGCCCCAGAAGCCGGTTAGCCGCCGGGCGACGAATGCGACGGGGGATCGCTGGCGGGAAAGCTGTCGGCGATCCCCTTGTCGACCGGGTCCATCTCCTCGTCCTCGGACAGGTGATGGTCGTCGACGCCATCGGGGCGGTGCGAGATGCGTCGGTGTGGCGTGTGCTCCGGCTTGTCTTTGTCACGCTCCCTCATGGGTACACGACCATACCGACCAATCCCGAGCGCCGTCTCGCGGCGTCGCTTTGTAGGGTGGAGGGGATGAGCATCACGGACGTGGAGGCCCCCGAGCGGCCGGTCATCGACCCCACTGATCCCGAAGGTCCGGTTCCCCCGACCCCTCAGCCCGAAGAGGATCCGAAGCCGGAGCCGCTGCCCGAACCCGTCCGCTGACAGCTACGTGCGAAGCTTCTCGAGAGCCCGAGCCGCCTCGTCCTTGAGGTCGCGCAGGTCTGCTTCGTACTCGATGTCGGCCGGATAGCCCTTTTCCCAGCGCCTGGCCACCATTTCGAAGAGGCCATGGTCGTGAGGGATGCCGAGGCGATCCAGCTGGGTGTCGGCGCCGCGGACCGCATCGCCCACCAACCCGGGCCGCAACCGGCGGGGAGCGTCTGGACGGGCGTCGAAGAGGGCGCTCTCCATGGCCGCGAGGGCCGTCTCCGCCTCGACCGCAAAGTTCTCCATCAGGCAGACGCTACGCAACCGCTCGACTTGGGTTAGGTTGCGCCCGTGAGCTACTTCGGCGACACAGCTGGGACGCCCGTGGAGCCGGGCCGGATGATCGATATCGACGTCGACCTTCCCGAGGTCGAGCTGGCGCCCGGGATCCGGGCCAGGCCTCTGGTGGGCACCAATCTGCTCGCCAGCTTCGTCCGCTACGAACCCAATTCGGTCGCGCCGCTCCACGCGCACGAAGAGGAGCAGCTGTTCATCGTGGTCGAGGGCGAGCTCGAGATGACCCTGGGGGGCGTGCTTCGGCGGATGCGCCCGGGTGACGCCGCGCTGATTCCGGCCTGGGTCGAACACACTGTCCGCTCGTTTGACGCGCCGGCCTATCAAGTCGACGTCTTCAGCCCGCCACGGCGGGCGATGCTCGACCTCATAGCGGATCTGGCGGGTACGTCTTAGATGCGCGCTTTGGTCGCAGACGGCCGCGGCGGAGCCGAGGTGCGCGAGGTGGCTGATCCCGTGCGCGCTCCCGGGCAGGCACTGGTAGCGGTCGCCGCAACGTCGGTCAACCGGGGCGAGCTGTTTCGCCTGGGCACTGCCAGCGAAGGCTGGCGGCCGGGTTGGGACTTCGCTGGAACTGTCGTCCAGGCCGCGAGCGACGGGCCGCCGGCGGGAGCTCGCGTGGTCGGCATCAATTTGGGCGGAGCCTGGGCGGAACAGGTCGCGGTTCCAGGTACCTGGCTGGCCGAGCTCCCGGACGCCGTCAGCTTCGAACAGGCAGCCGCCCTACCCACGGCCGGTCTGAGCGCGCTCCGGATGCTCCGCTACGAACCGGGCACGCTGGGCCGGCGGGTCGTCGTCACCGGCGCCGCCGGAGGCGTCGGCCGCTTCGCCGTCCAGTTGGCCCGGCGGGGCGGTGCCGAGGTCACGGCGGTCGTCGGCCGGCCAGAGCGGGCTGTGGGGCTGCGTGAGCTGGGCGCGGCGGCGGTCACCATCGGACTCGACGGCCTGAGCGGACACTACGACCTGGCGCTGGACGCCGTCGGCGGCGACTACCCGGGCAGGCTGGCGACCCTCATCACGCCCGAGGGCACGCTGGTGATCTACGGCAACAGCAGCGGCGAGCCGACCGTCCTTCAGGACGTCCGGGACTTCTACCTGGGCGGCCTCCGCCGCATCCAGGGCTTCACGATCTTCAGCACGCTCGCCCCCAGCCCGCCCGGCCGCGACCTCGGCCACCTGGCCCAGCTGGTCGCCGAGGGTGAGCTCAATCCCCACGTCGACTCGGCGCTGTCCTGGAGCGAGCTGGGCGAGGGGCTGCGGCGGCTGGGCGACCGATCGGTCGCCGGCAAGGTGGTTCTGAAGGTGGGCGCCTAGGTCTAAGCGGCGGGGCCTGCCACCAGCGTCGCCGGCGCCGTGTGGCTCGTCCCGCTG
>CAZXGB010000027.1:0-22627 GCA_964640005.1 uncultured Actinomycetes bacterium | reverse complement strand
GCAGCTGAGCACGATCGGAAACTTCTGGGTAGACCTCACCCGATCCGTCGTCTACATCTTGCTGCCGATCTCCATCATCGGCGCCTTCATCCTCCTCTCCCAGGGAGCCGTGCAGACGATCGCGTCCTACCCGGTCGCGCACACGCTGGAGGGAATTCAGCAGACGATCGCAGTCGGCCCGTTCGCGTCCCAGGAGGTGATCAAAGACCTGGGCAACAACGGCGGCGGTCCGTTCAACGCCAACTCCGCGCACCCCTTCGAAAACCCGAACGGATTCACGAACCAGTTCGAGATCTTCCTCGAGCTGCTGACTCCGTTCGCGCTCGCGGTGACCTTCGGGAAGATGGTCGGCAACGTCAAGCAGGGCTTGGCGCTGGCCGGCGCGATGGCCTTCATCCTGGTCGCCTTCAGCGGCCTGGCCATGTACGCGGAGCAAACCGGCAACCCCGCTCTGACAAATGTTGGCGCCAGCCAGGCCCGAACCGCGACCCAGGCGGGCGGGAACATGGAGGGCAAGGAGGTCCGCTTCGGACCCCTCTACAGCTCTCAGTTCGTCGCTTCGACAACAGGCACCAGCACCGGGTCGGTGGACGCCTCCCACGACAGCCTGACCCCGATTGGCGGCCTGGTGCCAATGGTCCTGATCCAGCTCGGCGAGATCACCCCAGGCGGCGTCGGCGCCGGCCTGTACGGAATGCTGATCTTCGCGATCGTCTCAGTCTTCATCGCCGGCCTGATGGTCGGCCGGACACCCGAGTACCTGGGGAAGAAGATCGAGTCACGCGAGGTGCGCCTGGCCTCGCTCGCCATCCTGATCCTTCCCGCCACCATCCTCGGCTTCACTGCCGTCTCGGTCTTGACTGCCGCGGGCAAGGCGGGTCCACTGAACCCAGGGGCGCACGGCTTCAGCGAGATCCTATACGCGTTCACCTCCCAGGTCGGAAACAACGGCAGCGCCTTCGCCGGCCTGACCGGAAACACTCTCTACTACAACACCGCGGGTGCCGCCGCCATGTGGCTTGGGCGCTTCATCTTCGTGATCCCGATCCTCGCCCTGGCGGGCTCACTGGCCGGCAAGAAGGTGGTCCCGGCGAGTGCCGGCACCTTCCCGACCGACACACCGCTCTTCGCCGGGCTGCTGATAGGCGTGATCCTGATCGTCGGCGCCCTGACGTTCTTCCCAGCCCTGGCGCTGGGTCCGATCCTCGAACAGCTGCAGCTGGCCGTCGGCCACCTCGCACACCCCTGAGCAATAGGAAATGAGTGAAGTAATTCAGAAGCGCGAACAGCGGCGGGGCCGGCCGGGTCTGACCGACCGCGCGATCCTGGTCCCGGCCATCGGTGAGAGCTTCGGGAAGCTCAACCCGATCTGGATGCTCCGCAACCCTGTGATGTTCGTGGTCGAGGTCGGCTCCGTGATCACGACCATCGTCTTCATCGCCGGCTTCTTCACCGGTGCGCCCAAACTGAGCGGTCCCGACAACCTGCTCTTCGTGGGCCAGATCTCGCTCTGGCTCTGGTTCACAGTCCTTTTCGCCAACTTTGCCGAGGCGGTCGCCGAGGGCCGCGGCAAGGCCCAGGCAGCCACCCTCAGGCGGACGCGGTCAGAGACGTTGGCTCGGCGGCTGACCGACGGCGGTGAGGAGCAGGTGCCGGCGACTTCTCTGAAGAAAGGCGATCTCGTCGTCTGCGAGGCGGGCGACGTGATCCCGGGAGACGGCGACGTCGTCGAGGGCATAGCTTCGATCGACGAGTCGGCGATCACCGGAGAGTCGGCCCCCGTGATCCGGGAGGCGGGCGGCGACCGCAGCGCCGTGACCGGCGGCACGCGAGTCCTTTCCGACCGGATCGTCGTCCAGATCACGGCCAACCCGGGTGAGACCTTCCTGGACCGCATGATCGGGTTGGTCGAGAGCGCCTCCCGGCGCAAGACCCCCAACGAGATCGCCCTCAACATCCTGCTGGCGGCCCTGACGATCATCTTCATGTTCGCCGTCGTCACCCTGCAGCCGTTCGCGATCTTCGCAGGCACGTCGGTGACGATCACGGTCCTGATCGCGCTCCTGGTCTGTCTCATCCCGACGACCATCGGCGCCCTACTTTCGGCGATCGGCATCGCCGGCATCGACCGCCTCCTCCAACGCAACGTGATCGCTCTCTCAGGGCGCGCGGTGGAGGCCGCCGGCGACGTGGATACCCTGCTGCTGGACAAGACCGGCACCATCACCTACGGCAACCGGCAGGCGGCGGAGCTGGTGCCGGCGCCCGGCGTCGCGATGGACCGGCTGGTCCACGCGGCGGAGCTGTCGAGCCTCGCCGACGAAACGCCCGAGGGCAAGTCGATCGTCGCCCTCGCGCGCCGCTTAGGCTCCAATGGCGCCTCGCCGGACGGTGTGTCGTTCGTGCCCTTCTCGGCGATGACTCGTATGAGCGGTGTCGACTGGGCGGGCCACAGCATCCGCAAGGGCGCGGATGACGCGGTCGCCCGCTGGGCCGGGGCCGACCTGCCCGTGGCCGTCCGCGAAAGTGTTGACGCGATCGGCCGCTCCGGCGGAACACCTCTAGTGGTCGCGCAGGACAAAGAGGTCCTGGGCACGATCCACCTCAAGGACATCGTCAAGCCGGACATTCGGAAGCGCTTCGAGGAGCTTCGGGTGATGGGCCTGCGGACGGTGATGATCACCGGCGACAACCCGCTGACCGCTGCCGCCATCGCGCGCGAGTCGGGCGTGGACGACTTCCTCGCTCAGGCGACCCCCGAGACCAAGTTGAACCTCATTCACAGGGAGCAGGCGGACGGTCGCATGATCGCGATGACGGGCGACGGCACTAACGACGCTCCGGCGCTCGCCGCTGCAGACGTGGCGGTGGCGATGCAGACCGGTACCCAGGCCGCCAAGGAGGCGGCCAACCTGATCGACCTCGACAGCGATCCGACGAAGCTGATCGAGATCGTCGAGGCCGGCAAGCAGATGCTGATGACGCGCGGCGCGCTGACGACGTTCAGCATCGCCAACGACGTCGCCAAGTACTTCGCCATCATCCCGGCGATCTTCGTGCTCACCCTGCCCGAGCTGGGCGCGCTCAACATCATGCGGCTGCACAGTCCGAACAGCGCGGTGCTTTCGGCCGTGATATTCAACGCGCTGATCATCGTGGCGTTGATCCCGCTCGCCTTGCGGGGCGTGCGCTATCGCCCGATCGGCGCCGCCGCCCTGCTGCAGCGCAACCTCCTCATCTACGGCGTGGGCGGCATCATCGCCCCGTTCATCGGTATCAAGCTGATCGACCTAGCGATCACCGCCCTGCGCCTCTCGTCTTAAGGAGCTCACTCAAATGATTGCGTCACTGCCCCGCGAAACGCTGACCGCGATTCGCGCCACCGTCTTCTTCTTCCTGCTGACCGGCCTCGCCTACACCTTCGCCATCACCGGTATCGCCCAGGCGGTGTTCCCGAGCCAGGCCAACGGGAGCCTCATCACGAAGAACGGCCAGGTCGTCGGTTCGAGCCTGATCGGCCAGTACTGGACCCGCTCCGACTACTTTCACGGGCGCGTCTCGGCCACGCTGAACCCGAGCACCAGCCAGCCGGCGCCCTATCAGGCGGACAACTCGGGTGGCAGCAACCTCGGCCCCACCAATACGAATCTGATCAACCGGGTGCAGGGGGACGTGAACACGATCCGCCAGCAGGAAAGCCTGGCGCCCAATGCTCAAGTGCCCGTGGACCTCGTCACGAGCAGCTTCAGCGGCCTCGATCCTGCGATCACGCAGGCATCCGCGATGATCCAGGTCAGGCGGGTCGCTGGTGCGCGCGGCCTCGATGAGGCCAAGGTTCGCCAGGTCGTTCAGAACCACACCCACGGACGGATCCTCGGAATCTTTGGCGAGCCCTACGTGAACGTGCTCGAGCTGAACATGGCGCTCGACAACGGGGAGGGGCGCTAGAGCCCCGGCCCCAGGAGGTCAAGGAGATGCCGGTCTGGGGCTTCGACCTCCTGACGGCGACCCTGACCTACGTCGCCGTCGGGGCTGTCGCGTGGCCCCTCGGCCTCTACATGGCGCGCGTCTACGACGGCCGGAGGACCTTTCTGAGTCCGGTCCTCCGGCCGGTCGAGCGCCTGACCTACCGCCTCATCGGCGTTCGCGAGGATGCCGAGCAAACCTGGGTGCGCTATCTCGTCTCGGTCCTCGCGTTCACCGCCGTCGGCCTGCTGGTCACCTATATCCACGTCCGGATTCAGGACCGTCTGCCCCTCAACCCGCAGCGGCTGGCCGCAATGCCGCCCTACGTCGCTGCCAATACGGCCATCAGCTTTACCGCCAACACGGGCTGGGAGAACTACGCCGGCGAGCAGGCTCTGAGCTACCTCTCTCAGATGCTCGCGATCATGCCCAACATGTTCCTGTCGATGGCGGCCGGCATGGCGGTCGCGGTCGCCTTGGTCAGGGCGTTCGTGCGCCGGGAATCGACAACGATCGGCAATTTCTGGGTGGATGGGACGCGCTCCATCCTGTACATCTGTCTGCCCCTATCGGTGGTCGGCTCCCTGATCCTCGCCTCTCAGGGCGTCATCCAGACCATCCGGCCGGCGGTGATCGCGCACACGCTCGAAGGAAGCCTGCAGGCGATCCCGCAGGGACCGGTCGCCTCCCAGGAGGTCATCAAGGACATGAGCGGCGCCGGCGGCGGTTTCTTCAACGCCAGCTCTGCGCACCCCTATGAGAACCCGAACGGCCTCACCAACCAGTTCGAGCTGTTTCTGCAGGTGATCGTGCCCTTCGCGATGACGTTCATGTTTGGCCGGATGGTGGGACGGATGCGGCAGGGCCTGGTGCTGGCCGGGGCGATGGCGGTCATTCTGATCGCCGCCACGGCCATCGCCATGAGTCAGGAACAGGGCGGCAATCCAGCGCTGACCCATGTGGGCGTCAACCAGGTCGCGACGGCCACCCAGGCGGGCGGGAACATGGAAGGTAAGGAGGTCCGCTTCGGCCCGTTCTTGAGCGGCCAGTTCTTCGCCGCCGCGACCGGTTCGGGCGACGGTGACGTGAACGCCGGCTACGACAGCCTGATGCCGCTCAGCACGCTGGTTGGGCTCGCGCAGATGAAGATCGGCGAGGTCACGCCGGGCGGACCGGGCGCCGGCCTCTACGGGATGTTGCTGTTCGCCATCCAGGCCGTCTTCCTCGCCGGCCTGATGGTCGGCCGGACGCCCGAATACATGGGAAAGAAGATCGAGAGCCGGGAGATCCGGCTGGTCGTACTCGGCATCCTGATCGTTCCCGTTCTGGTTCTCGGCCTGTCTGCCATCTCGGTGCTGATCCCGGCCGGACTCGCCAGCATCGGCAATCCCGGGCCGCACGGCCTGTCAGAGGTGCTCTACGCCTTCGTCTCGACGGCGGTCAACAACGGAAGCGCCATGAGCGGCCTAAATGGGAACACTCCTTATTACAACGTGGTCCTCGCTGTTTCGATGTGGCTCGGCCGTTTGGGGGTGGTGATCCCGGTGCTTGCCCTGGCCGGCTCGATCGCCGAGAAGAAGTGGGTGCGCCCCGGAGCGGGAACATTGGCCACCGACACTTCTACCTTCCTTGCGCTGCTGGTCGGCGTGATCCTGATCCTGGGCGCATTGACGTTCTTCGTCTCGCTCTCGCTGGGTCCTTTGCTCGAGCACCTGCACCTGGTGTCCGGTGGCCTCTACCGGTAGCGGAGCGGAGGGGGAAGCCGGGCGCGGCCGGCTGAAGGTCTACCTGGGTGCGACGCCAGGCGCCGGCAAGACCTTCGCCATGCTGCGCGAGGGCAAGCGGCTGCTCGTGCATGGACATGACGTCGTGGTTGGCTTCGTCGAGACCTACAAGCGGCCGCGCACGGTGGAGCTGCTGAAGCACCTCGAGATCGTGCCCAGGAAGCGAATCGAGTACCGGGGGACGGTCTTCGAGGACATGGACCTCGACGCGGTGCTCGCCCGGCATCCCGAGATCGCCCTGGTCGATGAGCTGGCTCACACCAATATTCCGGGGCTGCAGCACGAGAAGCGGTGGCAGGACGTGGAGACGCTCAGGGACGCCGGCATCGACGTGATGACGACGGTCAACGTCCAGCACCTGGAGAGTGTCAAAGACCTGGTCGAAAAGGTGACCGGCATCCGGGTCCGGGAGACGCTGCCTGACCGCGTGCTGGACGGCGCTGACGAGCTGCAGTTCATCGACATCACGCCGGAGGCGCTGCGCAAGCGGATGCGCCACGGCAACATCTACGCCCCCGGGAAGGTCGAGGACGCCCTGGCCAACTTCTTCCGGCCCCAGAACCTCGCCGCGATGCGAGAGATCGGGCTGCGGCTGGTGGCCGATTCGATGGCGCGCACGAGCCGTGTCCTGGCTTCTCCCGAGGACGTCATGGTCGCTGTTTCGGGGAGCGAGGCTTCCGAGGACCTGATTCGCCGCGGCGCTCGCCTCGCGCGCCGGCTGGGCGGCGCCTGCATGGTCGTGAAGGTGGGCGGCGGCGCCCATGACGACCAGCTCCGGCTGCTGGCCGAGCAGCTCCGCTGTTCGTTCACTGTCCTCGGGGGGACCAACGTCGCGGCCGCGATCATCGAAGCCGCCCGCCAGTCCGGCGCCGACCATGTTGTAATCGGGGAAGCACTGACGAATTCGGCGCTGGGGCGCTTTCGTCCCACGATCGCCGACCGCGTCATCGACGGCCTGCCCGACAGCGATGTGCACGTGGTCGCGAGGGTGAGGCGATGAGATCCGCCGATGATCGGCGCCCCGACCCGGTTCAGCTCCTGCGCGAGATCTCCACCGAACGCCGCCGGCATGCGCTCTTCCGCGTCTACCTGGGCTACGCCCGTGGCATCGGCGCCACCACGACCGTGCTCGACGAGGCGCGGCGCCGAGACAGCCGTGGGACCGACGTCGTGGTGGCTGCGTATCGCGTCCATGGCGATCCGGGGCAGGCCCTGGCCGGCCTCGAGGTCCTGCGGCGCGGCCGCACCCTGCCGGCGCAGATGCGGTTGGATCCCCAGGCTGTGATGGCGCGCAATCCCGAGGTGGTCTGTGTGGACGACCTGGCCGCCGAGGACAGTGCGGGACGGCCTGCGCTCGACTCGGTGCCGTCATTCCTGGCCGCGGGTATCACGGTCCTGGCCAGCCTCCACCTGCTCTCAGTAAGGAGTGCCGCCGCCGCCTTCGCCGACGTCATAGGCGGCACTCCCCCGATACTGATCGACGACCTGGCGCTGGAGGCGATCCACGAGCTGGAGCTGGTCGACGTGCCACCGGCGAACCTCCTGGATCGCCTTCGCGACCAGGCTGTGCTTCCGCCGGGTGAGCTCGCGACGGCAATGCAGCAGGAGCTGCGGATCAGCGTGCTCGAGGCACTGCGCGCGACCGCCTTCCGGCTGATTGCAGAACACGCTGATCGCCAGCTCGTCGCCTATATGCGGGAGACACACCCAGAGGCACCCTGGGAGGTGCGGGGACGGATAGTCCTCTGCCTGCCGCCGCGCAAGGGGCTCGAGGAGCGAATCCGGAAGGCCGCGGCCTACGCCAATCTCCAGGACGCGAAGTTCTCGGTTGTGTCGGTACGCACGGGGTCGATGAGCGCCGAGCAGAAGGAATGGATGGGCGCCTACTCGACCCTCGCGCACCAGCTCGGAGGCGAGTTCGTCCACCTGCATGGAAAGGTCGCGCCGGCCCTCGTCGACTACATCCGGAGCTCGCTGGCCACCGAGGTTGTGCTCGGCCGCCGGCACCGGCGCTGGCGGCCGGGCGACACCACGAGCGAGGTGATCCGGCGTCTTTCCGGTGTCACCGTCCACATCTTGCGGGCCCGAGACTGAGGGTTCCTCCCCCGATTTCGGGGGAGGAACTTCCTTGCTTACGCGGTGAGCTCGTAGGCCGGCTCGGTTACGGTCGGGGGCTGCGCCGCTTTACGGTTGCGAGCGGCGACTCCGAGTGCGCAGATGGCCCCGAGCGCGGATAGGCCCGCCGAGACCTCGAGCGCCGGCCGGATGCCGGTGATGACCTGGGCGGCGCTCCCGAGGTGCGAGCTCGCCCCCAAGCCGGCTGAGAAGACGGCCGAGACCAGCGCTATTGCGAAGGCGGCGCCCAGACGCTGGAGCGTGTTGATGACACCCGAGGCCTTGCCCATGTCGGCGGGCGGCACCGCGCTCATTGCGGCGGTCGACGTCGTCGGTATCGCCATCGAGATGCCGATCCCGGCGACCACGAGCGGCAGGACCAGGCTGCCGTAGACCGTGCCTGCGGAGGCTGCGAGTGCGGCCCAGGTGAGCCCGATCGCCTGTACCAGAAGGCCGCCGCTCATGACCAGGCGCGGGCCGATCCGGTCCGCCAGGAGCCCGGCCATGGGGGCGATCACGAGGGGAGAGGCCGTCCAGGGCAGGAAGCGGAGCCCGGTCTCGAGAGGCGTGTAGCCAAGACCGAACTGGAAGAACTGCGACATAAGGAAGGCGGCCGAAAAGATTGAACCGCTGAGCAGGAAGGTGGTGGCGGCGGCGCTCGAGAAAGATCGCGCACGGAAGAGGCGGAGCGGCATCATCGGGTCCAGCGCCCGTCCCTCCCAGGCGGCGAAGGCGGCGAGCAGCGCCACGCCAAGCAGGAGCAGCAGCAGGACGCCGCTGTCGGTCCAGCCCGATTCGGAGGCGCGAACGAGGCCCCAGATCGCAGAGCCGGCGCCGGCGGTGACCAGGAGCACGCCGAGCGGGTCAAGTCGCGTGGCGCCGCCACGGGTTTCAGCCACTCGGGCCCAGGCGACAAGCGCGGTGACGATCCCGATCGGGACGTTGACCCAGAAGATCCAGTGCCAGGTCAGGTCCTGGGTGACGACGCCACCGACCAGGGGCCCGGCGGCGACACCCAGGCCGGCGAGACCACCCCAAATGCCGATGATCGCGCCCCGGCGCGAGGCGGGAAATGCGGTGGTCAAGATGGTCAGGCTGAGCGGTGCGATGATGGCCGCTCCAAAGCCCTGAATCGCCCGGGCGGCGATCAAGGCTTCAATCGTCGGGGCGAGCGCGCAGGCAGCGGAGGCGAGCGCGAACACGAGGAGCCCGGCGACATATACCCGCCGCCGCCCATAGCGATCACCCAGCGCGGCCGCGGGAATGATGCCGGCGGCGAGGGTCAACAGGTAGGCGTTGACCGTCCAGTCGAGAACGGATAACCCGCCGCCGAACTCGCGATGAAGAGCGGGCAGGGCGGTCATCACCACCAGCGCGTCGAGCGTGACCATGAAAAACGCGACCGAGGTGATGGCGAGAGTCGACAGGGGACGGGCGGGGGGAGCTTTGTCGTTCACGAGAACCTCCAATGTCAAGGCCAAGGATGATGCTTCCTAAATATATAGTTGATGCTATCGGAAATTCAAGTAAGTAATATTGAGAATCGAAGTGAGCAAGCGGACCTACAACCAGTACTGCGCGATCGCGCGCGCCCTCGACGTCATCGGCGACCGCTGGACGCTGCTGCTCGTGCGCGAACTGATGCTTGGGCCCAAGCGATATGGGGATCTCCTCGCGGCATCGCCGGGGATCGGTACCAACCTCCTGGCCGATCGGCTGCGGGAGTTGGAATCAGCCGGCCTGGTTGAGCGCATCGTCCTGCCGCCGCCCGCAGGTTCCACCGTCTATCAGCTGACGGAGGCAGGTTCGGGTCTCGAACCGGTCATGATGGCTCTCGGCCGGTGGGGGCGCCGGTTCATGGGCCCCATCCGTCCGGATGAGTACCTCTCGCCGGGCGCTTTCTTCATCGCCTTAAGGGCCCGCTTCGACCCAGAGAATGCGGTAGGCGTGCGCGAGGCCTACGAGTTCCGTGTCGAAGGTCGCGTCTTCGAGGTTCGGGTCGAGGAGGGTGTGTGTGTGACTTCCGAAGGCAGGGCGAACGCTCCGGCGGCCATATTCACGTTGGACGTTGAGACCTTCTCCGAGATCTTCTTCGGCCGCCTGACCGCCGAGGAGGCCGTGCGCAGCGAAAGGGTGCAGGTGACCGGCGATAAAGCGGCCCTCGCCCGTTTCCAGAAAACCTTCCCACCGTTGCAGGTCCCCACAGTCCAGGTCTCGGCATGACCCCGGAGGAGCGCTATCTGGAGGTGGTGGTGGCCTTCGCGGACCGGCCGGGCGTGAGTCGGGAGGGGAAGGGTTTCGGGTCGACCGCGCTCAAGGTAGACGGCAAGATCTTCGCGATGCTCACCTCCCGGCAAGAGTTCTCGGTCAAGCTCCCACGCGACCGGGTCGATTCCCTGGTCGAAGCCGGCCAGGGGCAGCGTCTGGATACGGGTGGCGGCCGCCAGATGAAGGAGTGGCTCGCCGTGGGACCCGAATCAGAGCTGGACTGGAAGGCATTGGCGGAAGAAGCCCTCGCCTTCGTGCGCCGCTAGTGGTCCACAGGCCACTTAGCAACTTCACAGCCGGCACTCAGCCGGTCCTTGGCTGGCGGTCGATGAATATCGAGCATGGAAACCGACGCCAGCCAGGCAACCCCCCTCGATGAGGCCGGCAGCCACCTCGAGGCGCTGAAGCAAATTCGAACCGAAATCTCGATACTGCGCCGCTCGCAGTCGCGGGAGGGGCCTGCCGCCCAGGATCCCGGCGACCTCGTGGACATGGCCGAGGCGTTCGCCGAGGCCGATCAGTCACTGGTTATCTCGGACCTGATCGACGGTCACCAGCGTGAAGTCGAGCGAGCACTCGAGCTCGCTCGGCAAGGTCGGTACGGCGTGTGCGAAGACTGCGGCGGCACGATTTCGGCCGAGCGCCTTCGATTCCGTCCAGAGTCCACCCGCTGCGTCGAGTGCCAGTCCGCGCTCGAGCGATCGGACAAGATCGTGCGGCTGCGCGGCTCTTACTAATCCGGCGGGGTGACTGAAACGGTGAGTAGATCGCGGGCCGCCTCGGCGTCCGGCGCGGCGACCACCTGCAGGCGCTTCCGATGGTCGGGGTCGATCTCGAGCCGCATGCCCGCGGCGTCGATCAGGCAGGCACCGCTCTCGGCGAGGATGATGCCCGCGGCCGCCACGTCCTGGGCGTGAACGGTCACCCCGCCCAGCCCGATGTACCCGCCGAGCGAGCCATCCGCGACCCGGCAAAGCTCGACCGCAGTGCTCCCCAGGACGCGAGTCCGCTCGGCCCATGACGGCAGCCCCTCAACCCTGTCCGGCCGGCTGCCGATGCCTACGACTCCGACGCGGCGAGGCCGCGCCGGGCGGCCGTCTGCCCAGGCGCCCGCACCGCGCGCCGCCCACCACCGCCGGCCCGAGGCGAGATCGCAGACAAAGCCGGCGATCGCCTCCCGGCCCTCGACCAGCGCGGCTGAGAACGCCCAGGGCGGCAGCCCGGCGCGGAGGTTCCGGCTGCCGTCCACCGGATCGAGGCAGATCCACTGGCCGCCGGCCCGCGGCGGCTCGCCAGACCATCCGCCTTCCTCCGACAGCACGGGCAGCCCGAGCGGCTCCAGGGCTGCGAGGGCGACCGCCTCCGCCTCCAGGTCGGCTTGCTTGCCACCGGTCTCGACACCAACCCAGGGCGCGAGCGCGGCCGCCACCCGGCTGGCCGCCACCGCGGCCAGGTACAGGAACCGTTGCTCGCCTTCAGGGAGCGGTAGCGGGCCGCGCCGAAAGCGCTCGGCAGCGGTCTCCTGGCGGAAGCCGAGCTTGCGGTAGAAGGCGTGCGCGGAGTTCCGCCAGGTCGAGCTCTCGAGCACGATCTCCGCGCAGCCGAGCAGCCTCGCCTCCTTTTCGACCTCCTCCATCAGGCGGCTGCCGACGCCCGCCTGACGCAGGTCGGGGGCCACGGCCAGGGCGGCGAGCCAGCCCTCGACCTCGTTGTGGAGTGAAGACGGCCGCGCCTGCAGTTCGGCGTAGCCGACGACCCGCCCTTCGCGCTCAGCCACCAAGGCCCGGGCGCTGGGCTGGGCCAAAAGATTGCCCAACTCCTGCAGCGGGTCTTGTGAAAGGAGAACGTCCTCGTGCGAGCCCATGGCGGCGATCAGTTGTGCGATCGCTGCCCGGTCGCTCCATACGGCGGGCCGGACCGTGATGCCATTCACTGATCGGATTGTGAACTCCACTCTGACGCCTAATCTGCGCGTTCCCGACGCTTTAGCCTGGCTTAACCGAACCGATCCTTGCGGACAACCTTGGCTTCCGAGAATGCCTCGAGAGGGCGGCCAGCAGCCGCCAGTTTGGGGGACGCTATGGTCAACGTTTCTCGGCGCCTGGGCGCTGCCTTGTCTTCTGTCGTCGTGCTGGCCCTGGCCGCCGGCTGTGGCGGCGCTCCCAGCAACGCTGGATCGGACACGTTCGCCTGCCCGAATGACGGAACCGTCCGGATGGGAGTCGAGCCATTCGAGGACGCCGGCATCCTGGTCCCGCTCTACCAGCAGATCGCCGACAAGCTGAGCACGAAGCTCGGCTGCAAGGTGCAGCTCAACGTCACCACCAACTACACCGCCGAGGTCGAGGCGATGCGCGCCAAGACCCTCGAGGTGGGCGAGTTCGGCCCCCTCGGTTACGTGTTCGCCCACAAGCTCGCCAATGCCGAACCGGTGGCGACCTTCGCCGACGCCTCGGGCCAGCCGTTGACCTACTACGCGAGCATCGTGACGACCGAGGGCTCGGGGATCACAGACTTGAAGCAGGTCTCGGGCAAGAAGTTCGCCTACTCGGACCCCGCGTCGACATCGGGTCACCTGTTCCCGGCGTACGCCCTGAAGAAGGCCGGCATCGACCCTGACAACGGCGTCCAGGCGACTTACGCGGGCAGCCACACCGCCGCCTTCCAGGCGCTCAAGAACAAGAAGGTCGACGCCGGCGAGCTGAACAGCGACCGGATCGCCGCCGCCACCAAGTCGGGCGAGTACACGGCCGCCGCCTTCCCGACCCTGTGGAAGTCGGACCCGATCCCGCAGGACCCGATAACGGTCCGCGGCGACCTGCCGGCGGCCTTCAAGAAGAAGTTCGCCGACTCCATCCTGGCGCTCGACCTGAGCACCCTGCAGGACCCGAAGGGCATCCTGATCGGCCCCAAGCTGGTCGCCCAGACGGACGCACCCTACAAGCAGATCGCGGACCTGGCGACGGTCCTCAACGTCGACGTCAACAAGCTCTAAGAACCAGTTGCTCCAGGTCCAGAACCTGTCCAAGGTCTACCCCAACGGACACCGAGCCCTCGACTCGGTGTCCCTGGGGGCGGCCGAGGGTGAGCTGACCGTCATCCTCGGCGCCAACGGCAGCGGCAAGACGACGCTCGTCCGCTGCATCGTCGGGCTGACCCGCCCAACTTCAGGCGCGATCACCATCTCCGGCGACGACTGGTCACGGCTGCGCGGACGCCGTCTCCGCGACAGCCGGCGGCGGGTCGGCGTCATCTTCCAGAACGTGAGCGTGGTGCCGCGACGCTCGGCGCTCGCCAACGTCGCCGTCGGCTGTCTCGGCCGGCAGCGCGGGCTGCTCACCTACGCCGGGCTCTTTCCACGCGAGGAGTCGCGCGAGGCACTCACGTGCCTGGAACGCGTCGGGCTGTCGCACCTCGCCGCTCAGCGAGCGGACACCCTCTCCGGCGGCCAGGCTCAGCGGGTCGTCATCGCTCGCGCCCTGCTCCAGCAGCCGGCGCTTCTGCTCGCTGACGAGCCCGTCGCGAGCCTGGACCCGGACGCGACCGCCGACGTGATGATCCTCCTGCGCACCCTGGCGCGGTCGGAGCGGCTGGCCGTACTCTGCGTCCTTCACCAGCTGGATGTCGCGCGTCAGTACGCGGACAGGATCGTCGGCCTTCGCCAGGGCAGCGTCGTGCTGGACGACCGCGCCGACCGCATCGACCTGGAACGCCTGGCAGCGCTTTACCGCGAAGAGTCCGGCGCCGCCGCGGCCTGAATGGAGGTCGCCGCCGCCGCTCCGCCCGCCCGGCAGATCCCCTGGATCACCATCCTGCAGCGGCTCGCCGTGGGCGCTGTTGTGGTCGCCGTCCTCGTCCAGGCCTACGTGGTAGTCGAGGCGCGGCCACAGGACATCCCGGGGGGTTTCGCCGGCATATTCGACATCCTTCGTCGCGGCGTTCCCCCGGACACGAGCGTCCTGCGCGACAGCGCCAAACTGGCGCTGGTCACTCTCGACGTCGCGATCATCGGCACCACGATTCCGATCCTGATCTCGCTGCCGCTGGGATTCCTGGCCGCCGAGAACACGACGCCGGGTCGCTTTGCGTACACGGCCGCACGAGGCGTCATCGCCGTGTGCCGTGTCGTGCCGGACATCATCTGGGCCCTTCTCTTCGTGGCCGCGGTCGGCCTCGGCCCGTTTCCAGCCACGCTTGGGTTGGCAGTGCACTCAGTTGGCATCCTCGGCCGCCTTTATGCGGAGGCGATCGAGGACGTGAACATGGCCTCGATCGAGGCGCTTTCGGTCATCGGCGCCAACCGGGTCCAGATCGCGGCCCACGCCGTGCTGCCCGCCTGCCTGCCGACGATGATCGGCCTGACGCTCTACCGGATGGACACCAACGTCCGCTCCTCGCTGGTCCTCGGCTTCGTGGGTGGCGGCGGCCTCGGCTTCGGCATCGAGACTGCGCTCAATCTCTTCCAGTACCAGCGGTTGCTCACTTACCTGCTCGTGATGGGGGTGCTCATCGTGGGGGTGGAGGCGGTGGCCGTCACGCTGCGGCGGCGGATCCACTGATGCCCGAGCTGTCTCCAGAACGCCGGTCGGCCGGGCTCGCCGCGGCCGCCCGCGGTCAACGTGCCGAGCTGGTCGCCCTCGCGGAGGTGGTCGCCTCGAGGAGTCGGGTCGAGGTCGTCGAAGCGCCCGCCGCGGGCAGCATCATGGTCGAGCTCGACACGCCGGCCGGCTCCTTCTGCCTGACGGAGGTCGTTGTCACGACGTGCACCGTACGGGTGAACGATCGGGCCGGTTGGGCGGCACTGTTGGGCTGGGACGACGAAGCGAGCCTGGCCGCGGCAATTCTCGACGCCGAGCCGGCGCTCGCCGATCCCCTGGCCGCGGCAGCTCTGGCGCAGGTGGCGTCGAGGCATGAGGAAGAGGCGCTGGCGGTCGCCGCGACGAGGGTCGGCAGTTGATTCGAGTAGAGGATGAACACCGCGCCTTTCGCGCTCTGCTCGAGGCGATGGCCCGACCAGCGCGGTGGTTTGCGACGCCTGCTCCAGACTCCGAGCGCGCACTCGACCTGCTTCGCGCCGCCGTCTGGGAGGGCGATCCGACCGTGGTGGTCACCGATCAGCAGAGAGCATCGGACGCCTTTGCGGCGGCGGACATCGGTACCGAGGAGGAGCCGGAGCGGGGGGCGACCGTGGTCGTTGTGGGCACCGGCGGCGAGGCGCTCACCGTCACCGTCGAAGGACCGGGCATCGCGGAGGCCTTCCAGCTCAACCTGCCGCTCAGCGGCGCCGCCCTTGATGCCCGCCAGGTCGCGTGCGGCCGCTACCCCCTGGGCGTTGATGCGGTACTCATCGACGCCCACGGTCGGGTGCTCGGACTGCCCCGCACAACGCTTGTGAGGCGGCCGGACTGATGGGCTACACGAGCGTAACCGACCGGACCGGAGCCGTCGCCGCGGCCGGAGCACTCGCCGGCCGCAGCCCGGAGGGGGGCGACGCTGGGCTGGTCGCCGACCAGGTGATGGCCGAGTCGGGCGTGGCCGACCGCCGGATCGCGGCGATCGCCCTCGCGCAGGCCGGCGGCGACGTCGCTCGGGCTGTCTCCCTGGTCCGAGCCTGGGCGGCAGTGCTGCCGCGACTTGCCACGTCGCGCGTGCCCGTGACCACGATGCGGGCGCTGAGGAGGATCACGCCGGGCTTCGCCGAACCCGCCGGCGGCCAGTATCTCGGCGCCTCACTCGACTATGAGCAGAGGCTGCTCCAGTTTGATCCGGTGCGGCCAGCCCCGCACAGCTCGAATGGGCACCAGCCTGAGGCGCGGTCCCAACCTGCCCCCAACGGGTTTCCGCGCGCCCTGGACGGACTGGCGCGACAGGGACTGGTAGCCGACCCCGAGCCGCGCGCGGAGGCGACAGATATCAACCGCAATGCCGTCGACCGGCGCCAGCGCGGAGCACTCCTCCAGCTTCTCGCCCGCGCCGAGACGGGAGCTCTGACAGCGTTTGCCTACACGGCGATCCGCGGTAACTCCTCTCGCCAGGACCCGACCCTGGCCGAGCTCCGCCGTGGGCGTTTGGAGGTGCAGATGTCGCGCCCCGAAGGCGGCGCCTTCAGCCTCGGCGAGATCGACGTCACCTATGCCGAGGTGGTGCTCTACCGGCTGCACGGCGGCAGCCCGGACCCGCGGTTGACGCTCGGGGTGGGCGCCACGGTAGGCGAACTCGAGCGCCGCGCCATCGCCGCGGCGGTGCTCGACGCCAACTGCGCGCGCGCGGCCGTCGATCCGCCCCGGCGCCTGGAGCCCGCGGAGGACGCCGAGTTCCTCGCCATCGCGCTCGATGGGCAGGAAGCCACCGGCTTCGTGGAGCACTTGAAGCTGCCCCACCACGTGACCTTCACGTCCGAGCTGGACCGGATCCGGCAGGCTCGGGAGGCGGCTGAATGAAGTTGCGCGAACTGCTGCCCGAACGGCATTCCGCCGCCGGCTATGGCTTCGCCTACATGGACGGCGACTCCAAACGCGAGGTGCGGCGCGCGCTCTTGAAGGCGGTCTGCCTTCCCGGTCATCAGGTTCCTTTCGCTTCTCGGGAGATGCCGGTCGCGCGCGGATGGGGGAGCGGCGGGCTCCAGGTCACCCTCTCCGTGCTGACGCCCGAGGACACGCTGAAGGTGATCGACCAGGGCTCCGACGACAGCATGAACGCGATCGCGATCCGCGAGCTGGTGCAGGCGACGACTCGCGTGCCCACGACGACGGATGCGCGCGCCGCCACCCTGATCCAGACCCGGCATCGCATTCCTGAGGACGAGCTGCACGAGGGCCAGGTGCTCGTGCTTCAGGTGCCGATCGCCGATCCGCTGCGGATCGTCGATCCACGCCCGTCGGTGACCCGCCGGCTCCACGCCGAGCGCGACTACGCCCCCGTCTGGCTCTACCTCTACGAGGACCTGGCCCAGGTCGGGCACTCGAGCTTCACCCACAGCCACCCGGTGGAGGTGGAGGGCGGTTATGTGATGAGCCCGACACCGATTCCACGGCACGACGTCGAGCGGCTCGATCGCGCGCCCTTCCTTTCCCTTTTCGGCGCCGGCCGCGAGGCGATCGTCTACGCCCTGCCGCCCTACACACGCGTCCGGCCGCTGGCTTTCGTCGATCGCCCGTTTGAGCGCGAGCGCATGGACGTTCCCTGCGCTCTGTGCGGCGCCATGAACACCTACCTGGTCGAGGACGAGGCTGCGGCTGAACCACGAATGGTCTGTTCCGACACCGACCACTGCCGGCGCCGTCGGCATCAGGTCGCGACGCGATGAGCGCTGTGCTCGAGGTCGAGGAGATGACGGTCCGCTATGGGCCCGGGTGCCATGAGTGCGCGGGCGACCGCCGCGGGCCGGCGCGCTGCCCCGCCTGCGGCAGCGTCTGGGCGTGCCGCGACCTCTCGTTCGACGTCGGTCCCGGGGAGGTTTTGGGCATCGTCGGTGAATCGGGATCGGGTAAGTCGACCGCCCTGGCCTGCGCCAACCTCGACCTCCAGCCGCTGTCCGGGGCCGTCCGCCTGCTCGGAGAGGACGTGACCCGCGTGACCGGCGCCGCCCGCCGGCGGCTGCGGGCCGAGGTGCTCGGCATCGTCTACCAGACGCCGGTGCAAGGGCTGGACCTCGACCTGACGGCGGGCGGGAACATCGCGTCGCGGATGCTGGCCGGCGGCGTCCGCGAGTACGCCGCGCTGCGCGCCCGGGCCGGCGAGCTGGTCCAGGCGACGGAGCTGCCGCTGGAGCGCCTGGACGCCGTCACCCGCACCTTCAGCGGGGGCATGCAGCAGCGCGTCCAGGTTGCCAAAGCGCTCGCCACGCGGCCACCGATCCTGATGCTCGACGAGCCGACATCCGGCCTCGATGTGTCGGTGCAGGCCCGCATCCTCGATCTGATCCGCCGGATCCAGCGGGAGACGCGGGTGGCGATGCTGGTGGTCTCCCATGACCTCGGCGTGATCCGGATGCTCGCCGACCGGCTGCTCGTGATGCGCCAGGGGCGGATCGTGGAGCGCGGCCTCACCGACCAGCTGCTGAACGATCCTCAACACCCCTACACGCAGCTCCTCGTGAGCTCTCAGCTGGCGTGAACGCGCTCGAGGTCAGCGGCCTCCACAAGCGATACGTACGGCATCTGCTCGGCGGGCGCGTGGAGGAAGTCCTGCGAGGCGTCGACATGGAGGTCGGTCTGGGCGAATGTGTCGTCGTAACGGGCCCGAGCGGCTCGGGCAAGTCGACGCTGCTGCGCTGCATCTACCGGCAGGCGCTGCCCGACTCGGGCCGGGTGCTGGTTGGCGCCGCCGGCGGCGAGATCG
This sequence comes from uncultured Actinomycetes bacterium, assembly GCA_964640005.1. Taxonomy (GTDB): domain Bacteria; phylum Chloroflexota; class Dormibacteria; order Dormibacterales; family Dormibacteraceae; genus CAZHAC01. The sequence continues at coordinate 4,154 of CAZXGB010000027.1, read as the reverse complement.
ACCTCGCGACCGCTTCTGAGCGAGAGGTGCTGGAAGCCCGGCAAACGACGATCGGCCTGGTCACCCAGTTTCTGGACGTGGTCCCGCGCGTCCCCGCGGTCGACCTGGTGGTCCAGTCCGGCTGTTCGCCTGAGGAGGCGCGCGAGCTCCTGGCCAGCCTGGGACTGCCGGACGAGCTGCACGATGTTCCGCCGGCGACTTTCTCCGGCGGCCAGCGCCAGGTCGTGAATCTCGCGCGCGCGTTCGCGCGCGCGCGTCCGTTCCTGATGCTCGACGAAGCCACGGCCTCGCTCGACCCCGGCCGGCGGGAGAACGTCCTGCGGGTGCTCATGCAGCGGAAGCGTGCGGGCACCGCGCTGCTGGCGGTGTTTCACGACGTACCCAAGCTCCGTGGTTTGGTCGATCGGGTGATTTCAATGCGTGGAGGTCGGGTGGCGGCATGAGCGGTTTTGCGATCAGGGCCAAGCGGCTCTTCTCAGAGAGCCGCGAGGTGAAAGACGGCGTCGTGCTCGTGGAGGACGGCGTCGTCCAGGATGTTGTCCGCCATTGGCCCGCGGTAGCCGTCGACGTCGAGGGCGACCTGATACCGGGCTTGGTCGACGTTCACTCCGACTGCCTGGAGGTCAAAGCCAGGCCGCGCACGTCGATGCTGCTGCCGCTGGGCGCGGCACTCCACGACCTGGACGCCGAGTGCGCCGCGCACGGCATCACGACGCACTTCATGTGCATCTCTCTGGAGGACAACGTCACCAAATACCGGAGCATCGACCGCGGCTACGAGACCCTCGAGGAGGTCACTGCATGGAAGCCTCACCTGCGCGTCGACCACCGGCTTCACCTCCGAGTCGACGTCACGGGGGACGGCATGGAGGCGGCGCGCTCGATGGCGCGCAGCCCCCTGGTCGGACTGGTCTCCTACATGCTCCACCTGCCCGGCTACGGTCAGTTTGCGGACGAGGAGGCCTGGCGCACGTACTACACCAGCGTCGAAGGCGACCCGACCGCGGCGCGCGACCGGCTGGCGCTGCGGATGCAGCGGCTGGACCGGATAGCAGTCGGCCAGCAGCTGGTCGCGGAAGCCGCGCGCGACGGCCGCGCGGTACTCGCCTCCCACGATGATGACAGCGCCGACGCGGTCGCGGTGGCGCACAAGCTGGGCGCTCGGATCGCCGAGTTCCCGGTCAACATCGAGGCGGCGAGCGCCGCGCACGCCCTCGGTTTGCGGGTGGTGATGGGCGCCCCCAACGCGCGCCGCGGCACCTCGCACCATGGAAACCTGTCCGCCCGTGAGGCGCTTGCCGAAGGCACGCTCGACATCCTGGCCTCGGACTACCACCCGCCCTCGCTGCTGGCGGCGGCCTACGCGCTGGCCACCGAGGGCGCGTGCTCGTGGCCGGAGGCGATTGCGCTGGTCAGCGCAACACCAGCGGCGGCGGCGCGCATGGACGACCGCGGCGACATCGCTCCCGGCGTCCGCGCCGACCTCGTGGTCGTGGGCAGTCGTCGCGGTCAGCCGTCGGTCCGGCAGGTCTGGGTAAATGGCCAGGAGGTCTTCCGCGGATGACAGAGACGGAGCTGCACACGCTGATCGAGAGCCTGGCCGGTCTTCCCTATGGCGGTGAGCCGGTCGATCAGCGAACGCATGCGCTCCAGGCGGCCGCCCTGGCCCAGGCCGAAGGGGCCGGTGATGACCTCGTCCTGGCCGCCCTTCTCCACGACGTCGGCCGCGCTCCGGCCGTATTCGAGCGCTACCCCGGGGTCGGGCACGACGTCGCCGGTGAGAACTTCTGCCGTGAGATCCTGGGCGACCGAATCGCCTGGCTTGTTGGCAGCCACGCCGAGGCCAAGCGCTACCTCGTAGCGACTGACCCCGCCTATGCCGACCTGCTCAGTCCGGCATCGATTCGCTCGCTCGAGGTCCAGGGCGGACCGATGAGCCCCGAGGAGATCACGGAGTTCGAGGCCCACCCGTGGGCACAGGATGCCGTACGCCTGCGTCGCTGGGACGACGGGGCCAAGGATCCGGCCGCCCCGGGCGCCGATCTCGATCAGATCCTCGCTCTCTACGCGCGCTGGCGCAGCGCTGACTGAGCAGGGCCGCCGCTTTTCCCTCGTCAACCTCTCCCTAACGCTTTACCCCGCTTTTACGACTCGACGCCACCATGTTTCCGGCAGTCAGCGCACCACCATTCTGGGCGTGCGCTGCGGGGGAAAGCGCCCTACGGGGCAGGAGGCAATATGCAAGGACGCATGCGCTTGGCGGCAGTCGGGGCATCACTCGCCCTGGCGGCCGGCGCCGTTACGGCGGCGGTCGCGGAATCGGTTCTCCATGCGGGACCGCAGGGCGATGGCACCTCGGTGACACCCAACGGCTGGACGGTCACACCCGCCGGCCGGCAGGTCGACCTGGCCGATCAGACCTGGTGGGCCGACCGTCCCTACAGCGAGGCGCTGAGCCCTGACGGCCGCTGGCTGCTCGTGGGCAGCGACGGCCAGTCGAAGCAGTCACTGAAGGTGGTCGATACGGCCACCGCAAAAGTCACGCAGACGATCGCCTACACGGCGCCGGAAGCGCTCTTCGTCGGCCTCGCCTGGAGCCCGGACGGCAAGCACGCGTACGCGTCCGCAGGTGGCAACAACAAGGTACGGCGTTACGACGTCAGCAACGGTGCGCTCACCGAGACGTCACCCGTGACCGTGCCCGGCTACCCGGCCGGTCTCACGGTCAGCGCCGACGGCTCCACGCTCTACGTCGCCGAGAACACCGCCGACGCGCTCGGCGTGATCAACCTCGCGACCGCCGCCGTCACCAGCGTTCCGATCGGAACCTGCTCCGAGGGCAGCGATCCCGTGCAGTACCCGACCAACCCGGGCGCCACGGTGCCCCAGTGCCAGCCCTACGGTGTCACCCTCTCGGCCGACGGGAAAACGGCCTACGTCAGCAACTGGGGCGAGCACAGCGTGAGCATGATCAGCACCGCGACGCGCTCGCTCACCGGCAAGCTGACGGTCGGAACCCATCCGATGGCGCTGGAGACGAACCCCGTCCCGGCCCGCCACGAGGTCTACGTCGCGAACGGCGACAGCGACTCGGTTTCGGTGATCGACACCTCCACCAACACGGTCACCCGGACGCTCGACCTCGCCCCCTACCAGGGCGCGCCGGTCGGCTCCAACCCGGACGCCCTCGCCGTCAGCGCCGACGGGCGCCGGCTTTTCGTCTCCAACGGCGGGAACAACGACGTCGCGGTCATCGACCTGGCCGCGTCCAAGAACCCGATCGAGGGCATGATCCCGACGGCCTGGTATCCGACCGGCGTCGCCCTCTCCAAGGACAGTCAGACCCTTTACGTCATCAATGCCAAGGGACTCGGCGCGGGGCCGAACCCGGGCTATCAGCAGGGTAAGTACGGACCGCCGCAGCAGTACGTCGGCTCGATGATGCACGGCACGCTGTCGATCGTCTCCTCGTCGGGCGGTCCCACTCTCGAGCGCTACACACAGCAGGTCGTTCGCAACAACGGCTTCGACGAGCGCGACAAGGTCCGTTCTCCTCAGGACGGCCAGGATGGTGAGGGCGGCGGCGTCATCCCGCGCCGGGTCGGCGACTCGTCACCGATCAAGCACGTCATCTACGTAGTCAAGGAGAACCGCACCTACGACCAGGTCTTCGGGAGTCTGGGCAAGGGCAACGGCGACCCCAACCTCAACCTTTTCGGCGACGAGAGTGCACCCAACATCCGCAATCTGGCGCGCCAGTTCGTGACGCTCGACAACTTCTACGCCAGCGCTGAGGTCTCCGCGGACGGCTGGAACTGGTCGACGGCCGCCAACGCCAACAACTACGTCCAGCGCAACTGGCCGGCCAACTACTCCGATGTCAACCGTGGGCGCGGCTACGACTTCGAGGGCGGCAACTACGCGACCGCGCCCAACGTCGACCCCCACAACGCATACCTGTGGGACCGCCTCGCCGGCGCGGGCAAGAGCTTCCGGAACTATGGCTTCTACACCGTCTTCGGCTCGTCGCCGGCGGTTCCGGAGCCGACTGCAAAGAACCTTCAGGGCCGGACTGATCCCAGCTTCCCCGGCTACAACCTGCGCATCGCCGACTCGCCCTGCGGCCCGGCCACGCTGACGAAGCCGAGCCGGTA
>CAZXGB010000026.1:0-23202 GCA_964640005.1 uncultured Actinomycetes bacterium | reverse complement strand
GGCGAACGCGGGCTTGGAGGGGTGGCCCGAGCACGAATCCGCGGGCGAATCCGGGTGATTCGGAGGGTGCCCGTTAAGGGGATGCGCTTGTGAGCGGCCGCCCAGGCGCCGTCCGGCTGCCACTCGCGTCCCCTACGGCGGGCTTGGTCGAGGGTGAGGCGGATGCGCCGTGGGCGGCCAGCCCGATGACGCTGTGCGAGAAGCCGGCGCTGTAGGGCGAGACGCCAAAGGCGATCCCGCCGGCAAGTGGGATCAGGGCCGCCAGCAGCCAGAGCCGCCAGACGCCGGCGCGGCGGGCGCCGCGCACCAGTTCGTAACCGCAGAAGCCGCAGTAGCGGTCGAAAGGCCCGCTGACGCCCTGACAGGACCCGCAGCGGCGCAGCGGGAGCGTGCAGGCGATGCAGTAGTCGGTCATGATCGCCGGCGAATCGCACCGCGGGCAGAGGGTTGGTGCGGTGAGCGCCGCCGGCGGCAGCTTCATGGCCGCCGGGATTGTAAAGCTGCTGTCCCTAAATCTCGGTCACGACCGGCACCACCATCGGGCGGCGGCCGGTGCGCTTCCAGACCAGCCGCGAGATGGCCTCGTGGATGGCCTCCTGGACGATCGTCGTCTCTGGGGGGTCGCCGGCCAGGCGTCCGACCGCCTCCAGAACCTGGCCGCGAGCATCGCGCATCAGGTCCTCTGACGTCTCCTGCTCGATGAAGCCGCGCGAGATAAGCTCCGGCCCCGCCCGCAGCCTGCCGTTCTCGCGGTCCACGGCGACGGTGACGACGACCATGCCGTCCGACGCCAGATGGCGGCGGTCGCGGAGCACCACGTGCTCGACATCACCGATTCCGAGCCCGTCCACGAAGACGAAGCCGGCGTTGACGTCCTCCCCCACCTCCATCGTCTCCGGGGTCAGGTCGACCGCGCGCCCATCCTCGACGACCAGGAGCCGGTCGTCCGCGATGCCGGCCGCCCGCGCGAGCTCCGCGTGCTGGACCAGCTGCCGGTACTCGCCGTGCACGGGAATGAAGAAGTGGGGCTTGACGGCTTCCAGCACTTCCCGCAACTCGTCCTGGAAAGCGTGACCGGACACGTGCACGCCGTCGCTGTCGGAGTAGAGGACGCGGGCTCCATGCCGGTAGAGGTTGTTGATGGTGTTATTTACGAGCCGCTCGTTTCCGGGAATCGGCCGCGCGGAAAGCACCACCAGGTCGCCGGGCTGCACGTTGACGACCGGGTGCTGGCGGGAGGCAAAGCGTGAGAGCGCCGACAGCGGCTCGCCCTGGCTCCCGGCCGCGATCAAAACGGCGCGGGGATCGCGCTGTGCCTGGTCGATCGGGATCAGCGTGTTGTTCGCGAACTCGAGGATGCCCAGGTCCTGCGCGGTCTTCACCGCGTTTGAAATCGACCGCCCGACGACGGCGACGTGCCGCCCGTGCTGCTCGGCCAGCGAGATCACGAGCTGGATCCGGTGGATGTTGGAGGCGAAGGTGCTGACGACGATGCGGCCCTTGGCCTCTTCGAAGATCCGCTCGAAGACCGGCACCAGGGCGCGTTCCTTGCCGCTGTGGCCCGGTCGCTCGGCATTGGTCGAGTCGGCGAGGAGCAGGAGCACTCCTTCGGCGCCCAGACGGCGGAACCGGTCGAGGTCGGTGGTGGGGCCGAACATCGGATCGTCGTCGAGCTTGAAATCGCTGGTGTAGACGACGCGGCCGACCGGGGTCTCGATCGAGAGCGCGAGCGCTTCCGGGATGGAATGGCAGACGGGCACCGCCTCCACCCGGAAGGGTCCGACCTGGACGCGGTCGCCGGCCCGGACCTCGCGCAGATCCGCCTCCCGGAGAGTCCGATGCTCGCGAAGCCGGTGACGGGCGAGGCCGAGGGTGAGACGCGTTCCGAACACCGGAGGGCTGAGGGGACCGCCGTGGCTCGGATAGCGGTCGCCCCAGAGCCGCCGGAGCACGAAGGGCAGCGCTCCGATGTGGTCCTCATGGCCGTGGCTGAGGAAGATGCCGGCCACCCGCCGGCCATCCTGGAGCAGGTAGGAGATGTCCGGGATCACGAGGTCGACGCCCGGCATGTCCTCATGCGGGAACATGAGACCGGAGTCGACGACCAGGACCTCACCCTCCCATTCGAGCGCCCACATGTTCAGGCCGACCTCGCCGAGTCCGCCGAGCGGCAGATAGCGGAGCTTGGAGTCCTTCACTGGAGCAGGGACATCTGTTCGGGGTCGGGCGGCTTGTCGGTACCGGCCCCACCGTCATCGCCGGGGGCTTCCAGGGGAGGCGCCAGCAGCTCGTCGAGGTAGCCGCGCACGTTGTCGAAGTCTTGCTCCAGGTCCCTCACCAGCGAGCCGTTATGGAGAGCCGCCGCCGGGTGGTAGCAGGGCATGAAGGCAACGCCACCACGCAGCACGATCTGGCCGTGAACCCGGCTGATCGGGCCATAGCCGGGCAGCATGCGCTCGAGCGCGTGACGGCCGAGCACGATCACTGCCTTGGGTTTTACCAGCCGGTACTGCTGGCGGAGAAACGGCAGGCAGGCCTCGGCTTCGTGCGGCATCGGATCTCGGTTCTGGGGCGGCCGGCACTTGAGGATGTTGGTGATGTAGACCGACTCTCGCGAAAGGCCAATGCGCTCCAGCAGCCGGTCGAGCAGCTTGCCGGCGGCGCCCACGAAGGGCTTGCCCTGGACGTCCTCGTTGAATCCAGGCGCCTCGCCGACCACCATCACGTCGGCCGGACAGGGGCCCGTACCGGGCACGGCGTGCGTCCGCGTCGCGTGCAAGCCGCACGCCGTGCAGGCTCGAACCTGGGCATGGAGGGGCTCGAGCTCGGCCCCGGCGTCGGCGGCGCTAAGCGACCTTCACCCTCGCTTTGAACGTGATCAGGTCGCCGGCCGCGTTGATCACCGTCATGACACGACTCAGGTCCTCGGGCGGCAGTGGCGTCAGCGGGAGCCGGAACGGACCGGCCGCAAACCCGAGCGCGTTGAGCACAGACTTGACCGGTATCGGGTTGCTGGCAACGGTCATCAACGCGTTGATGACGGGCGCCAGGCGCAGGTGCAGACGCTGGGCGGTCTGAGTGTCGCCCTCCAGATAGGCCTCGATCATGGCCCTCATGGCGCTGCCCGCCAGGTGCGAGACGACGCAGATCACACCGTAGCCGCCGACCGCCAGCAGGGGCAGCGTGAAGCCGTCGTCGCCGGCCCACATGCGGAACCCCTCCCGCTTGCCGGCGGCGATCAGGCTCATCTGGTCCATCGACCCGCTGGCCTCCTTGACTCCGATGATCCCGGGCAGCTCGGCGCAGCGAAGAGTGGTCTGGACCGTCATGTTGATTCCGGTCCGGCCCTGGATGTTGTACATGATCGTCGGGCCCACCTCGGAGAGCGCCTTGAAGTGTTGGTACATGCCCTCTTGCGGCGGCTTGTTGTAGTAGGGAACGACCGCAAGCAATGCGTCGGCCCCTGCCTGCATGGCCTTCTCGGCCATCTCGACCGAATGCCGCGTCGCGTTGGAGCCGACGCCCGCGACCACGTTCTTGCGCGGGATCGCCTCGCGGACGCGGCGCACTAGGTCGATCTTCTCCTCGTCGGACAGCGCCGGCGCTTCGCCGGTGGTCCCGAATACCACGACCCCGTCGGAGCCGTCCTCGCAGAGCTCGACGGCCAGCCGCTGGGTGGCCTCCCAGTTGATCGAGCCGTCCTCGTGGAACGGCGTCACCATCGCTGTGAGCAGGCGTCCGATGTCGGTTGCCATGGTCAGATCACCCCCAACTCGGCGGCCGTTTCGGCCACCTGGACGGCGTTCAGCGCTGCCCCCTTGCGCAGGTTGTCCGACACCAGCCAGAGCGCGAGCCCGTTAGGCGCGGAGCCGTCCCTACGGATCCGGCCGACGTAGACCTCGTCGGTGCCGGCGATGTCGGCGGGCGTCGGGTAAATCTGGTCGAGCGGATCGTCCTGGACGATTACGCCGGGGCTGCCGGCGAGGAGCGCGCGCACGTCGTCGGGCGTGATGTGCTCGGCGGTCTCCAGGAACACCGCCTCGCCGTGTCCCACCGGCACCGGGACGCGCACGCACGTCGCAGTCACGGGAAGTGAGGGCGTATGGAGGATCTTGCGCGACTCGTTCTGGATCTTCGTCTCCTCTTCGTTGTAGCCCTCTTCCTCCATCTTCCAGCCGCCCGGCACCACGTTGTAGGCGAGCTGGCGCGGGTACACGCTGACCTCGGCCGGCTTGCCGGCTGCGACCGCTCGCGTCTGCTGCTCCAGCTCCTCGACCAGCGCCTTGCCAGCGCCGGAAGCCGACTGGTAGGTCGCGACCAGCACCCGCTGGAGCCCGGCCCGCTCCCGAACAGCGCTGAGCACCACGGTCAGCGGGATCGTGCAGCAGTTGGGATTGGCGATGATGCCCTCGTTGTCCCGGATGTCCTCGGGGTTCACTTCCGGAACGACGAGGGGCACGTTGTCGGCCATCCGCCAGGCGCTCGAGTTGTCCACCACAAGTGCACCGGATTCGGCGGCGATCGGCCCGAAGTGCCGGGCGACGTCGCCGCCGGCCATGAAGAGCGCGAGGTCGACGCCCTTGAAGGCGTTCTCGTCGAGCAGCTCGATGCCAACGGAGGAGCCGTCGTAGGGGATCGTCGAGCCGGCCGACCGTTCCGAGGCGAGAGCCTTCACCCGCTTGGCCTCCACACCCCGCTCGGAAAGGACGCGCAGGCAGGTCTGGCCCACCATGCCCGTCGCGCCGACCACGGCAATGTTGAGGTCGCGGATGGGGCTTGACATGCGCTCAAGTGTATTAAACGGGGGAAGAACCTACGGTTCCTCCCCCGGACCCTTCCTCCCTTTAGCTGGGCGCGACGTCTTCAACGATTGGATCACGGACTCAACCGGCCCAGCAAAGCCGGGCCTACGCACGACGCTTGGGAAAATGGAGGACGGCGTGCGCTTCGGCGGACGCACGTGAGGCAGCCGCCGGCGTCAAACCAGGCCGAGCACTGCGTCCAGCCCGCGATAGAACCGCCGGTCCTCCACCACGCGGCGCAGCGCCAGCAGCACCCCTGGGCCGTAAGCCTCTCGAGAGGTGGTTCGGTGTGCGATCGTCAGCGTCTGGCCGGGCAGGCCGAAGATCACCTCCTGGTCCGCGACCAGGCCGGGCAGGCGCACGGAATGCACGGTGACGCCCGACGTCTCGGCACCGCGGGCACCCTCCATCAAGAGCTTCTCGGTTCTGGCGTACTCAAACGGCGTCCCGCCTCGCGCGGCCGCCAACCGGCGGGCGGTAGCCGCGGCGGTGCCGCTGGGGGCGTCCGCCTTGGCCGCGTGGTGCATCTCGATCACCTCGACGGCGTCGAAGTGGGGCGCCGCCTTTTCGGCCAGCCACATCATCAACACCGCTCCGACCGCGAAGTTGGGCGCGAAGATGCCCCCGACCCCCTTCTCCTGGCAGGCGCGCTCGAGCTGCTCAACGCCCTCGGGCCCGATTCCCGAGGTTCCGATCACCGGTGCGACGCCGTGCTCGACCGCCGTCAGAGCATGCTCCAGCCCGACCGAGGGGTGCGTGAAGTCGACCAGAGCGTCCGGCCGGCGCTCATCGAGGGCCTGGGCCAGGTCCTCCCCGCGCCCGACTCCGCCTAGGTAGTCGATGTCGGGCGCGGACTCGAGTACGGGCGCCAGCGCAGCACCGACCTTGCCCCGGTGGCCGGCCAGGAGCACACGGATCACAGCCGCACTCTAACCCCGGCGCCCAAACGAAAAGGGCCCGGGCAAAGTTGCCCGGGCCCTGTCGCGTTCAGCTGTTACTCGTCGCCCTGGGGCTCGCCGCCCTGGTGGGCGTGCTCGCGCGGGCGCTCGCCACGGTCGCTGCGGCCGTTGCGGCCGCCCCGACCTCCGCGATCGCGGCCGCCGCGCCCATCGCGGCCGCCGCGCCGCTCCTCGCGCTGCTCCGCAGGCCGGGACAGGGCCTCCGCCATGGCGTCGAGGTCGATCTTCTCCTCGATCGGTTCGCCCTTCGCGGTCAGCTCTTCGATCGCCGCCTGACGAGACAGGTTGAGCCGGCCCTGGCTGTCGATCTCGACCGCCTTGACCACGATCTCGTCGCCCACGTTGACGACCTCTTCGACCCGGTCGACCCGGTGGTCGGTGAGCTTCGAGATGTGGACCAGCCCGTCCTGGTTGGGCAGGACTTCGACGAAGGCGCCGAAGGGCATGATCCGGACCACCTTGCCGCGATAGATCCGGCCGATCTCGACTTCGTCGGTCAGCGACTTGATCCAGTCGATCGCGCGGCGGGCACCGTCCTGCTCGGTCGAGGCGATGAAGACACGGCCGTCGTCCTCGATGTCGATCTGAGCGCCGGTCTCCTCGACGATCTTGCGGATTACCTTGCCGCCGGGGCCGATGACGTCGCGGATCTTGTCCGGGTTGATCTGGATGGTGGTGATCCGGGGAGCGAACGGGCTCATCGTCGAACGCGGCTGCGGGATTGTGGCCAGCATCCGGTCGAGGATGAACAGCCGGGCCTCGCGCGCCTGCTCCAGCGCTTCCGCCATCAGCTCACGCGTCAGGCCCTTGATCTTGATGTCCATCTGGAGCGCGGTGATGCCGTCACGCGTGCCGGCGACCTTGAAGTCCATGTCGCCAAGCGCGTCCTCGACGCCCTGGATGTCGGTCAGCACGCGGTAAGCGCCTTCCCGGGTGACCAGCCCCATGGCGATGCCGGCCACCGGAGCCTTGATCGGTACACCGGCGTCCATCAGGCTCAGCGTCGAGCCGCACACCGAGGCCATCGAGGTCGAGCCGTTAGAGCTCAGGATCTCCGAGACCACCCGCATCGTGTAGGGCCACTCCTCGACGCTCGGGAGCACAGCGGTCAACGCCCGTTCGGCGAGCGCGCCGTGGCCGATCTCGCGCCGGCCGGGGCTGCGCAGCGGGCGCGCCTCGCCGGTCGAGTAGGGCGGCATGTTGTAGTGGTGCATGTAGCGCTTGAACTCCTCCAGCCCGAGGCCGTCCAGCTTCTGCTGGTCGGCCATCGTGCCGAGGGTGAGGATCGACAGCGCCTGGGTCTGGCCCCGAGTGAAGAGACCGGAGCCATGCGTGCGCGGCAAGACCCCAACCTCGACCGAGATCGGGCGGATGTCCTTGGGGCCGCGCTCATCGGGACGCACCCCCTCTTCGACGATCCGCTGCCGGACCCGGTCCTTGAGCTTCTTGTCGAAGAGCACGCCGATCGTGCCCGCCTGGTCCGGGAAGCGCTCACCGAGAACGGCGACCGTCTCCGCCCGCAGCTCGTCGAGCGCCGTTCCGCGCTCGGTCTTCTCGCGCCGGTAGGCCGCCTCGTCGATGCGCGGCGTCAGGTAGTCATTGACGGCGTCCACGAGGTCCTGCGGGTAGGAGGGCGGTGTGAACTCGTACTTCGGGACGCCACAAGCATCCCGCAGCTCGTTCAGACCCTGACAGATCTGGCGGATCGCCTCGTGCGCCATCTCCAGGGCGTCGACGACGACCTGCTCGGTGACTCCCTTGGCTCCCGCCTCGACCATCAGGATCGCGTCGGCGGTGCCGGCGACCACGAGGTCGAGCTGGGACTCTTCCAGCTGCGGAATGCTCGGGTTGACGACGAGCGTGCCATCGATGTAGCCCATCCGCACGGCGCCGATCGGCCCCTCGAAGGGAATGTCGCTGATCGTCAGGGCCGCCGAGGCGCCGTTGATGGCGAGGGTGGCGGGATCGTTCTCCTGGTCGACCGAGAGCACCGTGCCCACGACCTGGACATCGTTTCGGAACCCACTCGGAAAGAGCGGGCGGATCGGCCGGTCGGTCAGGCGGCTGTTGAGGACCGCCTGCTCGGTGGGCCGGCCCTCACGGCGCATGAAAGCGCCGGGGATCTTGCCGGCCGCGTACAGCTTCTCCTCGTAGTCGCAGGTCAGGGGGAAGAAGTCGATCCCCTCCCGCGGCGCCTTGGACATGGTCGCGGTGCTCAGGACGACTGTGTCGCCCCAGCGGATGATCACCGCGCCGTTGGCCTGTTCGGCGACACGGCCGGTTTCGATAGTGATCGCCTTGCCGGCGACCTGAATGGTCTTCGTGGTAATTCCCACGCTCATACCTCCAAAGGGAAGCGCGGGGGTCGCCTGTGCTCTCGGCCAGGTGCCTGGCGGCTGAGGGAGCGCCGAGTGGCGCTGCAACCACAGCCGTCAAGGGCCTGACTGGAGCGTACGCCCCCGGTCCCCGCAAAAAATATTTCGAGCGGGGAGCACCCCGCCCGGTTGTCTACCTCCTGATCCCGAGCTTGGAGATCAGAGCGCGATAGCGCTCGACGTCATTGCGGCTCAGGTAGTTCAGCAGCCTGCGCCGCTTTCCGACCAGGAGAAGCAGACCGCGGCGGGAATGGTGGTCCTTCTTGTTGACCTTGAGGTGCTCGGTGAGCTGGTTGATCCGAGCCGTGAAAATGGCTACCTGGACCTCGGGCGAACCCGTGTCCGATTCGCTGAGCCGATGCTCGGCGATCACCTTCTGCTTCGCATTACCTTCGACTGCCAAACTGATCGGTGATTATACCGTCGCGCCGGACCCACTCGGCTGACGGCATCGCCAGGCCTCGCAGCGATGCCGCGAGTATGAGGGCCATCCCGAGGACGCCGGTCTCGGCGAGTGGCCGCAGGATGATCGCCGAGCGGACTCCGGCGGCGATCAGCATCAGCTCGCCGGACCGGACCGGGCCGAGCATCAGCGCGCCGCCGGCGACCATCGCCACCAGTGTCCGGTCGCGCCGCCGCACCCCCTCCACGAGCAGCACCCCGATGGGGAGCAGCAGCAGCACCACGTGACTGGGCCAGGTGAGTGTGGAGACGATTGGGGCAACGGCGACGACAGCCGAAGCTTCGAGGACCAGTCCCTGCCTCCCCTCCCGCGGCGACCAGCCCAGCCGCCACGCGGTGAGAGCCAGCAGCCCCAGGCTGATCGCCAGGGTCAGGACCCGGGCCGCCGGCGGGGGCGCGCCCGCCTGACCGTAGAAGCTCGACGGCTGGAAGAGGCGGATGAGAGTACCCGAGGGAGCGATGTTCTCCCGGAAGCCGGTGCCAGAGCCGAGGTGCGGGAACACGCGGGCCCAGTATTCCGGCAGCCATCCGGGCGCTGCCAGCGCCCAGAGGACGGCGACCGCCGCCAGCGCCACCGCCAGAGCCGGCCAGGCGCGCCGGAGCGCCAGGTAGCCGAGGAGCGGAGCTGTCAGGAACTTGATCGCGAAGCTGGCGCCCAGCGGGATGCCCGACGCCGCCCGGCCCTGCTGGGCAACGGCCAGCCAGACGGTGACGAGCAGGAGCAGCAGCACGTTGACCTGGGCGCCGTAAAGGTTCTGGCGAACCGGGAACCAGGCCGCCACCAGCACGTAGAGCCAGGCGGAGGCCTCCCAGCTGCGGAGTGCGAGGAGGGGCCGGAGCAGCAGTACGAAGGCAGCCAGGCAGGCGTGCGAGATCAACTCGGCGAGCACCACCGCCCCGTGCTCGCCGACCGCGACCAGCGGCTGAAGCGCCCACGCCAGCAGTGGCGGATAGATGTAGCCGAGGTTGAGGGTTGGATCGTAGATGTCCGACTTGAAGAAGCTCGTGTAGGGGTCGTGGCCTAAGCCCAGGTCGCGCGCGCCCTGGAAATAGACGAGGAAGTCGGTCGCCTGGAAGCCCGGGTCGAGAAGCGCCGCACCCAGCGTGGTGGTTACGTGGAAAACCACCACCGGCACACCCACCAGGGCGAGCAGGAGCAGGCGGAAGCGCCGGTTGCGGAGAGCGTTCATGGGCGGCTAAACGATCTCCACCGAGCCGTCAGCACGGGGGTCGACCCCGCCGCGCCAGGCTGCCGGACCGTCCCAGACGAGCGCCTGCGCGTGACCGAAGTCCGAGCTGCGCGGCGCCCTGAGCTCGACCGGTATGTCACTCGCCGCCGCCAGCTCCCTGGCTCCCGGATAGTCGGCCTCGATCCAGAGCAGGCCACCTCCCGGTCGCACACGCACACGCGGCGCCGAGACTGCGTCCTGCGGGTCCATCCCGGCGGCGGCCAGGTTGATGAACACCTGGGCCTGGATCATCGGCTGGCCGTCCGCGCCCATCGACCCGAACGCCGCCCAGCAGCGGCCGGCACGGGCCGCCAGCGCGGGGATGAGCGTGTGCATCGTCTTCTTCCGCGGCTCCAGCCGGTTGACGTGGCCGGGGTCGAGCGAGAAATAGAGCCCTCGATCGTGGAGCAGGATTCCCGTCCCCTCGGCGAAGACCCCGGACCCAAAGCTGTTGGCCACGCTCTGAATCAGGGAGACGGTATTCCCGCGCTCGTCCGCGCTGCAGAGGTACACGGTGTCGCCCTCCGGTACGGGTTCGCCCCCCAGAAGCGTCGCCTCGGGGTCCAGGAACGGCTCGAAGGGCACGCTCGTGAACGCCGGGTCGCTGATCCAGCGATCGCGCATCGCGTACACCTGGTCGCGCACCCGGTACACGGCGCGCGCGAGGGTCGGCCCGGGCAACCGGTCTCGAGGGGAGAGGCGCTCGAGGCGCCGGATCATGCCTGCCGCCACCAGGCCCTGGGTCGGCGGCGGCATCTGGTAGACGGTCAGGTCCCCAAACTTGAACGCAACCGGCTCCACCCACGCGGATCGATGCATCGCCAGATCCTCGGCGCTCACGAGGCCGCCGCGGTCTTCGATCGCGGCCACGATCCGGCGCGCGATGTCACCTCGATAAAACGTCCCGAAGCCGCTCCGGCCGATCGCCTCCAGGGAGTCCCCGAGCTCCGGGTTGCGCATCAGCATCCCGGACTTCAGTGGAGGGAGCAGCCGCGAAGCTTCCGGCTCCTGGCTCAGCCATTCGAAGTTCGCGGTCAGGGAGCCGGCCAGGTTCGGGCTCACGATCCAGCCCTCGCGGGCGATCCGCGCCGCAGGTTCGAGGACTCGGGCGAGACCGAACGTGCCGTACTCCTCGAGAAGCCGGCCCCAGGCGGCGACCGTCCCCGGCACCGTGATCGCAAGCGCACCCCGCTCGGGCATCGTCTCGTGACCCCGCGCCCGCACCGCCTCGATCGTCGCCCGGCTGCCCGAGCGCCCGGCGCCCTCCAGGCCGACGGGCCGTTCCCGGCCCTCGGGCCAGACAAGGGCGAAGAGATCGCCTCCGATCGAGGTCATGTGCGGATAGACCACGCAGAGAACGGCGTTGGCGGCGATTGCGGCATCGACAGCGTTACCGCCTTCCCGCAGCATCTCGGCCCCCGCCTCGGAGGCCTGGCTGTGGGGCGCGCAGACGATCCCGCGGGTGACCGTCAAGGAACCAGAAGATCGAGGGCGCCGGGGACGACTTCGAAGACCGCCGGCAGGTAGCCCGGCTGTTCGCCGTCCACGTCCACCCGGATCGGCGCCGGCGAGCTGACCTCGACCCGCCGTGCCCGGTGGAGGGACCACTTCGCGTTCCCCGCCTCGAGATGGGTGCCGGTGCGAATCTTGGCCAGGCCGCGGGCGTTCTCGAGGAGGTTCACGTCCCCCACTACGATCACGTCGAGCAGCCCGTCGCAGGGATCGGCCAGCGGCGCCATCCGCATCCCACCGCCGAAGTACTGCGCATTGGCGACCACCACCTGCTGCACCACCATCTCAGCGCCCTCGCCGTCGATTTCGACGCGCATCGGCCGGTTCTTGTAGGTCAGCAGGGTCTGCGCCGACGCGGCCAGGAATGTCAACGACCCCGGCAGGAACTTGGGCGCGCGGTTGACCCGGTCGACGACGTCGCCACCGATTCCCGCGTCGGCGATGTTGACGAAGGTCCTGAGCTCGCGCAGGCCGGCGTGGGCATGGAAGGTGATGCGCCCGGCGTCGATCCGCCGCCGCCGGCCCGAGATCAGGAACCGAGCCGCCAGGAGGGGGTCGGGCGGGATGTTGAACGTGCGCCGGAAGTCGCCACCTGTGCCCGTCGGGAGAACGCCGAACGCCGCCGCGGTGGGCACCGGTTCACCGTTCTCGAAAAAGCCCGCCGCGGTCTCGCTGATCGTCCCGTCGCCGCCGACGGCCGCTATCACATCACGGCCCTGCTCGAGCCCGCGACGCGCAATCTCCCCCGCCTCCAGCGGCCGCGAGGTCATCTCGGCGTCGAACTCGAGCCCGAGCCCTTTCAGCTTGTCGGCGATCGCCGGCCACTGGCGGCCGGTCCGCCCGCCGGCCGACATCGGGTTCACCACCAGCAGGACCGGCTTCACGACCGGCCCCCGAGCGCGTCCGGGTTCAATATGCGCTCGGGGTCGAGCGCGGCGCGGACGGCCTCCCATACCTTCCACCATTCGCCCATCTCCTCGCGGGCCCAGGCCGCGCGACCGCGGCCGACGCCGTGATGATGGCTGATCGTCGCCCTCGACCTCAGGCAGGCGTCCATGGCGCCTTGCCAGCAGGCCAGGTAAGCCGCCTCCGCCTCCGCCTCCGAGCCGGCCGCGCCGGCAAAGGTGAAGTAGGCGCAGCAGCCCTGCTCGTAGGCGTGGCTGAAGTGGCAGAGCGCGAGCGCACGCTCGGCCAGGACCTGCTTGACCTCGGTGTAGACCCGCAAGAGGTCGCTCCATGAGCTCGCGATCTCGATAGTGTCCACGAAGGCGCCCGCCGGTTCCAGCAGCTCCCGGAGACGCTGCGCCGAGAGGTCGTAGCGGTGGCGCAGCCAGCGCTCCCAGGGCTGGGTGCCGAGGTCGCGGGCGTTCCGAGCGAGCCCGGCCACGGCCGCCGCCTCGGCCTCCGCCACCGGAGGCTCTCCGCAGGTCGCGACAACCAGGAGGCAGCCACCCTCCGTGACGCCCTGGAAGAGAGTGTCTTCGGGGTCGTAGAGGCGAAGAACGAGAGGACGGATTTGGGCCTGCATGACGCGCCGCATGGCTTCCAGCCCGGCCTCCATCGTCTCGAAGAGGTAGCCCCTGCCCGCGATCGCCGCCGGCTGTTTGTGGACGCGGAGAACCGCGTCGAGAACCACCGCCAGACCGCCCTCAGCGCCGACCAGCAGGTGGTCGAGCGCGGGCCCGACCGCCGACCGCGGCCCGACCCGCGGCCGGAGCAGGGTGCCGTCGGCGAGTACCGCCGTGACACCGAGCAGCATGTCCTCGATGTTTCCGTAGCGCGACGACTCCTGACCCGACGATCGAGTTGCGATCAAGCCCCCGATGGTGCTCACGGGCAGCGAACTGGGCTGGTGACCGAGCGTCAGGCCGAGCGCGTTGAGCTCCTGCTCGACGTCGAGTCCAACGGCCCCGGCCTGGACGTGGACGGTCAGGTTCGTCTGATCGATTTCGAGCACGCGGTTGAATCCGCGGAGGTCGAGGGCGACGTCGCCCGGCTCGGGGGACAGGGCGCCGGTCACCGCGCTGGCACCCCCGACCGGCACCACGTGAACCCGCCGGCCGCCGGCCCAGCGCAGCAGGTTCGCAACCTGCTCGTAGCCGTCCGCGCGCACCACCACGACCGGCGGCGGGGTCTTGTCCGCCCGCTCACGGATGAGTTGTAGAGGCCACAGATCGCGAACCGGCCGCTCGTCGACGACCAGGCCAAGGCGCTCCAGCTCGGCTCTCACGCGAGTGCGCACCTGGCGGCGTACGTTCCCGCCACCCAGCCGGTGAGGAGCGGGACGCCCGAACCCCCACGCCCCGCCTCGTCCCAGCCGGCCAGGACGGCTCCCGCCGCGAACAGGTTCCGGTAACCGTCAGGCCGCAGTCGCTCGTCGACTCCGACGCCGCTCAAAAACGCCGGTTCCGGGTCCAGATACTCGAGATACGGAAGGCGCGGGTTCGCGCGCACCGATCGTCGCTCGTATACCGTCGTCAGTCCGAGCAGGCGCTCGTCGAGCACACGTTCCTTACGCAGCCCGCCGCCGATGAAGCGGCCGGTGGCGAGTACGAAGGCTTGCGCTTCCAGCCGCGCTTCACCAGAGAGCGCCGCATGGATGTGCCCGCGCTCTCCATCGAAGCCGTGAACCTGGGTCCGGACCAGGTGCGCGCCGGCCGACTCCGCCCAGGTGTGGAGCGCCGAGTGCAGCCGCCACCCGAATATGCTCCCGGTCAGCGGCAGCAGCTCGAAGCCCGCCGGCGGCAGGCCCCGGAGGCCGGGCGGGAAAGCGATCGCTTCGGCACGGATCCCGCCGGTTGCCGGGACCCGGCGGCCAGCCAGGTCGGTCACGGATGCGCCCGGCTGGAGTTCGGGGTCGTGGACGGGATGGGCGAACGCATCCACGCCCGCCAGCTCTCGCAGCGCCTCGGCCGTGCTCTCGGCGTCGTACTCGGAGACGCGGTCGAACCCGACGACGGCCACCCTCCGCCCGCGCAAAGCGGTCAGCTCGCCCCCAGCCACGACAGCCGGGACCATCGAGGCGGTCCGCGGCCGGCCGTGGAGATCGGCGAAGGAACCGGATGTGCGCCAGGAGCCGGAGAGCTCGAGCCCGGCCTGGCGCAGGCCGACGGCGAACGCGTCCAGGGCGGCGTCGAGCGCAGAGCCGAGCTGAAAGGCATCGAGCTCGAGCCGCGCCAGCGGATGGGCGGCCGGCAGCGTCCCGAGATCGTGATCGAAAGCAAACGCGCCCGCGTGGAGGGCGGTCGCGCCCGGAGCTCGCCAGGCCAGCGTCACGAGCGCGCCCTCACGGGCGGCGGCCACCGCCGCTGCGCATCCGGCCAGGCCGCCGCCGACGACGAGGACCCGACTCACCGAGGTTCGCCGGCGAGCAGCCGCCGCGTCTCGGCGACGTCTCGGCCGATCTGCTCGATCAGCGCCTCGACCGACGGATAGCGCGTGTCGGGGTGGAGGCGCGCCGCGAAGTCGACCTCCACCTCCTGCCCGTAGAGGTCGCCTTCGAAGTCGAGGAGATAGGCCTCGACGGCGAGGTCGGTGCCTCCGAAGGTGGGCTGGTGGCCGACCGAAATCGCCGCCATCCGGCTCTCGAAGCTCCCTCGCGCGTGGCCCGCGTAGGCGGCCGGGCTCGGGGTTTGCTTTCGGGGGTCGACGTCCACGTTGGCGGTCGGGAAGCCCAGCTCACGGCCCCGCTGATGGCCCTTCACCACGGTCCCCCGCACGCTGTGGCGCCGGCCCAGCCGCTCGGCCGCTGCGGCGACCTCGCCGGAGCCGACAAGAGCCCGGATGGCCGAGCTGCGAACGACATGCCCCGAAACCTCGACCGGCGGCACCTCGACCACGTCATAGCCGTGTTCGCGGAGCCAGCCGGTGTTTCCCATCCGCTTGTGGCCGAAGGCGAAGTCGTGGCCGCAGACGACGGCTTCCACATGCATGCGGTCTTCCAGCCAGGCCATGAACTCGCGCGGCGACTTCTGCGCGAACGCGTGGTCGAACTCGATCACGACCACGTGCTCCACGCCCAGCGCTGCCAGCAGGTCGGTCTTCTCGGGCAGGAGGGTCAGAAGCTTGGGCGCGTGGTCTGGCGTCAGGACCGCCCGCGGGTGGGGATCGAAGGTCACCACCACCGTGGTCGCGGTGCTCGCGGCCCGGCGCTTCAGCTGTTCGATCAGGGCTTGATGGCCAAGGTGCACGCCGTCGAAGCTGCCGATCGTCACCACCGCGGCGCCGATCGGCTGCTGCGGCACGCCCCGATGGACCGCGGTCGCTATGTCAGCACCTTCTCGGGGACGAACGTACGGCGCAGCGGGTCGCAGTGGCCGAGCGCGACCAACCGGCCGGCCGGATTATGCGCGCGCAGCGGACCCAGCTTGGGTTCCGGGAGGACGCGGACGGCCCGCCCCTGCCGCACCTGCGCCTCCTGCTCCAGGGAGAGGCGCACGGGCGCGATCTCGGCGGGCAGGACGATTTCCGGCGGCAGGAGCCGCTCTTCGACCTGCTCCACCGTCTTCAGGGCGTCGAGCTCGACCGCATCATCGATCCGGAGCGGACCGTAGGCCGTGCGGACGAGCCGGCCCAGGTAGCCGCCGACACCGAGTGCGGCTCCGAGGTCGCGGGCCAGCGAACGTAGATAGGTGCCGCTCCCACACTCGACGCGTATCCGTGCCACCGCTTCCGACCCGGCTCGAAAGTCAAGCAGCTCGGCCGAGTAGACCTCGACCTCGCGCGCCGCCGGTCGCTCGAGCGCGCCATCACGCGCCCGCCGGTAGGCGCGCTTGCCCTCCACCTTGACCGCCGAAAAGGCCGGCGGTTCCTGCAGAATCCGGCCCACGAAGCGGGTCAGCTGCTCGCGCATCGCACCCTCGGTCACTGCGGAGGCATCGGCCACCGGCTCGCGCTCCGCCTCCGCGTCGTCCGTTGCGGTGATGAAGCCGAGGTGCACCTCGGCTTCGTAGGTCTTGGGGAGGCGGTGCGCGTAGTCGGAGAGGCGGGTCGCACCCTCGAACAGGATCGGCAGGACGCCGGTCGCCAGTGGATCGAGCGTCCCGGCGTGGCCGACGCGCCGGGCCCCCATAAGATCCCGCAGCCGTTTGACGACCGTGAACGAGGTCGCGCCCGCCGGCTTGTTCACGTTGAGGACTCCCGCTCGCATCATCGGAAAGCGCTAACGGGCGTCGACGGCGCTGATGGCCTCCTTGGCCGCATCCAGCACCGCCGGGATCGCGTCCCGAAGAGGAAGCCGGATCTCGGCACCGGCGGCGCGCAGGTGCCCGCCGCCGCCGAACCGGCCGCAGAGCGAGGCGGCGTCGATCGATCCGCGGCTGCGGACGCTGATCTTGGTCAGGGTGCCGCTCACCTCCTTGAAGAGGATGGCGACGTCGAGCCCGGCGATCGAGTTGAGGGTGTCGATGATGCCTTCCGACTCGGACATCACCGCATCCGCCTCTTTCAGCATCCGGCGGGTGACCTTCGCCCACGCCAGGCGCCCGCCCATCTCGACCTGCATGCTGGCCACCGACAGCGCCTGCAGGCGGAGGGTGGTCAGCGGCCGCGACTTGTAGACCATTGTCGCGATGTAGCCGGGGTCAGCCCCGTGGCGGGCCAGGCGGGCGGCGTCCTCGAGCGCCTTCGGTGTCGTGTTCTCGTGCCGGAAGCCCCCGGTATCGGTCAATAGCGCGGTATAGAGGTTGGTGGCGATGGTGGGCGTGATCTCCCATCCGAAATCCTCGAGCATCTCGAGCACCATCTGGCCGACGGCGGACGCGCTGTCGTCGATCACGTTGATGTCACCGAACAGCGAGTTGGAGAGGTGGTGATCGACGTTCACGATCGTGGCGTGGCTGGCGATGTGCTTCACCGCGCTGCCCGACCGTTCCAGGTTGCCGGCGTCGAAGAACATGACCAGGCCGGGATCGGCGTGCTCGGGCGGGTTCTCCACGATCATCCCGAACCCGGGTAGAAAGCGATACATGTCGTGCGGCAGCGGAGGCGGGATCAGTACCCACACCTCCTTCCCGAGCGACCGCAGCGCCTCGGCGAAGGCAAGGCTGCAGCCGAGCGTGTCGCCGTCGGCGTCTTTGTGACCGAAGATCAGCACCTGGTCGTTGGCGTCCACCAGCGCGCGAATGCTCGCGTACTCGGTCTTCAGCTCAGTCGCTATGACTCCGGCTCCTCGTGTTCGCGTCCACCTTTGCCCTCTTCACGTTCGTCTTTGGGTTCCTGGTCACGTTCCTCTTGCGGCGGGAGGATCTCTCGCAGCGTCTTCGAGATCCGAACCGAATATTCGATCGAGGGGTCGAGCTCGAAGATGATCTCCGGCGAGAACTTCAAGTTCGAAAGCCGCCGGCCCAACTCGTGCCTGATCAACCCCCGCGCCGACTTCAGCCCGGCCAGCGCTTCTCGCTGCTGGTTCTCGTCGCCGAGGACGCTCACACGTACCCTAGCGGACCGCAGGTCGGGTGACATACGGACCTCGGTGATGCTGACGAACCCGATTCTCGGGTCCTTCAGCTCCCGCTGGATCATCCGCATCATCTCTTCCCTGACCTGAGCCCCGACCTGCGTGGTCCGGTAGCTGGTCATGGTGGTGGAGGCGGAAGCCCCGCTTACAACTCCTCGCGCTCGAGCCGGAAGGTTTCCATGATCTCGCCGCCGCGGATGTCCTCGAAGTTCTCGAGGCCGATACCGCACTCCTGGCCCGCCACCATCTCGCGGACGTCCTCCTTGAAGTGCTTGAGCGAGGCGATGCGCCCCTCCCAGACCAGGTTGCCGTCCCGGTAGAGCTTGGCGTAGCCGCCGCGGGTCACCTTGCCGTCGACGACCCGGGAGCCGGCGATGATGCCCAGGCGCGGGATCTTGATCGGCATCACGACCTCGACCCGGCCTTCCTCAACCTGGCGGTAGGTCGGCTCGCGCATGCCCTTGGCGGCGCGCTCGACGTCCTCGGTCAGCTTGTAGATGACGTCGTAGTAGCGAACCTCGACCTTGGCCCGCTCCGCCGCTCGCTCAGCCGGGGGCGTGGGCTTCAGGTTGAAGCAGACGATGATCGCGTTGGAAACCGACGCCAGCAGGATGTCGGAATCCGTCACCACTCCGACGCCGTTGCCAACGACCTTGATCGTGACCACCGGGTCCTCGATCTTGGCCAGCGCGGCCAGGACCGCCTCCAGCGTGCCCGGCATGTCGGCCTTGACGACCAGGTCGAGCTCCTTGGTCTCGCCGGCCTGGGCGCGCCGTGCCAGCTCCTCCAGGGTGAGCCGGGGCGAAACGGCGGTCGCCGCCTCGCTGGCGCGCTTCTCCTGGAGCTTGGCGAGGGCGATGGCCCGCGCCGTCTTCTCGGAACCGACGACCTGGAAGATGTCGCCTGCCACCGGAACCTCGGGCAGGCCGGACACGACCACCGGCGTCGCCGGGGGCGCATCGCTTACGGCGTTTGCGCGGTCGTCGTTGAGCGCCCGAACGCGTCCAGAAATGTGCCCGCACACGAAATGGTCGCCGACTCTCAGAGTCCCTGCCTGGACGAGGACGGTCGCGACGGGGCCTCGTCCGCGCTCCATGTGGGCGTCGACCACGGTCCCGAGCGCGGGCCGGTCCGGATTCGCCTTGAGGTTCAGGATCTGGCTCGAGAGCACGATCGTGGTCAGGAGGTCGTCGAGGCCCTGCCCCGTCCGCGCGGAGACGTGGACGCACTCGTACTCGCCGCCGAAGTGGCGGGTGACGATGCCGTTCTCGGCCAGCTCGGCGTGAACGCGGTCGACGTTCGCGTTCTCCTTGTCGATCTTGTTGACGGCCACCACGATCGGCACGTCGGCCGCCTTCGCGTGCTGGATCGCCTCCACCGTCTGCGGCATCACACCGTCGTCCGCCGCGACCACGAGCACGACCAGGTCGGTGACTTGGGCGCCGCGCGCGCGCATGGCGGTGAACGCCTCGTGACCGGGTGTGTCGATGAAGACGACGGGCTCCCCTTCCTCCGTCTCGATCTTGTAGGCGCCGATCCGCTGGGTGATGCCGCCGGCCTCACCAGCCGCCACCCGCGTCTTGCGGATCGCGTCCAGGATCGACGTCTTGCCGTGGTCGACGTGGCCGAGCACGGTCACGATCGGAGGCCGCGGCTGCAGCTTCGAAGGGTCTTCGCTGGCCAGCGAGAACAGCTCCTCGCGGGTCTTGGCGACCACGTTCTCGCCCTCGGCCTCAACCGACACCAGGTCCTCGGAAGCCACCGGTTCGACCTCGAAGCCGAACTCGTCGGCGACGATCTCGGCCGTTCCGTAGTCGATCACCTGGTTGACCTGGGCCAGGATGCCGTTGGCGATCAGCTTCTTCTGAACGTCGGTCGGGTTGACGCCGAGCTTCTCGGCCAGATCGCGTACGGAAACGTTGGGCGGCAGCGAGATCTTCCGCTCTCCGTTGGCGGCGACCTTGGTCGCCACCGCGCCCTGCCGCGCGAACTGCTGGCGCGCAGCCTCGATTGCCCGGGGGGTGAGCTGGGCAGCCGGATTCCGGGAGAGCATCCGGTTCTGCTGCAGGAAGTTCTGCAGCTCCTTCGGATGGACGTCGAGTTCGCGTGCAAGTTCGTGGACTTTCATAGGGGAGGAATCACTAAGTCTACCCGCGGCCTAAATCGGCTAACCAAGCGCCTCCCAGACACTGTCCGGCACCTGTGCCTTCAGGGCTCGGGCCAACGCCCCCCTTCGCCGCGCTGTCTCGATGCACTCGGGCGCGCGATGCAGGTAGGCGCCGCGGCCGGGGGCGCGCCCATCAGAGTCAAGACGCACCTCCAGCGTGGCAGGATCGCGCACGAAGCGGACGAGCTTGCGTTTGCCCGCCTCCTGGCGGCAGGCGACGCAGGTGCGCACCGGCTGCCGCTCAGCTCTCGGCGTGGGAGGGCTCCACGTCCGGCTGGCCATCGTCGGGCTGACCGGCATCCTGACCGTCCTGGCTCGGATGGATGTCGATCCGCCAGCCGGTCAGCTTGGCCGCCAGGCGGGCGTTCTGGCCGTCCCGCCCAATGGCCAGGCTCAGGTGGTCGCGCGGCACCTCCACCCGCGCCGTTCGGGTCTCGGGGTCGCACTCCACGCGCTCGACCGGCGCCGGCCCGAGCGCGGCGGCGACGAAGCGTTCGGGATCCTCGCTCCAGGGAACGATGTCGACGTGCTCATTGGGCAGGTTCTCGAGGAGCGCGTGATGGCGGACGCCCTTCGGCCCGACGCAGGCGCCCACGGCGTCGACGGTCTCATCGTCGCTGGAGACGGCGATCTTGGTCCTGAGCCCCGCCTCTCTGGCGATAGCCCGGAGCTTGACGACGCCCGCCTGGACCTCCGGGACTTCGGCCTCGAGGAGCCGCTGTACGAACAGCCGGTGCGCCCGTGAGACCCGGAGCGCCGGCGGCCGGCTCGCCCGGACCGGCTCCAGGATGACGAAGGCAACCGGGCGCCCGGGTGAGTACTGCTCGCCCGGGATCTGGTCCTCGGGGGCCATCAGGCCTTCGATGTGACCGAGGTCGATGTGCACCACGCCGCTGCTGTCGATGCGGTCCACAGCCGCCGTCGCCAGCTCGCCATAGCGCTTGGAGTACTCCGCCTGCGCCTGCTCCCTCTCCATTCCCTGCAGCCGGCGCAAGACCGCCCGGCGCGCGATCTGCGGGGCCGAACGCTGGAAATCGGCCACCGGCAGCCGCTCGACGGTCTGTGTTCCGTCCTCCGCGGTGCGGGTGGCGGTCATGGTCAGCTCGCCAGTCTCGAGGTCGAGCCGCGCCTGGACGAAGCCGTCGGTGTCGAACTGCCGCTTGTAGGCCAGCGCCAGCGCTTGCTCGACGCTGGCCAGCAGCTCGGGGAGCGGGAGACCCACCTCATCATGGATTCGCCGCAGGGCTTCGCCGAGGTCGACGGCAGGCTGGGACACCGTTAAAACGTGATGGCCAGGCGGGCGGCCAGGATGTCGTTCCACGGGATGTGATGGACCTCGCCGCGCTTGCCACGCACCGCGATCCCGGCGTCGTCGACACTGACCAGGTCGCCTTCGATGACGGCCTCGCTCGCCCCATCCGCGGGTCGGAAGCGGACGTTGACGTGGTGGCCGACGAAGCGGTCGAACTCCCGGCGATCGCGAAGCGGGCGCTCTGCGCCGGGCGAGGAGACCTCGAGGTCATAGCGACCGCCGGGCACCAGGTCGGCCTGGTCCAGCAGGGGGCCGACGACCTGGCTCACCCGCTCGCAGTCGTCGATGGTGACGCCCTCCGGCCGGTCGATCGCTATCCGCAGCGTGCGCCCGCCGCTGCCTGCCTGCTCGACTGAGTAGATCTCGTAGCCCATGTGGTTGAGCGTGGGCTCGAGCAGTTGGCGAATCGACGATATTGGCCAGGTTGGCATGTCCGGGACTTCCCTCTGAGGCTAGCAGGGTGGTGAAAGAGGGTCGTCGAGTGATTCGGTGATCCAGGTGGCCCAGATTCGGGCGCATTTCCGAGCACCGGAGGGAGCGCATCTGAACGATGCGTGAGCGAGGAGCGCAGGAAATAAGCCCGAAGATGGGTCGCATGGGCGCCGAAGCGCCGACGGGGCCGAAGGCCCGAAGCCCTCTTTCAACAGCCTGCTTAGCGCGTGGCTCCTGCCAAGCGCCGCCAGACGACCAGGAGCGGGGCGGCGTTGAAGATCGAGCTGTAGGTACCGGAGACGATTCCGATCAGGAGGGCGAGCACGAAGCCTTTGAGCGTGTCGCCACCGGCGAGCAGGAGCGCGACCAGCACCAGGACGACCGTGAAGCTGGTGATGATCGACCGCGCCGCGGTCTGCATGATCGAGAGGTTCACGATCTGCTCGAAGCTGAGGCTCCGGGCCACGACCATGTTCTCGCGGATCCGGTCGAAGACGACGATCGTGTCGTGCACCGAGAAGCCGACCACCGTCAGCACGGCGGTCAGGAAGAGAGCGTCGATCTCGCCGATCCGGAGGCCGAAGCCGCGGCCCAGGATCGAGAAGATGCCGGTCAGAACGGCGACGTCGTGGAGGAGCGCAAGCAGGGCCGAACCGCCGAACTGAAAGCCTGAGCGCCAGCCTCCCTGCACGCGCCGGAACCGGAACGCGAGGTAGATCAGGATGCAGGCGGAGGCACCGATCACGGCCAGGAAGGCGTTGCGTACGGTCTCTCCGGCCACCGCGGCCCCGACCAGGTTGGTCTGGCTGTTCTTCTCGTCGATCGGTCCCAGCTTCTGCGACAGCGCGTCCCGCAGCCCTTGCTGGTGAGCGGGATCGGCATAGCCGGTCCGGACGATGTAGACGCCGCCGGCGCCGGATTGAACCGTGCCCTCGGTCCCCGTTGTGGCGAGCGCCGTCACCACCTGCTGCTGGGTGGGTTGGTTGACGAACTTGAGGTAGAACTCGGTGCCGCCCTGGAAGTCGATGCCGAGCAGGAAGCCCCGCGTGACCATGAAGAAGATCCCGGGCAGGATGATCAGGAGGGAGAACGCGAAGAACCAGTTCCGCCGCCCGACGAAGTCGAGCCGGCGCTGGGGCCGGAACGCGGTATCCGCCGTCTCCTCGGTCACCGCGCCGGTACGCGTGTTGATCGCGTCAGCCACGGGCCACCCCCAACGCGCCCTGTCCTCGAGCCCAGCCCCAGTTGAGAACGATGGCGAGCAGGTTGTGGGTCACGATGATCGAGCTGAACATCGAGACCACGACACCGAGCAGCAGGGTCAGCGCGAAGCCGCGGACCGGGCCCGTCCCGGCGGCGTAAAGAATCAGGCTCGTGATCATCGTCGAGATGTTGGAGTCGCGGATGGCCGGCCAGGCTCGGCGGACTGCCGCCTCGACTGCGGCGCCGATTGTCCGTCCGGACCGCATCTCCTCCTTGAAGCGTTCGAAGATCA
>CAZXGB010000025.1:7092-24536 GCA_964640005.1 uncultured Actinomycetes bacterium | reverse complement strand
GCTCGTGTCGGCGACCATCATCGCCATCGGTGACGAGCTGCTCGGCGGCTTCGTTCTCGACACCAATTCGCACTGGATGTCCCAGCGGCTGCGCGCCCTCGGGCACCCCTTGAAGAGGATCTCGGTCGTGAGCGATCAGCCCTCCGAGATCGTGGATCAGGTTCGCCGCGACCTCGCCGATCCCGACGTCGACCGCATCTTTACGGATGGAGGACTGGGGCCCACCCCTGACGACAGGACGTTCGAGGCGATCGGGCTGGCCCTCGGCCGCGAGCTCGTGATCTGGCCGGAGGTCCGCGATCGCATCCAAGCGAGGGTGCGGCGGATGTACGCCGCCGGCCTGCTGGAGTCGCCCGAGCTGACCGAAGCCAGCCTGCGGATGGCGCGCATTCCGGCCGGAGCGGTGCACGTCTTGCACAACCGTAAGGGCGTCGCGCCGGGCGTTGTCTACGAGGAGAACGCAACCCACCTGTTCGTGCTCCCGGGCGTGCCGATGGAGATGAAGACGATCTTCAGCGAGGAGGTGGAGCCGCGGTACCTCGGCGGTGGCATGGGGCTCGCGGTCCGCGAGGTGCGGTTCCGCTACGCAATCGAGCACCTGTTCTATCCGCTGCTGCGCGAGCTCGAGGAGCGCTACCCGGATGTTGCGGTGGGCAGCTACCCCAACTTCGAAACGAAGGAGCTAACCCTGCGTTGCCGCGGAACCGATGAGAAGCGCGTCGAGGAGGTGGCGCGGCTCATTCGGACCCGCGCCACCGCCCTCGGTTTCGTTTAAACCGTCGCGCCGGGCCTAACGGAGGTGCGGACGATCTCGCCGTCGTGCCACTCCGGGTCGGCCTCCAGCAGCTGCCGCATCTCCCGGTAGCGCTGGTCCTGCTCCGGGTTGTCAGCGTTGGCCCGGTAGCTCTCCCGATCGGTGAACGCGACCGCCAGCCAGAGCTCCTGAGGATCAGCGTCCGAGCGATAAACCTGGGCCGACACGAAACCCGGCACGCGTGTCACGTCGTCACCCATCGTGGCCACCAGAGCGCTTTCGGCGCCCGGCTTGACCCGCATTCGCGCGACCGTTCCGTACATGCCTACCTCCCCGAGGCGCCGGACCGTGGACCGCTCACAGGCCCAATGCAGCCCTTCGCGCCACCCAGGTCAGTCTCGCACAGTGTCCACGGCCCCCTCCGCCGCTTCGCGGTGTCAGCGACCCTTGAACTCGGGCTGCTGCTTCTGCAGGAAGGCGACGACGCCGGTAACGGCGTCCTCGGTCAGCGAAGCGCGGGCGAAGTTGCGAGCCTCGATCTCGAGCGCCTGCTCGAGCGGAAGGTCCTGGCCGCGCTCGACGGCGTCTTTGATCATGGCCAGCGCTACCGTCGCCGACTTCGCGAGCCGCTCGGTGAGCTCCTGCACCGCGCCCTCGAACTGCTCGGGCGGGACGGCCTGGTGGACCAGGCCGATCTCTTCGGCCTCGCTTGCCGAGAGCCGCCTCGACTCATACAGGAGGGGCAGGGCCTTGGCCTTGCCGATCAGGCGCACCAGCCGCTGCGTGCCCCCGGCCCCCGGGATGATGCCGAGCGCGGATTCCGTCTGGCCGATCTTCGACCGCCCGTCCTCGACCATGATCCGGTAGTCGCAGCAGAGAGTCAGCTCGCAGCCGCCGCCCAGGGCATGGCCATTGATCGCCGCAATCACCGGCTTCGGGCAGCCGGCGATCTTGTCGAAGCCCTCGTTGCCGCGTTTCATGAATTCCACGATCCGGTCTTCGGCGTCCGGGCCGTTGCGGTCGACGCCGGCCATCTCGCCCAGGTCGGCGCCCACGCTGAAGTACTTCTCGTACTCGCTCCGCAGCACCACCACACGAACTTCCGGGTCCTTTCCCAGCGCGTCGAAAGCCTCGCCCAGCTCCCGGGTCAGGTCGCCGGCGATGGCGTTCGTCCCGTTGCGATGCATGACGACGCTGGCCACACCACCCTCGCGCTTGACGTCGACGAATTCGCCCATGCGCACCTGCCTCCTAAGCCGTGAAGAGCGGGATCCCGCCCGCGACCTCGATGGCGGCTCCAGTGATGTAGCCCGCCTCCTCGGTACAGAGGAAGCCGATGGTCGCCGCGATGTGGCCCGGTTCGCCGAAGCGCTTGAACACTGTCCGGTTCTTGAAGCGCTCGTACATCCCAGACTGGACCTGCTCCGCCGCCTTGGCGGCCTCGCTGCCGATGATGCCGGGCACGATCGCGTTGGATGTGATGTTGTGGCGGCCGCCCTCCAGCGCGGCGGTCCGGGTCAACCCGAGGACAGCGGCCTTGGTCGCTGAGTACGAAGCCTGGCCGAAGCCGCCCAGGGTCCCCGCCACCGACGACATGAAGATGATGCGGCCCCAGTTCTGCTCCTTCATGTACGGCCAGACCTCCTTGGTGCAGTTGAAGGAGCCGGTGAGGTTGACCAGAACGTCGCGGTCCCAAAGCTTGTAATCCATCTTTTCGATGGATGCCGTGTTGTCGAGCACGGCCGCGTTGTTTATCAGGATGTCGATGGAACCGAACTCGTCTTTGACGCGCTTGAAGACCTCCGCGATCTGCTCGCGGTTGGTCACGTCCATCTTGATCGCCACCGACCGCCGGCCCAGGTTCCGGATCTCTTCGGCGGTCTGGTTGGAGTAGACCCAGCCCTGCTGGCGGGCCACCTCCTGAAGAAACGAGTTGCTGCCCTGAGCCGTGGTTTCCAGCTCCGGGTCGTCCTCGATGAGCACATCGGTGATGACGACGTCGGCGCCCATGCGGGCCAGCGTGAGCGCGTCCTCGCGGCCGAGGCCGCGCGAGGCGCCGGTGACGACGGCAACTTTGCCGGAGAGGTCGAACATGCAGTTCCTCCGCTGTCGTTGGTGGTCACCCTCCCAGCTTGAGTCGGTCGGGTGGCGAGCGTTTTCCTGTTTTCAGTACGTCATCGTACCGCAATTTCCTGACGCGGTGCGTCAGGAGAGTTCGGCGAATCCCTTGGTCAGCACCGAAGTTCCATCCTCTCGCCTGGCCCAGAGCTCGAGCCGCCCGTCTGGCCGCCGATGCCCGCCGAAGACGATGGCCTCGCCGGGCTGGACCATGCCTGCGAAACGCACGCCCAGGCGCTTGACGCGTTTGGGCTCGTCACCGGCGGCTTCCACCGCGACGTTGGCCAGGAGGCCCATCTGCAGCATTCCATGCGCGATGACGCCGGGCAGGCCGACCGAACGCGCGAAGTCCTCGTCGATGTGGATCGGGTTGAGGTCACCCGACGCCTCGGCGTACTCGCGGATTTGCTCGCGCGTGAACGTGACGCGCCGCTCGGACAGCGCGCTCACTCGTCCGGACGCACCACAAATAGCGCGCGCGAGGTGCAGAGCAAGGCGCCTCCCGCATCCCTGCAGGTCGTCTCGAAGGTCAGAAAGCGGGCGCCGCGGCGCTCGATGTCAGAGGCCACGCGCCCGCGTGCTGTAACCGTCTCCCCAGCCTGCGGATGGCGCTCCCAGGAGAACTCCTGCTCGGCGTGCACGAGGCGCGAGAAGTCGACGGCCGCTTCGGCGTCAGCGAAGAGCTGAGGCGCCGTCAGCCCCAGCGCGTAGACCGCGGCGTAGGTGGGTGGTATCCCGGTCGTCGGGTCGGCACCGATCGCCCGGGCGAAGCGCTGCGCGTGCTCAGCGTCGATCGTGAGCTGGAGCGGCGGGTACTCCTTGCCGACCACTCCGAGAAACGTAACGGAAACGAGTACTCCAGATGCCGCGCTCCATTACCCGAAGCGATTGCGGTCGCGGATGCGTGCCAGCAGGGCGGGCCGCAGCTCCTCGTAGGCCTCGAGCACACGGTCCCGGCTGCGCAGCGCGACTCCCGGTGGCGCGTAGGCCGCCGTCATGTAGGCCTCCGCGAGCCGCAGCACCGGCTTCCGCACCTCGGGCACCTCTTCGCCTAACCGGCGGGCGAACTCGGCCGGCGTCTCCTCAGGCCGGCGCCGGACGCCGGCAAGCCGGGCCAGGAATCCCGCGCGTTTCCACGCGCCGCCCGCCGTGGACGGCCGGAGGTAGCGCGATCCGGCCAGGAAGAGCCCAGCCCCAATCGCGAGCAGCAGCCCGAACAAGACCAGGATGTTCGGCAGCGGGGGCACGTTCGAGTTGGTCCCGCCCGCGATTCCCTGGTCGCCGGGGTCGAGGCCGTTCGGGGTGTTGGCGGCGGGCGACGCCGTGGCCTTCTCAACCGCGTTCACCGCCTCCGGGTCGCAGAACTCGGAATCCTTGTTGCACCCGCCCGGCGTGCTTCCGCGAGGTACCGGGAAGTAGGTGCCGTCAGGCGTCGGCTCGAAGGGGATCCAGCCGTAGTGCGGGAAGTACACCTCGACCCAGGTGTGAGCGTCCGATTCGCGAACCACATAGCGCTGCTGGCGGTCGTCGTAGGAGCCCGGCCCATAGCCGTTGACGAGCCGGACCGGGACACCGAGGGAGCGCAGCATGTCGCCCATGGCGCTCGCGAAGTACTCGCAGTAGCCGGCCTTGCTGTCGAAGAGGAAGAAATGAATCGGGTCGGTGCCGTGCGGGTCGGGTGGGGTGAGCGTGTAGCTGAAGTTGGTGCGCAGATAACTCTCAATGGCCTGCGCCTGGTCGTAGGGGTTGGTCTTACCGGCTGTCACCTGCTGCGCCAGGCGCTGGACCTGCTGCTCAGTCGACAGGGGCCGGTAGCCGAGCCCACCGCGCGTCAGCGGCGCCGGCGCCTGGGTCTCGCCCGGCCGGCGACTCACACCTGCGAAGTTGCGGTAGGGATCGAGCCAGTCCGGATAATCGGTGCCCGCGGACTGCAGTTCGCTCTCGCTGGCCATCGAGTAGGTGACCGTCACCGTGTACTGCCCGGCCCCGCCGAGCTTCCCCGTCCCGGACACGCGGTCGAAGGCATTGAGCTTGTCTCCGGGTTGCGGCGCCCCTCCGCCGACCGCCCCCATCACCTCGCGAGCGCTGACCGCGCGGTCCACCTTGTACAGCTGGCCCGGATAGAAAAGGACGTCCGTGTTGTCCCGGGGCGGCTTCAGCATCTGAACCTTGAGCGCCCCGATGCCGAGCGAGTGATATTCCTCGGCGAGCGAGGCCACGGTATTGGGATTGAGATATGCGGGCGAGCTCAGGTCCGAAGGGTCGCTCGAGAACCGCCACTGCCCGCTCTGCGTCAGGACCGCGTCCGTGCCCCGGAAGTAGCGCGACCCGTTGTAGCCGTTCTCCAGCGTGTAAGTCATGACCACGCCGCCTGTGCGGTTGAGGGGACCGCCCAGCTGGACGTTGCTCGAGAACCCGATCGAGTTGCCGGAGGCGATTCCCCGGCCGAAGGCGACCGGGTGGTTGAGACGCTGGTTGAGCTCAGCCCAGCCACGGAAGCCACCGTTTTCGATGTCCACCGTCTTGTCCACGGTCGACAGCGGGGGGAGAAAGATGCCGAGCAGGACGACGCCCGCCATCACGACCACGCCGCTCTCCCAGAAGTCCCAGCTGGCGTCGCCGCTCAGCTTGATCCGGCGCGCCCGGGCCTCGTCGCGCTGCCTGTGGTAGTGCGTCCAGAGCAGCAGCAGCAGCGTCTCGACGAGGAAGAACAGCATGAACGACTGCTGCCCGTCCGGGTAGTTGAGGAGGGTGGTGGCGAAGGCGGCGGTGCCGGGCACGAGACCGAGCAGTGGCTGCCGCCAGCGGAGGACGCACCAGGCCAGCCAGGCGCCGACCATCCAGAAGAGCAGGGTCATCAGGTAGAGGTAGAAAGCGGGGTCGGAGGCGGCTTCGCCGGAAGTCAGGCGTCGAACCCAAACCGTCAGTAGGCCTAGCGGGTCGGCCGGATCGCCGGGATGCGTCGAGTGCACGCGCGCGGCCGCGGCCACGAACGCCGCCACGGGTGCCAAGACGACAGCGGCCCCAACGCCCACTGGCCAGGGCACCGGGCGGGCCAGGGCCAGGCCTCCGATGACGACCGCGCCGGCCAGTGCCAGCAGCACGATCGAGCCGGATCCCGGCACCCACTGCGCCTGCACGGTTGAGTCGGCGATCGTGAACGTGAGCAGGACGACGAGAACCGATGCGACGAGCCAACCGGCTGGCATCTGGCCGGCCAATCCGGCCAGCCTGGTCCTAGCCAATACGGATTGCATCGCGAGTTCTCATTAGCCGTCCGAAGTCGTCGCCCTTGCGAACGACGTAGAGATCGACGTCGGAGCCGAGGTCGAGCGCCAGGGTCTGCTCCGGCCCACCGAAGCTCGAGGCGTCGATGTACAGGGCGATCAGTGAAGTACCGCGGCCGCGGATCGCCTGGAGCGTGTGCACCCAATTCGAGCTCGGGTTGGGGCTGATGACCGCGATCGCCCGGCGGGGCAACCGGCGGATGCGCTCCCAGCGCAGCGCGGTGGCCAGGTCGCTCGGAGAGTCGGCCTGCGCGATCGCCAGGTAGTCGAGGATCAAGCGGTCCTGGCGGAGGGCCCGGTGCGGTTCCAGCAGAGTGCCCTTGGCGTCGTTGGCGATCAGGCCGACCCTCCGGCCTCGCGAGTGGATTTGCAGGGCGACCGAGGCGGCCAGACTGACGGCGTACTCGACCGTCGACTCCTCGCCCTCGCCGAAGTGCACTCGGCGGTCGAGATCGAGGACGACCCAGATATCGGCGGTGAGCGGCTGCTCGAAGGTCTTGCTCATCAGCCGGTTGTGTTTGGTGGTCAGCGGCCAGTGGATCCGCCCGAAGGAGTCGCCCGGCGTGTAGTCGCGCACGCCGGCGGTTTCGGGCGGGTAGTCAGCCCAGTTGCCGAATCGCTGGGCGGTGCCGGCGTGCTGCGAGGCGGGCATCAGGAGCTCGGGCAAAGCCCGGACCGCTGGGTAGACAAGCACCGACTGGCGGTCGCTGAAGCGCACCTCGTTCGAGAAGAGCCCGAACGGCTCGCTCGCGCGAACCCGCGTGGGCCCGAATGTGACCCAGCCGCGCTGGCGGTAAACGCCGCGCGTCGTCCAGGTGACCGGATCCTTGCCCAGAGAGATCACCCGTCCGGGCTGATAGTCGCGCAGCTGGCTCAGGTCGCGCACCTCCACCCAGGGCGCCGGCAGCCCGCCTGTTCTTCGGACCGTGAATGTCTCCTCGAACGCCTCGCCGACCGTCGGCTGGCCGGCATTCAACGAGCGCTCGACCTCCAGCCCGCGGAGGGCCAGTCGGGGCCAGGCCCAGGTCACCAGGAAGAGCAAGCCCAGCGCGTAGGCAAGCGCAAAGGCGGGCCGGATCGCGGTCAGATAGGCGAACAGGAGCAGGAGAAGGAGGCTGATTCCGAGCACGACCCGGGTCATGACTCCTCCCTGGCGCTACCTTCCCCGGTCGTCGAAGGCTGTCTGCGGGACCGGCTCGCGCTCCATCACCTGGCTGAGGATTCGGGCGGCGGTCTGTCCCTGCATCTCGGCGTTCGGCCGGAGGATGATGCGGTGGGCGAGCACCGGGTCCACCAGTGCCTTGACGTCGTCGGGGACGACGTACTCCCGGCCCAGGATCGCCGCCCGCGCCTGCGCCGCGTGAAAGAGGTTGATCGTGCCCCGGGTGCTGGCCCCGAGCGCAATCTCGGGGTGGCTGCGGGTCCGTTCGACGAGCCGGGCGATGTAATCCTTGAGGTCCGACTTGACGTAGATGTCGCGCACCGCGCGCTGCGCGGCCTGCAGTTCGCTCGGCGAGACCACGGGCTGCAGCTGCTCGAAGGGGGACTCGACCTTGTCCTGGCCGAGGAGCTGCGCCTCCTCCTTGGCGCTCAGGTAGCCGAGCCGGACAGTCATCAGGAAGCGGTCGAGCTGAGCCTCCGGCAGCGGGAAGGTGCCCGAGTACTCGACCGGGTTCTGGGTGGCCATCACGATGAACGGCCGCGGTAGCTCGTGCGTCTCGCCGTCGATCGTGACCTGGCGTTCCTCCATCGCCTCGAGCAGGGCCGCCTGCGTCTTCGGGGTCGCGCGGTTTATCTCGTCCGCGAGCAGTACCTGCGCGAAGACGGGGCCGGGCCGGAACTCGAACTCGTTGACCTTCTGGTTGAACGCCCTGACTCCGGTGATGTCCGATGGCAGGAGGTCGGGTGTGAACTGGATCCGGCGGAAGCTGCAGTCGAGCGATCGGGCCAGCGCCTTGGCGAGCATCGTCTTGCCGACGCCAGGCACGTCCTCGATCAGCAGGTGGCCTTGGCAGAGGAGCGTGACCAGGCAGAGCCGGATTTCGTCGTCTTTGTTGACGATTGCGCGGCCGACGTTCTCGAGGACCGGCTCGGCTACACGCCGGACGACGTCGAGAGAGAGCTCGTCGGCCTGCCGGCTCATGCCGCCGCGCTTCCCACGTTGCCGATTATATGGGCGGCCTCACGAAGCGCCAGTCTTCGTTCGTATCGCCGGGGCCTACAGATACACCGGTTTGACAGCCGTTCTGGCACCTTGCTAGCCTCCCTGCGTTGAGCCAGGCGCTCGGAAGAGCGCCCACTAGGGGGTAGTGATTGGCGGTACTCAGCCGTTACGTCATGCATGCCGCGGTTCTGGTCATCGCGCTTGCGGTTTCCGGTTACACGTCCGCGACGACTGACCTGAATCCGGCATCGCGACTCCGGCTCGGCGTCGTCAACGCCGAGGGGCAGACCACACAGCAGGGCGGGACGGTCGGTGACGTTTCCCTCGGCCGCCTGTCCACGATCATCAAGCCGGTCGAGCTGCCGAGCGGCCCGCCCGTCTCTCATGTCGCGCAGCCCTACACCGTCGCCGCCGGCGACTCGATCAAGTCGATCGCCGACAAGTACGGGGTGACCGAAGACGACATCCGGGCCTCCAACCAACCCTTGTTCCGGGGTGCCGAGGTCAAGCCCGGCCAGGAAATCCTCGTTCCTCCAGTTCACGGCTTCGTCTACACCGTCGCCCAGGGCGACAGCGTGAGTTCGCTCTCCTCGCGCTTCCAGGTCGACAGCCCGACGCTCACCGAATTCAATTTCATGCAGTCGGAATCGCTCGTCCCAGGCATCCAGCTGGTCATCCCGGGCGGCCTCAACCCCGACCTCTATCCGCGCCGGGTGAGCAACCTGCCGCCCCACCTGGGCAGCTTTGCCAATGGCAAGTTCGCATATGGCTTCTGCACCTGGTACGTCGCCAGCCGGCGGTCGGTTCCCTGGACGGGGGATGCCTGGCAGTGGTTCGGCAACGCCAAGTCCATGGGCTTCCCCACCGGTCAGACGCCGCAGCCGGGGTCGATCATGGTCACCTGGGAGTCCTGGGTTGGTCATGTCGCCTACGTCGAACAGGTGAACGCCGACGGGTCCTGGGTGGTTTCGGAGATGAACTACACGGCTTGGGGGCGCATCGACACCCGGACGATCAAGCCTGGCGGGGTCCCGCTGATCGGCTTCATCTACGGCCAGTAACGGGCCCCCTCATAACGTGGATGCGCCCGCAGATCCACCCCTCCTTCCGTCGTTCATACGTGGATGCGCCCGCCGACAAACGTAATTCACGCGGCGCGCGTCAGGGCGCCGCGTACCTCTGAGATCACCGAGCCAGGAGCCCGGAGAACGTCGCCACTGGCGAACCTCAGCAGCCTGTAGCCCGCGCCAAGCAGGCGGTTCTGGCGGCGGTTGTCCTCCAGCAGGCTCTCGCGATGCGTGGCTCCGTCGTACTCGATCGCCAACCGGCGTTGGGGATAGTAGAGGTCAGCTCGGGCCACGAATTCGCCCTGCGCGTCATGCAGGTTGACCTGCACCTTGGGCCGCGGCAGCCCGCCGAGTATGAGGAGGAGGCGCAACCGAGTCTCCATCTGCGACTCAGTGGCCGGCTCCGCCAGCTCGACCACCTGCCGCATGCGCTTCACGCCCTTGACGCCGGCATGCTCTGCCGTCCATCGGGTGAGGTCGGTAACACTGGCCAGCTGCAAGCGCAGGGCTGAGTCGACCGCGACCACCGCCTCCACAAGCGGCAGCTCCTGCGCGAGATCGGCGAGGGTCCGAAGGACCGTGGTCAACCGCACTCCGTGCCGCACTGCCACCTCGGTGGAAGCGATCGCCGCTCGGCGCACCGCAATTCCGACTCGCCCGGAAACGCCGCACCCGGGTGGCACGGTGATCGAGACGGGGTCGCAGGGGTCGAACTCGAGGCCGTGAAGCCAGGCTGCCGTGCGCCCAGAGAAGACTGCCGGTATCGGCAGGCGCCGCTGAATCGCCGCCAGGATCTGTGCCGGGCCGAATGGCTCGCCGGCCCATATGTAGGTGCCGGGTCCAATCCGCCGCCAGCAGCGGCTCTCGAGCTGTCTTCGAGACAGTCCGGCTCTTCGCGCCTCTTCGAGTGTGAACGGGCCGCGAGTGAGCTGCACGGGGACAGCGGGACGTCTTGCCATGGCGCGAGAGTCGCCAGTGCCAACGAAATCCACAAGAGCGCCTGTTAAGAGAAAGGTCCGCTCCGTGGCCCTGGGGCGGCCAGGAATTACGTGGATGCGCCCGCAGATGTGCGCTTCCTGCAACTACCGATGCGTGGATACGCCCGCAGATGTGCGCTTGCCGCAAGTACGGATGCGTGGACCCGCCCGCAGATGCCGGCTATCCCGGGCGCTAGCCGGCCTCCTCGTCCTCCTCGACCAGGCGGAGGTTGTGCGCGGAGGGCGCCATCCCCAAGTGCCGCGCGAAGAACCCCGCCACCCGCTCCACATAAAGCGACCGGTCGGCGAAGTACGCGCCCGCGTGCGGCGACCCCTGCACCACCCAGATCTCGCGCGGGCCGCGGTAGCGGTCGTACAGCTGCCGTGAGTGGTGCACGCCGGTGATCTCGTCCGCGCCACCGTGGATGAAAAACAGCGGTCGCGGCTCGAGAGACGGCAAGACAGCGATCGGGCTCGCGTCGGCGAGACGAGCCCCGGTACGCCAGCGCAGCCAGAGGGCGGCCAACCAGACGAACGGCCGGCCGGGCAGCTTAGTCGCCCGGCGAACGTTCTCGCGGATCAGAGCCGGCGCGTCGGCGAATGGGCTGTCGAGGACCAGTGCCTCGACGCCCGGCTCGCCGGCCGCCCCCAGCAGCGATACGGCGGCGCCCATCGAATAGCCGAGCAGCCCGATGCGAGCATCGCGGACGCGCTTGCGGGCGAAGGCGATCGTCGCCTGCAGCTCGAGCACCTCGCGGACACCGAGCGTGATCGCGGCCTGATCGGTGCCCGCGTAGCCGCGATACGAATATGTGACCACGTTGAAGCCCTTGCGCCAGAGCGCGACGCAGATCCCGAGCACCGATGAGCGCTGGCCCTTGTGACCGCCGCTGATGATGACGACCTGAGCCGTTCCCGGGTTGCGGAAGAACCAGGCGCCAAAGGCGATCCCATCGGCCGTGACCAGGTCGACATCCTCGTAGTCGGCCTGGAATTCCCAGGGCGTGAACTGGAAGTCGTCATTCGCCACTGCACGTGGCACGAACAGGTGCAGGTAGAGAGTCGCCGTGAGCGCGAAGTAGATCGCGAGCAGGGCGATCAGGGCGCCGGCAGCGGCCCAAACCAAGAGCATCGGGTTAAGACGCAGTCTAGGAGGGTTGGCGAGTCTTGGATCGGGCCGGCTTGACCCCAAGCCCGGCTCGCGCCTCCTCGTAGCGCGCGAGCACGAACACGAGGAGCGACAGGCGGTTCAGCCATCGCCTTGCCGCGTGATGCGCGTCCCCCGCAGTGGCCGCCAGCGCCACCACCCTTCGTTCGGCGCGCCGGATCACGGTCCTGGCGACGTCGAGGGCGCCGGATCCCGGCGTACCTCCGGGCAGCACGAACTCGCTCGGCATCGGGACCTCGCTCTCGAGCTCTGCCATCAGCTCTTCCAGCCGGTCGACGTCGGCCTCCGTCATCTCGCCGAAGCGCGCCCCGGGCGAAGCTGCTGGGTTGGTGGCCAGCTCGGCCCCCAGCCTGTAGAGCCCGCGCTGCAGCTCCTCGCAGATCTCCTTCACCCGCTCGTCGCCGGTCAACGACCGGGCCAGCCCAAGCGCGCTCGACGCCTCGTCGACGGTCCCGTAAGCCTCGATCCGGGCATCGTCCTTGGCCGCCCGACCGCCACCCAGGAGGCCGGTCGTGCCGTCATCGCCGCTGCCCGCCAGCTCGACCATGGGCCGCCGGCGCTTGCCGCTCAGCTGAAGACCTGGCCGAGGTCGTAAAGCTCGCGAGGCACGCGCCGCGTCTCCTTGACCACATCCGCCAAGGGGACCACCTCCACCCTGCCGTCGAGGCGGACGGGGATGAGGCCGCCCTCGCCGGAAGAGATGACGTCGGCCGCGCGCACGCCCAGACGCGTCGCCCAGATCCGGTCTACGGGCGAGGGCGAGCCGCCCCGCTGCAGGTGACCGAGCACGGTGACACGGGTCTCGAAGCCCGTCTCCCGCTGGATCAGCCGGGAGAGCGCGTCGCCGACGCCGCGCTCGGACAGCTGGACGTGCCCGAAGGCATCGGTCGGGACTTCGCCCCCCACCATCTCCTCGTCCAGGCCGTCGAACGTGACCCCCTCGGCGACGACGATGATCGAGTAGTCGCGTCCCTCGCCGCGCCGCTCGTAGAGGTGCTCCACCACCTCCTCGATGCGGACCCCGAACTCCGGAATCAAGATCAGGTCGGCGCCGCCGGCAAGGCCGCCCATCATCGCGACCCATCCGGTGTCGCGCCCCATCACTTCGACGACCATCACCCGGTGGTGGGCGGAGGCGGTCGTGTGAAGTCGGTCCAGCGCCTCGACGACGACGCCCACCGCGGTGTCGAAGCCGATGCAGAACTCGGTCACCGAGAGGTCGTTGTCAATCGTCTTCGGTACCCCCACGACGAGCGCACCGTGTTCGTGCATGGCGCGGGCGACCGACAGCGTGTCGTCACCGCCGATTGCCACCAGCCCGTCGATGCCGAATCGCTTGAGCGTCGACATCACCCGCGCAACGCCGTCCTCCATCTTGAGCGGGTTGGTGCGCGAGGTGCCGAGCATGGTGCCGCCGAGGGAGACGATGTCGCGCACGTTCTCGAGCGTCAGCTCCTCGATGTCGCCTTCGAGAGCGCCGGCCCAGCCATTTTTGATCCCGCTCACGCGGTGGCCGAGCTCGATCGAGCGCCACGTGACGCCGCGAATGGCGGCATTCAGGCCGGGTGCATCACCACCGCCGGTGAGGATCCCTATGCGCATACGTTTCAGGTTACTGCTGGCCGCCCACGAGCTCGCCCAGCTGTTCGATGCCGAGGTCGGTCAGTGATGCCACCCGAAGGTCGGCCGCCGAGAGGTCGAGGTCTTCGGTGAGCGGTCCCGGCACCACAACACAGCGAAGGCCGGCCGCGCGAGCCGCCTCGATCCCGTAGGGCGAATCTTCTATGGCAACCGCCTCGGACGCCTGGACGCCGAGGCACACGAGCGCGGCTACGTACACGGCCGGGTCGGGTTTGCTGCGGCCCCCGACGTCGTCTCGGCAGCGCACGCAGTCGAAGCTCGCCGTCAGGCCTCTCTTCTCGAGGTGGCCGAGGACCCACCGGCGGCGCGAGCTCGACGCCACGGCGAGCCGCAGGCCGGCCGCTTGGGCGGCCTCGATCAGCCCCAGGACGCCCGGCTGCAGCGGCTGGGCGTGCGCCAGCTCGAGCTCGCGCGCGCGCCGGAGCTTTTGCACCTCCTCCCGATCGAGAGGCCGGCCCACCCGAGCCTCGAGCTCGCCCATGGCATCGAACGTGTTGGTTCCGATGATCGTCTTCCAGAAATCGATCGAAAGCTCCTGGCCGTGCCGGGCAAAGACCTCCGACCAGGCACGGTAGACCGGGGTCTCGGTTTCGATGATCAGGCCGTCGAAGTCGAAGACGATCGCTCGCAGCATCCGCCATCATCTTCTGCCATGCCAGG
Organism: uncultured Actinomycetes bacterium; assembly: GCA_964640005.1. GTDB lineage: Bacteria > Chloroflexota > Dormibacteria > Dormibacterales > Dormibacteraceae > CAZHAC01. Next base: position 10,700 of record CAZXGB010000025.1, on the reverse strand, counting down.
ATCCATCCTCGGCAACGCCGTGCGCCGGCGAGAGGACCCGAGGCTTGTCACCGGGGCGGGACGGTTCGTCGACGACCGCGCCCCCGAGGGCTGCCTGCACGCGGTGTTCGTCCGCTCGCCCCACGCCCACGCCCGCATCGGCTCCATCGAAACCACCGCCGCTTCCTCAGCCCCGGGGGTGGTGGCCGCGCTGACTGCCGCCGACCTCGGCCTGCGTCCTCAGCTCGCGTTCCCGCTGATCGACGAGGCGTTCGCGCGATCGTCGCTGGCGGCGGACGTCGTGCGTTTCGTGGGCGATCCGGTCGCGGTGGTCGTCGCCGCCTCGCGAGCGGAGGCGACGGACGCCGCGCAGCTGGTGGGGATCGACTACGAACCCCTGCCGGTGGCGGCGACGCTCGAGGCCGCCGCCCGCGGCACGACCCTTCTCTTCCCCGACGCCGAGAGCAACCAGGCTTTTGCGTTCGACGCCGGCGATCCCGACCCGCTCGAGGGCGCGGCGGTTGTCGTGAGGCAGCGGATGTTCAACCAGCGCGTGGCGCCTGTCCCTCTCGAGGGAAACGCCATCCTGGCGATCCCGGACGGCGAGGCGCTGACGCTGTACGTCTCCACCCAGCATCCTTTCCAGCTGCGGGACGCGATCGCGTCGGCACTCGGGCTGCCCGAAGGCTCCGTTCGCTGCATCGTCGAGGACGTCGGTGGCGGGTTTGGCGCCAAGACGTTCGCTCAGGCGGAGCACATCGTGGTCGCGGCGGTCGCCCGCCGGTTGGGCCGGCCCGTCAAGTTCTCTGAAACCCGCTCGGAAAACCTGCTCGCCATGAAGCACGGCCGTGCCCAACTCCAGGAGGTGGCGATCGGGGCGACGGTCGACGGGCGTGTCACGGGTATCGAGATCACGGCTCTCCAGGACGCCGGCGCCTACCCGGAGGCCGGTGCCGCGCTCCCGATCATGACCGGGCAGATGCTCCCCGCCGTCTATGCCTTCCCGCGCGCCCGCTTCGCCAGTCAGAGCTATGCGACCAACACGACGCCGATCGGGTACTACCGCGGGGCAGGCAGGCCAGAGGCTACCGCCGCCGTCGAGCGGGCGATGGACCTGCTCGCGGCAGAGCTGAAAATCGACCCGGTCGAGCTCCGGCGTCGCAACCTGGTGCCCGCGGCCGAGTTCCCGTACAGCACACCCACCAACGTCGTCTATGACAGCGGCGACTACCAGGCCGCTCTGGAGCAGGCGCTGTCGCTGGCCGGCTACAGCGGGCTGCGCGAAGAGCAGAACCGGCGAAGACAGGCGGGCGAGCGATGCCTGATCGGGATCGGGGTCGCCTGCTACGTGGAGATCACGGCGCCCATGACTTTCACCGAGTACGGGGAGGTGGAGCTGCTCGAGGACGGTCGCTTCCGGGCCAAGACGGGCACCATGAGCACGGGCCAGGGACACGCGACCACCTTCGCCATGATCGTCGCCGACCGGCTCGGAGTGCCGGTCGAGGCAGTGGAAGTGCTCGAAGGCGACACGGGGCAGGTCCCACGCGGCGAGGGCACGAGCGGCTCGCGGTCCATGCAGCTGGGCGGCAGCGCCCTCGCCACCGCCGCTGACGAGCTACGCGAGCGGGCCAAGGAGCAGGCGGCGCGGCTGCTCGAGGCCGACCCGTCCGACATCGAGCCGGCGGACGGCGGGCTCGGCGTCAAGGGCGTGCCCGGCCGGACGGTCAGCTGGACTGAGGTGGCCGCCGCACAGCCCGGCCTGCGCGCCGAGTCGGACTTCTTCAGCGAAGGCTCGACCTTTCCGTTCGGTGTTCACCTCGCCGCCGTCGAGGTCGACACCGAGACGGGCGAGGTGCGCCTTCTCAAGCACGTTGCCGTGGACGACTGCGGAACCATCCTCAACCCGCTGCTGGCAGAAGGTCAGGTTCACGGCGGCATCGCGCAGGGCGTCGCGCAGGCGCTGTTCGAAGAGTTCACGTACGACGAGCTGGGGACGCCGCGAACGGCCACGCTGCTCGATTACTCGGTGCCGACGTGCAACGAGATGCCTCCGCTCGTCCTCGGCGCGATGCAAACCCCGACGCCCAACAACCCGCTCGGCGCCAAGGGTATCGGCGAGTCGGGAACCATCGGATCGACACCTGCGGTCTGGAACGCTGTGATCGACGCGCTGGCGCACGTGGGCGTGCGGCACATCGACATGCCCTGCTCACCCGACCGCGTCTGGCGCGCCATCCAGGAGGCTGGACAAACCAACACCGGATAAGCGCGCTATAACATTTTCATAGCGTGCTCTTAACCTCACTGACTGCCCAGCTACCGGCGCTCGGGATTCGCGCCCTCGCCGGCGGGGGTTTCGTCGTGCTCTTCGCCGTGATCGGCGAGGCCTTGAAGCCGAAGCTGTACGCCGGCCTGCTGGGCGCCGCCCCATCGATCGCCCTCGCCAGCCTGAGTGTGAGTGCGCTCACGCGTGGTCCGGCCAACGTTGTCGCTGACGCCTTCGGCATGCTGATCGGGGCGGCTGGGATGGTCGCCTACTGTGTCGTGGCATCGGTCCTCGTCGGCCGGCTGGGCGCGCTGGCGGGTTCCGCCCTTTCGTGGGCGGCCTGGTTCGCCGCCGCCCTCGGCCTCTATGCACTGGTGTCGGGATGACCGAAGACGAGCTGTACGGGCTCCGCGTCGGCGTCGACCTCAGCAAGCTCCGGTCGATCGACCTCAGGCAGCTCGGCCTCCGGTTCGTCTTCGGCGCCGTGATCTCGGTTGCGGCGGCGTTGATCGGCCTGCGTTTCGGCCACCGTGCCGGCGGCCTCTTCCTCGCCTTCCCGGCGATCCTGCCGGCGACACTCACGCTGATCGAAAACGAGGAGGGTAAGCGTGCGGCCCAGACCGATGCCGTCGGGGCGGTCCTGGGCGCGATCGCGCTCGCCTGCTTCGCGGCGGTCGCCGTGTACCTCCTGCCACGCGCGCCGCTGGCGGTGACCCTGCTGGCTGCCTCGGCCGCGTGGGTGGCGGCCGCCACCTCGCTCTACTACTGCGTGAGTTATCTGCTCGTGGTCCGCCGCCAGCGGCGGGAGGCGCCCGACCGCCCCGGAGTCCTGCCGACAGGCCGCACCCTGTAGCAGGGTTCCCTCGCCCCCTCGCAAGCTTTTTCGCGGCAGCACGTCCTTGCGCATGAGAGGGAGAGTTGAGCACCGATATTCGGCGGCTCCTGGCCGCGCCGCCGTCAGTCAGCGGCCTGCTTTCGGACACGCGCTCGAAAGTCGCGTCGGGCGCGGTCGCGCTCGGGGTCGCCTTGCTGCTCGTGACCTTCGTGCTCGGACATGGCCCGGGGACGCTCGTCTGGATGACGGGCGAGGCCCCGGCCTGGCTCCCGTTCGCCGGTTCCGGGATTGGCTGGCTGCCCTTCAGCGGCAACCTGAGCCGGCTGCCGTTCGGGGGAACGGATCAGGCGTCCAACCTGAAAACGCGCACTCAACCGACCCCGCCGCCGGTGGCCGCGCTGCCGCCGGATCCCACGCCCTCACCGTCACCCTCACCCACACCGACTCCGGCGCCCACGCCGACGCCGACGCCAACTCCTACTCCCACGCGCGCCCCGGAGCCGGCGCCGACGCCGGTTCCCGTGA
>CAZXGB010000025.1:0-6992 GCA_964640005.1 uncultured Actinomycetes bacterium | reverse complement strand
CGGCGGCTGGCAGGTCGTGCAGGACGGCACCAAGGCGCTCTCCACCAACGGCAGCGGCCTCATCGAGCGCGGCAGCACGTCATGGGCCAACTACAAGTACACGGCCTCCGTGAAAGCGCCTACTTCTGGCTACGCGAAGCTGATCACCCGCTACCAGGACAGCCAGTACTTCTACGTCTGCGGACTTGAGAACGGGAGCACGCTGTTCCTCGGGAAGATGTACGGCGGCACTTGGTACGGCTTCAACTCAGGCTCGTTCTCGTATGCGCCCACCAAGTGGTACACGGTCTCGTTCACTGTGTCGGGCGACAACCTGACCTGCGCTGTGACCGACCCCCAGACCGGCGTCGCGCAGTCCATCACAGCTACCGAGACCTACTTCTCGAGCGGGCCGATCGGAATGATCGTGTCAGCGGGGGCCGAGTTCGACAACGTGATGGTCACCGCGGTCTAGCCAGAACTACTTCACCAAGACCGTCGTCCGCGCGCAGCTGGCGATGTCCTTGAAGTCGGCCGGACAGACCATCAGCTGCGCCTGGCCGGCGGGGAGGTCGGGGGGGACGATGCCCTCCTGGCGGTAGCCGCCGTCTGGGCCGGTCGTCACGTCGAATTGGCTTATCGGATCCAGCCCCGCGCCCTTCACGAAGCCGGCGCGAACCGCGGAGCGCGGCGCGAAGCCTCCGCCGGTGACCGTGATTGCAGATCCTGGCGCAAGAGGCCCCGACGGGCTGACAAAGGCGGTTCGCTGTCGCCGTGCGGTCGGCGTGGCGGTCGCCCTTGCGCTGGGAGTGGCCGTGGCGCTAGGTGGAGTGTTCGATCCATGAGACGCCCGCGCAGCGGCGATGACGCCCGCCGTGCCGGCGGCAACCAGGGCGAGGATGAGGCCTCCGATCCAGACCAGGCGGCGGGACCTCCTGGCGGCTGGTGCTGCCGAAGGCGGCCGCGGAATGGCCACGGTCGCTCCGGCCGTCGCGACCGGCAACGGAGGGTCGCCTTTCCGCTCATCGGCTCGACCCGCGGCTGCGGCCTCGAGGGCGCCGACCAGCTCGGAGCAGCTGGAAAAACGCTCTGAGGCGTCCTTGGCCAGGGCGCGGAGGATGACCGCGTCGACCAGCGGGCCGAGAGCTGGGTTGAAGCGCGAGGGCGGCTCCGGCTTCGTGTTGACATGGGCGTAGAGCAGCTCCATCAGGCCGCCCTGGAAGGGCAGGCGGCCGGCCAGGAGCTGATAGGCGATCACGCCCAGCGAGTACTGGTCGGTGGCGCCGCTCAGCGGCTTGCCGTTGGCCTGCTCGGGAGAGATGTGGGTAGGAGTCCCGGAGACCAGGCCAGTGGCCGTAAGAGACTCCTCTGAATAGAGCTTGGCGAGACCGAAGTCGGCCAGCACGGGCTGCAGCTCGCTGTCCAGGAAGACGTTGGCGGGCTTGACGTCGCGGTGGAGCACACCCTGTACGTGCGCGTAGTCGAGAGCCTCGGCGAGGGGACGGAGCACTGTCAGCGCCTCCTCGGTCGTGATCGGGCCCGGCGGCATCCTGTCCTGGAGCGCACCATTCGGCATGAACTCCACAGCCATGTAAGGCTGGCCCGCGAACTCGCCGAAGTCGAAGACGGTGAGGATGTGCCGGTGGCGGAGACGTGCGACGGCCCGGGCCTCGCGCTCGAAGCGGTCGCGAGCCCCCTCCACCCCGTCGACAAAGGGCGGAAGCATCTTGATCGCCGCCCACCGCTGCAGCCGCGGGTGGTAGGCGCGGTAGACGACGCCCATACCGCCGCGGCCGAGCGGCGAGTCGATCACGTAGCTCCCGACAGCAGTGCCGGATGGGATCCCTCCTTCCATACGCGCGCGAGGACTATAGAGGGAAGGCCCAGTCGATCGCCTATTCGCCGGCTTGCGGCCGCCAGCCCAAGCGGTTAGCCTGTCGGACGGCGCTCCTGCCCAAACAGGAGACGCAGCTTCGGGGGTAGTTGGGGCACCAGCCCTGTATATGACCTGGAAACGTTCTCTTTTCGCGCTCACTGCTGTCTTGGCGTCGTTGCTGGCCTCCGTGCCGGCCACTGCCGCGACGCCGGTCTCGCCGGCTCCCAGGTACTCGCTCGGCTACGACGAACAGAAGCAGCAGGCCCAGGCCGACCTCGCCCGCAACCAAGCCCAGCTGGCCGCCCTTCAGCAGCAGGAGGCTGACCTCGACCGCGAGGCGGCCCAGACGGAGGAGCAGATCCGGCTCTCCCGCGCGCGGGCCGCCGCCCTGGCGCGCATCCTGTACGTCCAGCCCTCGTCCTTGCTGCTGGTCATGGCTCGGGAGACCAATCCCGTGGCCTCACTGCAGGACGCGATCGACCTCCAGTACGTGGCCGCGCACGCCCGCAACGAGACCGTCCACATCGACCAGCTGCAGCGGCACGTGAAGGACGTCCAGACGCAGCGCCAGCAGGTCGCCGAGCAAGAGGCTCTCGTCCGCGCGTCGCTTCAGTTCTCGCTGATCAAGAACGCCGGCATCGACGTCTGGGGACGGGCGCGCGCGTGGGAGCTGGCAAACCCGGACTGGAAGGTCGTGCCGCCCAACCTCAACCACTCGAGGAGCCCACTGGCGGCGCCGGTCACCTCGTACACGCTCACCCAGCCGTATGGACCGACCACCTTTTACTTCGAGCCATCGTTCAACGGTTTCGCCCACTTCCATACCGGTCTCGACATGGCGGCCCCTTATGGCACGCCGGTTCAGGCGGCCGACGACGGGGTCGTGATCGCGACCGGATTCGATCCCTACGGCTATGGCAACTATGTGGTCCTCGGCCACCCGAGTGCGCGGGCCACACTCTATGGTCACCTCACCAAGGCGACTGTCCACGCCGGCGACAAGATCACCCAGGGGCAGCAGATCGGCTTGGTCGGCTCCACCGGCAACTCGACGGGACCCCACGTCCACTTCGAGGTGCTCGTGGACGGCCTGCCCGTCGACCCGGCGCCGCTTATCACCGTCCCACCCAGCAGCTAGGCATACAACACCGCAACACCGCGGCCCGGCGACCGAGCGTTCCGTGTACGGTGATCAGGTGGACCGCGGGACCGCCGTGGTGGAAGCGCTCGACGGATTGCTGGCGCACGCCCAGGCGTCCCTGGACGCTGTCAAGTTCGAGCAAAAACTGGACGGCGGCTTCGACGAGCGGACGATGCGCGCTGCGCTGGCGGCACTGGGCAAAGTCGACGGATTCCTGACCGCGCTCGAGGCCCTGGGCGTGCGCGAGGTGCCCCAGGACGTGATCGCGAAAATCGGCCAGCTGAACGAGGACGCCAAGGTCGTTCTCTACGTCGACCAGGCGAGCCTCGGTTGGAGTGAGTGACGGGACGCTGCTGACCTAGCCCTTGCGAGGCGAGGGCGTCAGGCCCGCTTCGATTCCCGCTTCTGGAGCTCCCCCAGCCAGAACTCGAGCCGCTCCCCGGCCTCCTGAGCCGTCAGCTCCGTGGAGTGGGAGCCCCTGGTCACCGTGACCGAGCCACCGCTGCCGAGAAGCGACGTCAGCGCCGAATAGACGTTGACCCAGTGGTTGACGAGGTCTGAACCGGCGTCGCCGGGGTCCTCCTCGAACGCCGCCCAGGCGGGCCAGGATTCGGCTGCCACACCGGGAAGCCTCGGTCAATCGGGAGCCGGATTGCAAGCCGCGCGGGCCTCGACCGTCAGCTGCTGGCCTCCTCCGTCGAGCGCGGGAAGCGAGCCGGCGCGAAGGACATCGCGCCGGCGGGCACGATCCACGGGATCGCCCGGATCGAATAGAGACCGGCGCGGACGGCGGGGTCGGCTTCCTTCAGGGCGCGGGCCTCGTCGGGTGGCACATTGAGGATCGAGAGGCCCCGAAATTCGGGGTCCTGGAGGGGCCCGGCCGCCAGGAGGTGTCCGGCCTCGTGCAGGTCGGCGAGATGGGCCATGTGGGCATCCTGCATGGCGTTGGCGGCTTCCTCATCGAGCTGGGGTGCGTCTGCACGCTTGACGAGCAGCGTGATCGTGAAGCGATCGAACTCCAAGTGGTCTTCTCCCCTTAGCTATTCCGGGTTGATTAGGCGTTGAGAGGACACCATAGCCAAGGCTCGAAGCCAGGTTCGTAGAGGTCGCATCACCCTTCGCCGAGCGCGGCGGTGATCCAATCCTGAGCCGCCTGGTGGAGCGGTGCGTAAGCCTCCCACACGGATCGCGCCCAGCGTTTGAGTCGGACCAAATAGTCGTTTGGGCCATCGGCGCCCGCGAGATCGGCGATAGTCAGGCTGCCACGCTCCCGGGGTAGAGGTGGCTTGACGAGCTCGCCAGGCGAGTTCAGCCACCGCTGCAGAATCTGCAGGCCTCGCTCGCTTCCGTCGTGCTCCACTGACCAAGCGACGCCCGTCAGGTGCGCGGCAAGAGATTTCGCCGAGACGCAGTAACGCTCAGGGTGCTGGAGGCAATAGACGTCGACGGTGAGCCGGGTCGATGCATAGTCGGGTGCAAGCTCACGAACTTCACGGAGCCGAAAAGCGTCGAAGAGAGCCTGGCAGCCTTCGGTGCCGTCATCGATTGCGAGTCCGCAGCCCTCACACCGGTTCATGTCAGGCCAGCAAGGTACCGGTAACTGGCGGCGATGAAATAGATGGCTCCGGAGCACGGACTCGAACCGTGAACCTTGCGGTTAACAGCCGCCTGCTCTACCGATTGAGCTACTCCGGAGCAGCAGGCACGATTCTACCCAGGCCACCCCTTCCCCCGAACCCGCGCGGGTCGCTCGGCTGCCCGCGCCCACGGACGCACCTGTCGCCCAGAGGCGTCAGGCTCGCGGCAGGCTCAGGAGCTCCGAGAGCGGGCCCTTGAAGCGGCGCAGCGCCTGGTGTACCTCGATCACCTCGTCGCCGCTGATGGGCGCGGAGGGGTCGAATCCTTCCGAGCGCTCCGTCCACTCGCGCCCACAGGCGCAGCGCCGGAACGTGAAGACGCCCGACTGGGATCTGTAGATTGCGGCCGCGGCCGCGACGCGGCTCCGGCCGCACACGCAGACAGGGCCAGGGTCGCCATCCGGCTTGGGGCTGTGCATCGACGTTCTCCTGCAATCGGTCTGGGCGGGCCGGTGGCAGTGGATGTTAGCGCGCAGGCAACGATTTGTTGCCTGCCGAATCGACGGAGCCTACCCGCGGAGGACCGGCGAGGCCAGAGACGTCAGGGCGCTCAGGCGTTGAGCTCGGCGAGGAACTCGTCCAGGTCCCGCAAGCGCCCGGCTCGGTACGCCGCCTCCAACGTCTGGTACTGGGAAAGCACGTCGACGAAACCGTTGCCGACGTCGAATCCATGTCGGTAGAGCAGCTCGCGGCCGCGCTCCGGCTCCTGGTCGAGGATGTCGCGGATGCGCGACTCGCGGGTGAACCCGCTCATGCCTTGGGCGCTCCGGCTGGGGCCGGAGGCGGAGGCGCCGGCTCCTGTACCACCAGATGGCCGTGCCAGCGCTCGGGCACGTTCTGCGGCTCCTCCCCGTCGTAGATCAGTTTGAGGGCCCAAGTGCCATCGATCAGCACCGGCTCCGCTGTCAGCTTGCCTTTGTAGCCACGGCGCTTGATCTCGTTGATCAGGGGCACGCTGTAGAGGACGAGCGTGTAGGGCAGCCGCATGGTGCTGATGCGGCCCCCCTCGCTGGAGCCGTCGTGTCCCGAGGTCTTGGAGGCCACGAGGGCAGGCTGGCTGGGAAGCATGGGCAGTATTTTCGGTCAGTGAGCGGATCGGGTGTGCCCGACCGCTGCCAATACCGACTCGGCCGCCAGTTCGAACCCGAGGCGGCCGGTATCGAGGACGAGGTCGTAGTGGGACGGGTGCAGCCAGTCGTGCCCGTACACCTGCCGCACGTAGGCGGCGCGGTTGGCATCGGTCTGCTTGATCCGGCGCCGCGCCTCGTCTTCGTCGATGCCGAACACCTCCATCGCTGTCCGGAGCCGAAAGTCGTCTCGGGCGCGCAGGAATATGTGCCAGGTGCGGGGCTCGTCGCGCAGGATGTAAGCGCCGCCGCGGCCGACGATGACCGCGTTGCCAGTACGGGCCGCCTCTCGCACGACCTCCTGGGTGATCTTCAGCACCGCCTTCCCGGGGTCGAAGGCGGGATCCTGATAGGGCGGCTTCCAGGCCGCGGTCTCGGGCGGCGCCGTGAATTCGATCGAAGCCGTACCAAGGGATGCCAGCAAGCGCGAGAGCAGCGAACCGGGCGCCTCGTCGTGCTCCTCGATCTCGTCGTCCGGCAGTTCCAGCCGCCTCGCGACCTCGGCCACGATCTGCTTGTCGACGTACTCAGCGCCCAGGCGCGCGGCGACGATCTGGCCTACAGCCTCACCGCCCGCGCCGTACTGGCGAGCGATCGTGATGACCGGCACCGCCCGCTACCCGCCGAGCTTCTACTGATAAACCGTCGCGACTACTCGAGGTAGTCGCGCAGCTTCTTCGACCGCGACGGATGCCGGAGCTTGCGCAGAGCCTTGGCCTCGATCTGGCGGATGCGCTCCCGGGTTACCCCGAACCGCTTGCCGACCTCCTCCAGGGTCCGCTGGTGGCCGTCGATGAGTCCGAAGCGAAGCTGGAGCACGCGACGCTCGCGCGGCGTGAGCGTGTCGAGGATGTCCTCCACCTCGTTGTGGAGCATCGTGAGCGAGGCGGCGTCGGCGGGGGCGACAGCCTCCTTGTCCTCGACGAAGTCGCCGAGATGGGAATCCTCCTCCTCGCCGATGGGCGTCTCCAGCGAGACCGGGTCCTGCGACACCTTGACGATCTCGCGCACCTTCTCCGGCGTGATCCCCATCTCCTCGGCGATCTCATCGTCAGTCGGCTCGCGTCCCAACTCCTGAAGGAGGCGCCGCGACACCCGAACCAGCTTGTTGATCGTCTCCACCATGTGGACGGGGATGCGGATCGTCCGCGCCTGGTCGGCGATCGCCCGCGTGATCGCCTGCCGGATCCACCAGGTGGCGTAGGTCGAGAACTTGTAGCCCTTGTGGTAGT
>CAZXGB010000024.1:4807-24806 GCA_964640005.1 uncultured Actinomycetes bacterium | reverse complement strand
CCGTGCTCTTCCCGATGGCGCCCGGTGACGACCTCACCGGCGCCGCCCATCCGGCTTGGCTGCTCCAGCACCACGACACCGTCCAGCTGCAGGCGTACCTCCGCACGCTCGGCGCCGCGGCGGGTCTCGTCATGCTGGGCGGTCTCCTCGCCCTCATGCGAAGGGCGGGAGCGGGCTTTGGGCTGGCCGGGGTCTTGGCCGGCCTCGGAACTGTGGCAATGATGGGAGTGGTCGGCTCTCAGGCAGCGATCACCGCAGTCGCTATGGCCGGTGCCTCGACCTCAACCGCGCCCGCCACGCTGGGCGCCCTCGATTCGCTCGCCGACGCCTTCCTTAATCTCAACGGCGTGACCGAGGGCCTCTACTACGTGGTCATCGGCGGCAGCATCATCGGACTGCGCATCGCGCCCCGGTGGCTCGGAATCGTCGGGCTGGTGATCGGCGCCCTGACCGTGGTCTCCGGTCTGGCCTCGCCGAGCAACGGGCTGGAGACCCTCGCCATGACGGCGATGTTCGCGGTCTTTGTGTGGAACCTTCTCCTCAGCGGCGTCCTGCTGTTCACGACCCGCAACCGCCGTGTGGCTCCGGAAGGCGGCCGCCTGGCGACCGGTGTGCGTTAGGGTCAGGCGCGCGTGCCCGTGATCGCTCTTTCCGGCGCTGCCCTGGTGACAAACCGGGGCGGCGCCGTCCCCACAGTGCGGACCAAAGCGATCGCCACCATTTCGTTCCTGGGCGCGATCGCGTCCATGCTGCTGGCGATCGCACTGGCGGCGGTCAACCGGCCGAGCCTGGGTACCGCCATTGGAAGCGTCGGCGTCAGCGCTTCGGTCGCCACCTCCTTCGCGACAGCGGGCCTGATCATCCAGCTCCGGCGGCCGAATACAGTCGGCGCGCTCCTGCTGAGCGAGGGAGTGCTAGCGGGGACGAATGTGCTCGCGCAGCAGTACGCGTGGCTGGCGCTGATCACGACCCGGCGCAGCCTGCCGCTGGGTGACCTGGCGGCGTGGCTCTCTCTATGGACGTTCGTTCCGATGGTCGCCCTGATCGCCGCGGGCCTGCCGCTCGTCTTTCCTCGCTGGCGCCCGGGGTCGCTCGAGCGCTTGGCGGGGGTGGCGGCGACTACGGGGGCAGTGCTTCTGTCCGTCGCCATCGCTTTCGGGCCGGCCTCCGACTTCAGCCTGCCCGGCATTGCGAACCCGTACGAGGCACCCTCACTCACCCCGATCCTCGGTCCGGCCGGTGGCCTCGGCCTCGTCCTCCTCGTCGCGGGGGTCGGGCTCGGCATCACCTCGCTGGTCCGCCGCTACCGCACAGCGCCAGGTATAGAGCGCCAGCAGCTCAAATGGTTCGCGTACGGAACGGTGCTCGCCGCCCTGGCCGTGACCGTCCCGATGCTCCTCTACGCAGCCGGCCGCCCGCTGTCGCCGGCGGTCTTCGGGTTGCTGCAGATGGCCGCCTTTCCGCTGCTGCCGCTCTCGATAGCGGTCGCGATCGCGCGCCGCCGCCTCTACGACATCGACCGCCTGATTTCGCGCTCGCTCCTCTATGCGCTCCTGACCGCCGTCATCGCGGGTGTCTACCTCATCGCAGCCGCGGCCGTCGGCCTTGTCGCCAGCTCGCGCTCGGCCTGGCCGGCGGTCGCCGGCGTTGCAGCCGCGATTGCCGCTCTCGAGATCGGCCGCGGGCGGCTCAAGCGCGCCGTCGACCGCCTCCTGTACGGCGAGCGCGGCTCTCCCCAGGAGGCCTTGGCCCGGCTCTCCCGGCGTCTCGAGGAATCGGACTCGACCCTGGAGGTGGTCGTCGCCGAGGTTGCCCGATCGCTGAGGTTGCCCACCGCCGCCATGTGGCTCGTCGACGGCTCCGAGCTCACTCTTGGCGCCGCCTATGGCGGGAGAGCCGCGCGCGTGGGGGATGCGCAGGCGATCGATGCGCTGACGAAGGCCCGCGGCCCGCTGGCGACGACCGGCTTGCCTGCTGGCCCGCTGACCGCTCAGCTGGAGGGGCTCGGCGCGGAGATCGTTCTTCCGCTCCGCCACTCGGGACAGCTGGTCGGCGTGCTGGCACTGGCGCCGCGAGACCCCGGTGAAGCCTTCAACTCGGCCGACTTCGATCTCCTCGCCGGCCTCGCCAGCCAGGCTGCCGGCGCCGCCCTATCGGCTCAGCTCAGCGGACGCCTCCAGAAAGCGCGCGAGAGCCTGGTGCTGGCGCAGGACGAGGAACGGCGGCGGATCCAGCGGGACCTCCACGACGAGCTTGGGCCGACGCTGGCGAGCGTCCGGATGCGCATCGGAGCGCTCTTGGCCGAGGACGCTCCGGGCCGCCTGCGCTCGGAGCTGCTGGACCTCGACGAGGTGGTCGCGAATGCGGCAGGGGGAGTTCGCAGCATGGTGCACGACCTCCGGCCGCTGGCTCTCGAGCAGCTTGGCCTCGCCGCCGCCCTCGTCCAGCTGGCGGATCGCTTCCGGCGCGACACTCAAATGTCGTTGGCGCTGGAGCTGCCGCCCAACCTCACGGTGCCAGCTGCCGTCGAGGTGGCGGTGTACCGGATCGTGCAGGAGGCGCTGCACAACGCGCACCGGCACGGGCATGCCACGTCGACTGCAGTGAGAGTGGCCTGCGACACGAGAGGCCTGACGCTCGAGGTGGAGGATGACGGGAGCGGCCTCGCGGGCCCGCCGGGCAGTGGGATCGTCGGCATGCGCGAGCGGGTGGACGAGCTGGGTGGGACCTTCAGCATCCGGCGCCGTGATGGCACGCCGGGAACCGTGGTCAGGTGCCGGCTGCCCTATGGAGCGAGTAATGCCTGAAGCCGTCCGCGTTGTTGTCGCCGACGACCACGCGATCTTCCGCGAGGGCGTGGCGCGCCTCCTGGAAAGGATTCCCGGTGTCGAACTGGTCGGCGAGGCCGAGAGCGGGGAGGAGGCCGTGGAACGAGCCATCGCAACGGCGGCCGACGTCGTCCTCATGGACATTCGGATGCCGGGAGCGGGAGGGATTACCGCGACCGCCGAGCTCCACCGCCGGCGGCCAGAGTCGCGGGTGATCGTGCTCACCATGTACGAGGACGACGAGACGGTCTTCGCCGCCATCCGGGCCGGCGCCCGCGGCTATCTGCTGAAGGACGCCAGCCCGTCGCTGATGCTGGAAGCGATACGCGCGGTCGCCGCAGGGCAGGCGCTGCTCAGCCCGTCGATCGCAAGCCGGGTCCTGTCCACGCTGACCGAAGCCAGCGCTCCGGCGCGCAAGCGGCCGGCGGCGGGGCTGATCGAGCCGCTGACGCCGCGGGAGCGCGAAATCCTCGCCTTGCTGATGGAGGGACTTCGAAACCGGGAGATCGCCGGCCGGCTCCACATCAGCGAGAAGACGGTGGTCAACCACGTCTCCGCGATTCTCGGCAAGCTGCAGGTGGAGGACCGAAGTCAGGCGATCAGTCGCGCGTTCCGCGAGGGCCTGCTCGACTAGCGGTGCCAGCGGCGCAAGGGGCCCCGCTGCGTGCGCAGGCCCCTTGACCGATCTTCTTCCTAGTTGCAGGCCACGAAGGCGTCGTAGATGCTGGTTCCGGCCTGCCCTGTGCAGGTCGAGTCGTCCACAAGGACCCGGGTGCCGGACTGAACGACGGTTAGATCGATGTGCTCGCGGCCGTTGAAGAGTGTGACGTGGGCAATCCCAGTGGCCCGCCCAGTCATCTCGGCGGTGACCTCGCGCGTCGTCGAACCGTTCTGGGCCCGGATCAGCGGCTGCTTCAGATCCGCCAGTCGGGCGACCAGCCGGGCCGTGAACGGGCAGGCGGCAAGGCGGCCTGCGCTATCACACGAACCGTAGATGGCGTACGGCTGCATCTCCGGGAAGGACTGCTCCGCTGCTGTAACCACCTGAGCGGGGGTTAGCGAGCCGTCGGCAGCCGCCGGCGGTGTCGACGGCTGGACCGCGACCGCCTCGGGCCCTGGCTGTCCCTTGCCCTGCGCCTGCCCGGCCGCGGCATCGGTGCATGCCACCGCGGATAGGATCACTAATCCTCCTAACGCTGCCAACAACAACCTGGGCATCTTTGTCTCCCTCCAGTGAACGGTTTGATTGGATCGACACCGGTGAGACGCGCCCCGAGCGCTGCATGTCGCAGCCGGGCAGAAAAAATCTAGCTGTGAAGCTCGGCGGGGGAGACTGCCGGGACGAGGATGCGCTTCTCGTAAAGCACGCCCCCTCGTGTGAAGGTCCCGGTGAACAGATACGCCGGTTCGAGGTAGCCGTACCCGCCAGCGCTGGCTTCGAGATACACGAGACGGGCTTGTGTCAGCTGAACGACCGGAGCCGGTCCGCTCGGCGCCGCCACGGCCGGCGGCGCCGTTAGCGCAGCCTGGAGAGCGCGGGCCGGGTTTTCGAGGCCGTAGGGTGCCGTGTCCTCCGCCGCCGGTAGGTAGCCCTCAATCCGGTCCACGCGACCGCCGTCCTCCACGCGCACAGAAGTGCCCGCCGGGTCTGCGAGATTGTTGACCACGGCAGCGGGCTGGCCGCTCGGCAGAGAGACCTCGCGGGCGTAAAGGACATCGGTCCAGCTCGGCGAGTTGAGCCCCTGCCCGCCGCTGCGTGCCGCCGACACCTGTGCTTGCCAGGACGGGGTCAGCTTGAGCCGGGCCAGCTCCGCCGCGGCCGCGGCCTCGGCCTGTGTCTGATCGAGGGCCGGAGTTCCTCGTTGCAAGCCGCGGCTCAGCGTGAAGCGGTCCGGGGGTGCCAGCAGATCCTCGTGGCGTACCGACATCTGGTAATCGCCCGGCCCGACGTACTGACGCTCGGCGCCGGGTGAGGATTGGGCGGGTCGGGCGCCGAGGCTGGCCGCGAAGGCGTCGGCCGAGGCGTCCGTGGCAACAGGGAACCTGATCACAGGCGCCGTTGTCGGAACGCTGGGTAGCTGGCCCGCCCAATGGAGGTCAGCGGGCCCGAAGTAGGGCGCCGCCCTCGAAGGTCCCCCGTCGCCTCCGCCCAAGCCTTGGGGCGGATTGAGGGCCGGCACCGGGATCACGCCAAAGGCCGGCGCAACCGGTGCCGATGCAGTCGGCCCGGGGCGCGGCGCGTTCGGTCCGCGTTCCCTGAAGTTGAGGACGCCGCCGGCAATGACCACGATCGCCAGGAGTGCGACCGCCGGCGTCCAACGCAGCAGCAGCCCCTGACGGTGCCGTGGCGTCCGAACCGCGTTCGCGATCACGCGGCGGCGTAGGTCCTGGGGCGGCGGCGCGCCTTCGGGCCGCTCCTCGAAGGCTGCGCGCAGGCGCTTTTCAAACTCGTCCATCAAGCCTCTCCGCTGGCGGTCTCGAGCGCGGGGCGCATACGCCGGGCGGCGCGGTGAACCCGCGAACGGGCCGCGGTCATTGAGATCCCCAGGATCTGTGCGACCTCCTCGAGGGGCAGATCGAGGTAGTAACGAAGCATCAGTGCCGTCCGGTCCTCCGTGCTCAGGCTATCCAGCGCCCGGTTGAGGTCGAGGTTCTCAATCGCCGTCGTCTCCGGGCTCGACGAGGGGCGGTCGATCTCTCCGGGCTTGAGCACCGACCACCAGCGCCCGCGCCGGACGGATCGGCACTGGTTGGCGACGATCGTCAGGAACCAGGACCTGACCGAGTCAGCGTCCTTCAGGCGGTGGAGGTTGCGCCAGGCCTTGATAGTCGCCTCCTGGAGCGCGTCCTCGCCTTCCGCTCGACTCTCGAGCATGCTCACGGCAAGCCGGAACCCAGGCTCGAGGAGGGGACCGACGAGGGCGTCAAAGGCAACCTGATCCCCGGACGCCGCGGCGCGGAGCAGGTTCTCGTTCGCGGGCTCGGGCATCGGGCAAGCCGGGACTGTAGCAACGACCGCGAAAGCGCTGCCGGTTGAACACTCGCAACCGCATGCGGGCGCGCAAGCAGGCACGGCAGGGGCATGGCCAGGCTCTCTTTCCGCGACGTCCACGCCTCCTCGCTCAGGGGTTGACGTCAACCTCGTCGCCCAACCGGATCCAGCGGTAGACGGCTCCCATCGGTGCGCCCGGAATGTTCACGCAGCCGTGAGTTCCGTCCGTTCGGTTGGCGCCCTGACCCCACGTGGATCGCCAGGGCGCGTCGTGGAGGAAGTAGCCGCCAGGCGCGAATTCCACGGCGTAGTTCATGGACGACGGCGGGTAGTAATACGGGCTCCCGAGCGGCCAGGGCGAGATCATCGTGTAGGGCGAGTGCCGGCTCATCACGTGGAATACGCCCGTCGGCGTCGGGAGAGCGGCGCGACCAGTAGCCACATCGGAGTCGGCGACGAGCCGGTCGCCGTCATAGGCCCACATGTGCTGCTGAGAGATGCTCACGACGACCCGACGTGATGACTGAACAGGAATTGGAGTCGGCGTAGGTTGCGCCGTGACCGCCGCTTGGGGTAGGGGGGCGGCGGCCACGGTCGCTTGGGGAGTCGGAGCTGGCGAGGCTGGCGGTTCTGGCGGAGGGGCGATCGTTGGAGGAACGCTTGGCTCGACAGCTGCTGAGGCGCTCGCTTCCGCCGGCGGTCCGGCAAAGAGCACGGCGGCGGCCGAGCCCGCGGCGCCGATGATCCCTGCGACGCAGATGAGGGCGAGGGCTAGCCGTCTGAGGTTCATGCCCGTAAGACGCCGTGCGGTGCAGGAATGTCGCAGCTGCTCAGGAATTGCCTGGCCGAGAGGCGACGCCCCGGCCAAGCAGGGATATTGCTATACAGATAGCTATCCGCTATCATCCGAGCCATGCGACGCCAAAGACAAGCAACGGCGGCCCTCTACGTTCGGCTTCCCGTCGATGCTGCCGACAAGCTCGACCGAGCGGCCGAGAGGCTTGCGATACCGAAGAAGGAGTTGGTTGCGGAGATGGTTGAGCGGTACCTGAGCTCTGCGCAAACCGCCGCGCAGGTCGAGGCCGTGGCCGGCGGGACTTCACAGCTCGGCCGCTACTCGTTTCACGAGTACGCCGAGCCCGAGGTGATGACGCTCGGGGAGGCCGCCGCCTTCCTTCGGGTCTCGGAAGAGGACCTCCTCGAGGAGGTCAACGCGACGCGAATTCCCGCTAAGCAGATCGGTAGGAGCTGGCGATTCTCGCGGACCGCGCTGGTCGAATGGCTCTCGGCCGGCAAGAGCGCGTGACCGAGAGCCGAGCGGTGGAACTCATCCCGACAGTCGTCGAGCAAACGGGGCGCGGTGAGCGCGCCTACGACATCTACTCACGGCTGCTCCGCGATCGGATCATCTTCGTCGGCCGGACCATCGATGACGGGCTGGCAAACCTGGTCACGGCACAGCTGCTGTTCCTGGCGGCCGAAAACTCGGAGCGCGACATATTCCTATACATCAACACGCCCGGCGGCTCGATGACAGCTGCCATGGCAATCTACGACACCATGCAATTCATTGGCCCAAGCGTTGTGACGGTATGTACCGGTATGGCGGCGTCTGGGGGGTCGCTGCTTCTGGCAGCCGGCTCGCGGGGTAAGCGGCTTGCCTTACCGCACGCCCAGATTTTGATTCATCAGCCCTGGTCCGGCGGACTGCAGGGCCAGGCGACTGATCTGGAAATTCATACGCGAGAACTGTTGCGGCAGCGAGCGGAGATTGTGCGCATCTATTCACGCCACACGGGCCAGCCGGCCGAGAGAATCGAGCGCGACATCGAGCGCGATTACTTCCTTGCGCCAGAGGAGGCCGTGCGCTACGGCCTCATCGATGCCGTCATCCATACAGCAGCAGAGGCCAACAGCACGGTCGCCAACCGATGAGCGAACGGCACGACGGCATCGAGTTGAACCGGAAGAGCTGGGACGCGCGCGTTCCCGTGCATGAGGCGTCGCGCTTCTACGACGTCGAGAGCTTTCGGTCCGGTCAACAGACGATCGGGGCGCTGGAGACCGAGTGGATGGGCGACCTTCGCGGGAAGTCTGTGCTGCATCTGATGTGTCACTTCGGCCTCGACACGATGAGTCTCAGCCGCCTCGGCGCCCGTGTGACAGGCGTGGATTTCAGCGCGGCGGCCATCGAGCGTGCCCGGGCTCTCGCATCAGAGTTGGGACTCGACACTCGCTTTGTGGAGGGGAACGTTCTCGACGTGGATCTAGGCGAGCAGTTTGATCTTGTCTACACGTCGTGGGGCATTCTGACGTGGTTGCCGGAGCTCACCTCGTGGGCGGCGAGCATTCGACGCCATCTCGCGCCGCGTGGACGATTCGTCATGTTCGAGTTCCATCCGCAATCTAACGTCTTCGGACCGGACCTGACCTTCGACTATCCGTATTTCGATACGGAGTCCGTCCGTGAGAGCCATGGCACCTACACGGACGCGCCCGATGGGTTCCAGATCGAGACGGAAGAGTGGCAGCACACGATGTCTGAGGTGATTACGGCGCTGCTCGCCGCCGGGCTGACGGTAACCAGGTTCGAGGAGTTCGATTTCACAAGCTGGAAGCGGTTTGCGGGGATGCGGGAAGAGTCGCCCCGTCGATGGCGATTACCAAAGCCGTGGTTCCCACTGAGCTTCGCTCTTGAGGCAAGCCCGAATCAGCGGCGGCCATGAATCGGCCGCCTCGTCTGGCAAGACCCGCGATGTATGCCGCCTCAGCTAGATGAAGATCCTCGTCACAGGTGGAGCGGGGTATATCGGTAGCGTTTGCTCCGCGCTCGCGCTCGAGGCGGGCCACTCGGTGACCATCTTCGACAACTTCGTCAGCGGGCACCCAGAGGCAATTCCTGAAGGAGCGGACTTGGTTGTGGGCGACGTCTCAAGGCCCAACGACCTCGCCCGGAGCATTTCCGGTGGCTTCGACGCAGTGATGCACCTGGCGGCCCTGATGGTCGTCCCGGAGTCCGTGCGAAAGCCAGGGCAGTACTACCGCAACAATGTGGTGGGCACGCTCAATCTGGTCGACGCCATGCGCGAGGCCGGCGTGCGACGCCTGGTCTTCTCGTCGACCGCGGCCGTCTACGGCGACCCCATATCGGTGCCTATCACCGAGGACGCTCAGACCTGCCCGACCAGCCCTTACGGCAACACGAAACTGGCGGTGGACCGGATGCTGAGCGATGAGTGCGCGGCGCACGGGTTGGCGGCGATTTCGCTCCGCTACTTCAATGTGGGCGGCGCCCGCGGCCGTCTTGGCGAGGACCATGAACCCGAAACCCACCTGATACCAACACTTCTCAGGGCGGCTGCCGGGCTGACTGACCAATTCACCCTGGCTGGGACCGACTACGACACCCTGGATGGCAGCGCCGTCCGAGACTACATTCACGTCGAGGACGTCGCGGCAGCGCACCTCCTGGCGCTCGAGGCTGCCGAGCCGGGCCGGCACGACATCTACAACCTGGGCAGCGGGCGCGGCCACTCGGTTCGAGAGGTGATCGCGGCAGTTAAGCGCGTGACCGGACGCGACTTCACGGTCGTCGAGGCCGGCCCCCGAAAAGGTGATCCCCCGCAGCTGGTCGCCTCCAGCGAGCTCGTCCGGTCGCGGCTTGGTTGGCGCCCGCAGCGCGGCCTCGACGACATCGTTCGCGACGCCTGGGAGTGGATGCGCAGCCATCCGTACGGGCATTGCGCGACGGCTTCGAACACCCGAAATGCCGCCGGCGCCCGCGATCGGCGAGGGCGATCGTCGCGCGTTGTCGATCTGCGCCGCCCTCGTTCGACGTCTTAGTCAGATAGCGTCACATCCTGGCGCTGGACACGTGTTCAAGGAGGCTGCATGCAGAAGATCGTCACGTTCCTGATGTTCAACGACCAGGCTGAGGAAGCCGTTCGGTTCTACGGCTCGGTTTTCGGAGAGCACGCCGAAGTGGTCACACCGATGAGCTTCAGGCTTTTCGGCCAGGAGTTCTACACATTCAACGGTGGCCCCACGTTCAGCTTCTCAGAGGGGATGTCCCTTTTCATCCGCTGCGAGAACCAGGACGAGGTCGATTACTACTGGCAGAAGCTGGGCGAAGGCGGCCAGTACAGCCGGTGCGGCTGGCTCCAGGACAGGTTCGGCGTGTGGTGGCAGGTGGTGCCGGAGGCGTTCATCCAGCTGTCGAGCGACCCCGACCCGGCGAAGTCGCAGCGCGTCGTGGATGCGATGCTGAAGATGACGAAGTTCAACATCGCCGAGCTCGAGGCGGCCTACCGGGGCGAATAGCCCTGGCGCGCCGCGAGCGGTCCCAACGACCCCGCTGACGCCGTCCTATGGTGGGGGTGCAGTGGTAGGGAAGGCACTCTTGGCGGCAGGGGCTGGAGTGGTGTTGGCCAAGGCCGTCGACCGGGCACGCACCGCCGACATCAGGGACGAGGTCGCGCTCGTGACCGGAGGCAGCCGAGGTCTTGGGTTTCTGGTCGCGCGGGAGCTTTTGCGAAACGGCTCCCGGGTTGCCATCTGCGCACGAGAAGAAGAAGAGCTGGAAGCGGCTCGTCGAGATCTTGCCGGTTATGGCGAGGTGATGACGGTGCGCTGTGACGTTGCCGTTCCTGGAGACGTGGAGCGCATGACGCGGGAGGTCACGGGGACCCTCGGCCCCGTCGAGATCCTGGTCAACAATGCAGGGGTGATCCAGGTTGGGCCTGTGGAGTCGCAGACGCTCGATGACTTCCGGACAGCCTTGGACGTCATGTATTACGGCGTGGTCCACTGCACCCTCGCTGTGCTGCCCGGCATGCTCGAGCGTGGGCGGGGAAGGATTGCCAACATCACCTCAATCGGCGGCAAGATTGCCGTCCCCCACCTGCTGCCTTACGAGGGCGCCAAGTTCGCGGCAGTCGGCTTCTCTGAGGGCCTGCGCTCGGAGCTTGCACCGCGCGGGATTTCGGTCACGACGGTTGTCCCGGGACTGATGCGCACCGGCTCCTACGTCAACGCACACTTCAAAGGTCGCACCCAGGACGAATTCCGGCTCTTCGCCCTGCTCGCCGCGCTGCCCCTCGTGTCGGTGGATGCCGAACGAGCTGCTCGCCAGGTGGTTGGAGCGATCAAGCGCGGCCGTGCCGAGCACGTCATCGGACTTCCCGCTCAGCTGGCGATCCGCGCTCACGGGGTGTTCCCGGGAACGGTCGTGCGGGCGCTGAGCCTCGCCGATCGGCTTCTACCACGCGCCGAGGGGCCGACAGGGCTCGAGCGCGGCCTCGACGTCGAGGCACGCGTACAGGGGCGTTTCTTCGCGGCCGCGACAACGCTTGGCCGCCGCGCGGCCCATCGCTTCCAGCGCGTCGGCAGCTGAGGCAGTGGTTGCGACGCCAAACAAAAGTTCGTACGTTGAGGATATGGCAGACAACTCAGTTAAGGACCCAGATGACTGGAAGACCGGCGATGAGCCGATGACGGCAGCGCAGCGATCGTATCTGCACACCCTCGCTTCTGAAGCTCATCGGCAAGTCCCGGACAACCTGACCAAGGCGGAGGCGGCAAAGCGAATCGATGCCCTCCAGGAGGAGACCGGGCGCGGGGCCGAGGGCCGCCAGCACAAACCCCACCGCGAACGTTAGCTGCGCGAGGGCAGCTTCAAATCAACGGGGTCGCGAAGCTTCAGTGGGGCGCGTCTCGCGTCTGCCCCTCTGCCCTGAGGATCGCGAGAGCGCTGCATTGGGAATGAAATCCATGTGGGTCTTCCCTTCGCTCCTCCACTGGCTCCCCAGTTGGCGCGGCTGGCCCGGCGCCTTCCGGTAGGCGGCGGCTACCTGTACGAGCCGAAGTGGGATGGCTTCCGCTGCCTGGTCTTTCGCGACGGCTCTCGCGTCGAGCTCCAAAGCCGGCACGGCCGCCCGCTGACGAGGTACTTCCCGGAGGTTGTCGAAACGATCGCAGCGCTGCCGGGATCGTTCGTGCTGGACGGCGAGATCGTTGCGCTGGGCGAGCGGGGGGTCGACTTCGCTTCGCTGCTCCGGCGCGTCCACCCGGCGGTGTCACGCGTCGAGCGCCTGCGTCGCGAGACGCCGGCCCTCTACATCGCCTTCGATCTGCTCGCTCTCGATTCCGAGGACTTACGGACGCTGCCGTTCAGAGAGCGGCGGCGGCGGCTCGAGGTGCTGCTCAAGGGCACCGACGGACCGGTCCTCACGCCCGTCTCCGCCGATCCGGCCGTTGCCGAGGAGTGGCTGGCGCGCTTCGTGGGTGTCGTCGAGGGCATCGATGGTGTAGTGGCGAAGCCGGATGCGCTTCTGTATGCGGAGGGCAAGCGCGCCATGGTGAAGGTCAAGCCGCAGCGGACCGCCGACTGCGTCGTGGCCGGTGCCCGGCTCATGCCTGGCGAGGATCCCGCGGTCGCCTCGCTCGTCCTGGGGCTCTACGACGCCGGGGACGTACTGCGCCATGTCGGGGTCGCCTCATCCTTCACGGAAGAGCAGCGGCACGAGCTGGCGGCGGCGGTGCTGCCGCTTGCGGTGCCGCTGAGTGGCCATCCCTGGGAAGGTGGCTTCGGGATCGAGGGCCGGCCGATGGGTAGGCTGCGCGGCGCGGCGGGCGTGTGGCGCCCGGGGATGACTCAGGACTGGGTGCCGGTGCGCCCCGAACGTGTCTGCGAGGTTGCCTTCGACCAGCTCGACGAGGATCGCTTCCGGCACCCGGCAACCTTCCTCCGCTGGCGGCCCGACCGCGATCCCAGTTCTTGCGGCTTCGATCAGCTCGCGGTTGCCGGCTCCCGATCGGGACTGTCCGAGATACTCGAGTCGACCTAAGTACGAACGACGGGCGGATCAATCCTCAGGCGAGCGTTTCTGCGGCCAGCCGCGGCGCCTGGTGGTCCAACCCCATGATGAGGTCGAGAACGTGGACAGAGAACCGCGTCAGGTCGAGACCGGCCTTCAGCGCCTGGAGGCGTTCAGCGATGGGGTGATGGCCGTGATCATCACGATCATGGCCTTCGGGATCAAGCCTCCCGCCGCCCCCACCGTGGCCGCGCTGGCCGACCGCATGCCGGCGCTACTCGTCTACGCCCTCAGCTTCGCCTTCATCGGCATCTACTGGAACAACCACCACCACCTGCTGCGCAGCGCCACCCGGCTGAGCGGCCGGGTGATGTGGTCGAACCTCTTCCTGCTCTTCTGGCTGTCGTTGATTCCAGTTCTGACGAGCTGGCTCGCCACCGACTACAAGAGTTCGCTACCGGCGGCCCTGTACGGGGTCGTTGCGCTCCTGGCGGGCATCGCCTATTACATCTTGGGACGGGCGTTGATCAGCGCGAACGGGCGGGACTCCCTTCTGGCCCATGCTGTCGCTCGGGATTTCAAGGGCATCGCGTCCGTCGTGATCTACGCCGCCGGCGTGGTCGGGGCCTTTGTCACTCCTTGGATCGCCTATGCGCTATATGTGGCTGTGTCGGTGATGTGGGTGGTGCCTGATCCGCGCCTCGTCCGCTCGGCCAAAGCATAAACAGGCATCCATGAGATGCTGAGGGCAGCGAGCCGCGCTTGCTGCTGTTGGACGTCGGTCACACGGTTGGCTTGAACACCATCACGAACAGGATCACGAGCACGACGATGCTGGTCGCGATCCCGATGACCGTTCCACGCCTGTTCGCCGCCCGGTATTCGGCGCTGGTGGGCCCTCCCATCTCGAGCGCCGCGATCTGCTGGCGAAGCGCCGGCGTGTAGCCGAATATCCCGAGCAAGATCGCCACCAGCCACAGGACGAGGGCGGCGTCGATCCAGCGCGTCGTCAGGGAAAGGTTCCCGACGAAGACCATCGCCAGGCCGCTCAGCAGGAGCAGGCCGTAAAGCGGGTTGGCGATGCGGTCGTCCAAGAACTTGACTCCCCTCAGCGCAAAGTCGAGGTCTTTCGGGTCGTTACGCGCGCGCGCCAGCCAGACCGCGTAGGTCGCGTTCGACCCGACCGCGCCGATCGCGAACAGGATGTGCAAGAACTTGACGCTCGTGAACAGCATGGAGCGATTATCGATCCCCGCAGCCGGACGGGCTGAGCGGCCTCGGACCAGGAACGTACTCACCGTTCGACGCATCGGCTTCACCGATCGATGCACCGGCGGGCGCGCTTTGGTTCGCGCCTATGTCTTCAATCACGCACAGAGCAGCCCGTGCCGGCTCTTCGCTTCGAGCACGTGCAGGGCGGCATCATCCACTCGCTGGCGAAAGGCCGGATCGGCGTCGGCACGGGCGCGGAGAGCCGCAGTCATCTGTGGGACCAGGGATGCGTACTTCACGGTGACCAGGTCACCGCCGGCCGCGACGAAGTCCACCGCGCGCTGGCCGGGCGATATCGCTTGGACGGAGGCTGCCGCGCCGAGGTCGTCGGAGACGATGACGCCGTTGAACCGGTACCGCTCCCGAAGTAAGCGCATGACCACGGGTGAGAAGGCGGCCAGCCGCTCGCCGTCGATGCGTGTGTAGAGCGCAGTCGCAACCATCACCATGTCGGCCCCAGCCACGATCGAGTCCGCGAATGGCTGCAAGTACGGATCATCGGCACTCGTGGTGCGGTCGACCACATTTGCGGAGAAGTCGGTGTTGGCAGTCACGCGGCCGAGGCCGGGGAAGTGCTTGACGGTGACCGCCTCCCCCGCGCGTTGCATGCCTGCCGTGAAGGCGACGCCGTGCGCTGACACCGCCGAGGGGTCGTGGCCGAACTCACGCTGCAGCGCCCCGATCGGGGCGTTCGCGGCGTCGCCGCCGGGCGGCACGGTGTCCATCACTGGCGCGACCTCCAGATTGATGCCGGCGCCAATAAGCTGCCGCCCCCAATCCGAGGCGTCCGCTTCCAGCTGGGCGGGATCCTCACGACCTTGTACGAGGGCGCTCGGGATAGGAGTGAAACCTGGGCCGTGGAACTGATCGATCTGCCCGCCCTCCTGGTTGGCGGCGACGAACAGGCCAATCCTCCTTCCGGAGATGACCGGCGCGAGCGCCTGCAGGTCAGCACTGGTAGCCGCCACTGAGGAAGACGGCGCGTTAGACAGCTCCGTGTACCAGACCGAACCCACGTTTCCGAGCCGGATCGCGCCCCGCTCGGCAGACCCCAGCTGGTTGCCGGCCAGGCCCATGAACAGGAGCTGCCCGATTCTCTGGTCCTCCGTGAGTGCCCCGAGGACCACGCTGGAGCAGTCCTGGGAAATCGACGGGTCGGGTGCCGGCCCTTGCGCCCCAAGCGTCGGCGACGGAAGCGACGAGGGCGACGCGGCCGGGGCAGGGCCCGAGGAGCAGGCAAGCGCGGTCAGCGCAACCAGCACGGCGGCCGCGAGGCGCCACGCGGCGAGGCGAGCTAGCTGCTCCACGGCCCATCCAGCAGGTTCTGGCGCTTCATCGTTACGTACAGAGGGGGTGCCGAGGCCGGACGTGGCGGCTCATATCTTTGCGAGTCAGTCCAGCTCGGCCAGCCGCGACATCGGCAGCAGCCTGAGCGCCAGTTGGAGCCGGAACGAGGTGTCTCCGGCGCGCTCACCGAGTGTCAGGGACTCGCCGAGCAGCTCCTCGAGCCGGTGGATGCGATACGCCAGCGTGTTGACGTGAATTTCCAGCTCGTGCGCCGCCTGCTTCCGGTTCTGACCTGTGCGAAAAAGCACCTCGAGCGTCTTGAGGAGCTCCCGCCGCTTCGTCCCGCGCTCTTTGAGGATCGGACTCAGTATCTCCGAGACGAAGTGGTCGATCGCATCCCCCTCCTTGAAGAGGTCGAAGATCTGCAGTTCCTCGTAGACGTACACCGTGCTCGTCGCCTCCACGAGAGCTCCCAGCGCGAGCGCGCGCTTGGCTTCGCGGTAGCTGGTTGTCAGGCCGTGTATCCCGGCTCGCGCCGTCCCCGTCGCCACCACCAAGAGGCCAGGTCGGAGGAGTGGCTTGATCCCGGACAGGATGCTGCCCGCCGCTTCCGCCCCTGAACCAAGTGGGATGACGGCGAGCAGCCCAGGACCGATCGGGAAGAGCGGAGCCTCCGGGAGAATCGCGTGCAGGGCCGGGCGGACCCGCCGCAGGATGACGTCCGCCTCGGCGTCCGAGACGCTGGTGGTCTGCGCGGGAGCGACGAGCGCGGCCACGTTGGGGACTGAGAGATCGAGGCCCAGCTCCCGCCCCTCGGCGAGCAGCTGCTCCTCCTGCTCCTCGACGTCGTCGGAGACGATCCGCGTGAGGAAAAGCCGCCGCGCCTCCTCCTGGGACTCCGCCAGCAGCCGGCGCTCGTCCAGGTATCCCTGGGTCATCGACGTGCTGAGCGCGTCGGTGAAGCGGAGCGTGCGGACCGCGCTCTGGCCCTCGTCGAGGCTGGGACACAGATCGAGCAGGTGCGTCCAGAGCAGATGGGCGCCGATCCGGTTGCTCTGGAGCACGGCTTCCAAGGGGACCGCCCAGCGCGCTTCCCGGCGCCCGACGTCGGCCAGGTAGCCGACGTCCCGGGACCCGGGCAGGTGGTCAGCGACCACAGCCTCGCAGTAGAGCCGAGCGACGCGGTTCATCACGCGCCGAACATCGTCACGTACGGTCGGGTCGGTGATCGCCGAGTAGGCCGGCACCTGGACGGTGACCTCGTGATAGATGCGTTCCGCCAGCGCTTCCGCGAGCTCCTCTAGAGGCTCGCCTCCCAGATCTTGTGCCTCCCCCACAGTCACCGGGCCGATTGTAGGCAAGGCCCACATTGACCCTGTCTTGGCGCCTTTGGCCTCATAGGTAGGCATCTCGCCGCTCAGTCCAGCTGGGCGTCCGGCGAGTTCGTGCAGGGAGGGATTGACGGACAGAACGCGGCGGCCGAGCGGCGCTCGGCGGCCCTTCCGCTGGCACCGTTAGGCGGCGCGTAGACCGAGCGAATTTAAGGAGGGAAAGTGACAGGGCGGATGATGGTCAGACTGGTCGGGCTCCTCGCGGTAGTCGCTCTAGCGGCGGCGTGGAGCGCCGGAAACCGTCCACTGGTCGGCGCGCGGCTGGTGGCGAACGACGAGATGAATCAAGTGAACTGTGAACTGACGGTGCCGGCCAACCCGCTCACGGCGCAGGGCCTGGCGACTCCATGGGTACTGAGGGGGGCGGACGGACAGGCCCGGGGCTGCGTGCAGACAAACCCGAACGCCCAGGCGTTCGTCCAGGGGGCCATCCTGAGCCCGGACGGTACGTTGCGAATGTACGACCCGCTGGTGATCACGCACGGCACGCAGCCGGCGGCGGCGCCCACGGTACCCAGCCTGCCTGCCGGCTCGGTCCTCGCGCTCTGGGTCGGGTTCAACGGCAACACCCTGAAGCTCGTCGGTCCCGGCGTGCAGCAGGGCAACTGCGTGAACGGGATCCCCGGTTCGCCATTCGGACAGATGGCGTTCTGTAACGCGGGGCAGTTCTTCGCCGCGGCCAACCAGGCCGTCAAAGCCGGGGCGCTGAAGATCCCGGGCCTCGGGACCGGGCGGGACGGAAAGCCGTGCCCGACGACGCGCGACTTCGCCGTGGTCGATCAGGACCAGTCGGACAACGTCACGACCGTGTACCTGCTCACCCCTGACGGGCGGACGGCCCAGGACACACCCCAGAACCAGGCGGCCCTACAGAAGAAAACGGCGATCGCCAACGGCAGCGACACGAGGCTGCTGGCCAGCTTCATCGACCCGGCCCTCGGCTGCCAGCCCTTCTCCGTGACCAACGCCACGGATCCGACAGGGCGGAGCATGGAAGCCGGGCAGCCGACGCTAGAGCTGCAGGCGGCCGCCAGCCAGGCCCCGCCCGTCGCGCTGATGCCGGCGCTGGACCCGATGGTGCTGGTGAACGGCCGGCCCAACCTCGACAAGGTGAATGCCTACCGTGCGGGCGTCGACCAGCCGCTCGCCGCGAGCCTGGCTGACGCAAGTGGGGCCGGCTACTGCCAGAACCTGCTGAACTCTGGCTTGCCCAGGATCCTCAACGATCGCGCGTTCACGAGCCGCCAGCCCTCACCGATGGCGAGCGCGGCGACAAATCTGTTCCTCTTCCTGGCCCAGCGCTTCCAGGCGACGTGGACGAACTTGACTTGTCAGGAACTGACGGGGCTGCAGAACCCGGTCACGACCAGGCAGAACGAAGAAGGGGTCGTGGTGGACGCCACGATCAGCCAGCACCCGCCGGCCGGGGCCCCAGGCGTGACTCCGAGCCCCCACCCGAGCCGGCCTCCGCGCATCCACGACTGATCCACTTCCGGAGGGGTAGCCGGATGTGCGATGCCTGTCTAAATGCGTGTGGGCCGACTCGGGCGCTGCGCGTGATCGCGCGCCGTGAGTACGGGCAGGGCCGGTGCTGACGCAGGTCATCCCGGCCCGCGGCGTCACCTGCGCGCTGGGCACAGATCCAGATGCGCGCCTCGGCGAGCGCCGATAGCGGGCGAATGAGCGTGAGCCGAACCGGCTTGGACAGGAACTTCGGGCACGCGGGGACCGAGCACTGCCACGTGCCATTGCCCGCTCAACATCCTCGACCCGTCATCCGCCGTTGGGCGCCCAACGCAGCCGCTCTTGCGACCGGTCTGGGGCTTGGCTCGGCCACGGCGCTGCCCTTGACCCAGGTCGCGGCCCATTCACTCACCGCCCCCGGCGGCCTCGCCGCTCTCGCCGGCAAGGTTGCCGGGATGGCCGGCACCTACCTGCTGCTGGTCACGGTCCTCCTGGCCGCGCGAATACCGGCCCTCGAGACGGCGCTGGGTCAGGACCAGCTGATTCGCTGGCACCGCCGCCTGTCCTCGGTACCGCTGCTCTTGCTCGGCGCTCATGCCGTCCTGGCAACGGTGGGTTACGCCCAGTCGGCGCGTGTCGGCTTGCTTCTAGGCGCCGCTTCGCTGACCGTGACAATGAGCTTCATCTTCGCGGCGGTCGTCGCGTACGCCATCCTCGTCGCCATCGCCGGTGTGTCCATCCGCGCCGTCCGCCGGCGCCTTACCTATGAGGCGTGGTGGGTCATCCACCTCTACACCTACCTTGCGCTGGCGTTCTCGGTCCCGCACCAGGTTGTCGACGGCGCCGCCTTCGTCGGCCACCCGTTCGTCCAGGCGGCGTGGTTGCTGCTCTGGGTGGCAACCGCCGGCGTCGTCGTCGTCTACCGCATTGGACTACCGGTCTTCAGGAGCCTCCGCCACCGACTACAGGTCGTCCAGGTGCGGCGTGAAGGACCTGGCGTCTACTCGCTTCTCGTGCGCGGCCGCAAGCTAGACCGCCTGCCGGTCGCGGGCGGGCAGTATTTCGCGTGGCGGTTCCTGGCCCGGGGACTGTGGTGGCACGCCCACCCCTTCTCCCTGTCCGCCGTGCCGACGTCTCAATACACGCGCGTCACCATCAAGACCAGCGGCGACACCACTGCCCAGCTCGCCGCGCTGCGCCCCGGCACGCGGATAGCCGTGGAAGGGCCGTACGGGGCTTTCACCGAGGCCGCGCGGACCAGGCCTAAGGTCGCCCTCATCGGCGCCGGGGTCGGTATCACTCCCCTGCGCGCCCTACTTGACGACCTTCCGGCCGGCGTGGACGTTGTCGTCGTCCAGCGGGCGTCGAATGAGGAGCAGTTGATCCACCGCCGGGAGCTGGAACACATGGTTGGCAGCCGTCGAGGCAGGTTGCTCGAGGTGGTCGGCTCACGGTCCACCCACCGGCTTGAGGACCCTCGCTACCTGGAGCAGGTCATCCCGGACCTCGCCACTCGCGACGTCTATGTGTGCGGCCCAGGCCGGTTCTCTGCAGGCGTCGCTGCCGCCGCGCGGGCTGTCGGTGTCGCTCCGTCCGCGATCCATCGTGAATCGTTCGAGTTGTAACCAGGAGGAAATCTCACATGCTCCGCGGCGCTCTCATTGCCGGCGGAACCGTGATCGGAGCCGCCGGCGTCCTCGCCTTCCCGGGCCACCACACACATCTCTCGGTCGCTCCGACGCCCGCCACCGCGTCCCTGTTTGCGTCTCCAGCTCCGAGCGCGTCAGCCAGCTCGGGCACCGCGGAGCAGCCAGGTACCAGCACCGACGCGAGCTCGCAGACTGGCGACCTCGCCGCCACCGTGACGAACCAGGACAACCCGGTCACGAGCGTGGCCGTGCCCTCGACACCACCGGGAGACTCTCCACAGTCGCCGCCCGCCGCTCCTCC
>CAZXGB010000024.1:0-4707 GCA_964640005.1 uncultured Actinomycetes bacterium | reverse complement strand
CGCCCGCCGCTCCTCCGCAACCGCCCGCCGCTCCTCCGCAACCGCCCGCCGCTCCTCCGCAACCGCCCGCCGCTCCCACGGAACGGCCGGCCGCTCCGCTGCAACCGACATCCACGCCATCCGGCAGCCCACTCACCGTTTCGTCGACACTGGCTCCGCCAACATCCGCTGCAGCTTCGGGGCCGCCCTCACCTCCAATGCCTCCGCCGCTACGGTCAGATCCACCCTCGCCCCTCTCGGATTTCGGGGATGAGCGCCACGTCCACAAATCGCCGGCCGATCCTCCGGCACGCTCGCGTTCCGGGGATCGGCGTCCCGTCCACGAGCGGCAGGCGGATCCGACTGAGGACGGCACCGGACGACGGCAAGGACCTGCCGGGATGAGCGACAGGTACAGACGTTGAGCTGAGATCGAACGCCGGCTCTTTGTCGAGCGCGGCGTGGGAGTGGATTCCCGGCAGGGTCGGAGGTCGTCGCCCGCTATCGTTCGTCGCGTGCCGGGGCTCACATCGTTCGTCGGCCGCGCCCGTGAGATGGACCGTCTCCGCGACCTGCTCGGCGAGCATCGCCTGGTCACCGTCGTCGGGCCTGGCGGAGCCGGCAAGACCCGCTTCGCCGAGCGGTTCGTGGAGCGGTTTGGCAGGTCCTTCGAGGGCGTGGCCTGCGCCCGCCTCGCCAGCGCCGGCAGCGAGGAGGAGGTCGCCGAGACCCTGGCTGTGGCCGTCGGGCTCAGAGAACGGTCCTCCCGCTGGCCAATCGCGGCCGTCGCGGAGTACCTGGGCGGCCGCCGCTACCTGCTCCTGCTCGACAACTGCGAGCACGTGGGCCCGATCGTCGCCAGGGCGGTGGACGCGCTCCTCCACGGATGTCCCGATCTCCGCGTCCTGGCCACTGCCCGGCAGCCGCTCTACCTCCCCGGCGAGCAGCAGTTCCCGATCGGAGAGCTCGCTCTGGACGACGCCGAGCGCCTGTTCCGGGACCGGGCCCGGCTGGTCCAGCTCGATTTCGAGCTCTCGGGGGAGACCCGGCCCGCGGTCCGGCGGGCCTGCGCCGCCGTCGACCGCCTGCCGCTGGGCATTGAGCTGGCAGCGGCCCAGCTGCGGGGGATGGCCCTCGCCGACCTCGTCGAGCGGCTCGGCACGAGCCTCGGCCGGCTGAGCGCCCGGAGCGTGGTGGGCCCGGAGCGCCACCGGACGCTCGCCGCCGCCGTCGCCTGGAGTCACGACCTCCTGGACCCCGACGAACAGGTCCTCTGGCGCCGGCTGTCGGTATTCTCGGAGGGCTTCACCCTGGCAGCCGCGGAGGCTGTTGCCGCCTACCCGCCTCTGTCCGCGACCCAGGTGCTGGACCTCGTGCCCGTCCTGGCCGAGAAGTCGATGGTCCTCATGAGCCCCCAGACGGGCCGCTACCGGCTGCTGCAGCCGCTGCGTGACGACGCCGCCCGCCGGCTGGGGGAGGCCGAGCCCGCCGCCCAGGCTCTGGAACGGCACGGCGCCTGGATCACCGAGCTCGCCGGGCAGGCCGATCGCGAGTGGTGGGGTGACACCCAGCCTCTGCTCCTGGACCGGCTTATGGCAGAGCGGGAGAACGTGGTCGCTGCCCTCGAGAGGTGCCTGGAAGCCGGCGACGTCGAGGCCGGGCTCCAGATCTGCAACGGGAACCTATGGTTCTGGTGCACCCGCGGCTCGCTCCAGGCGGGGGTTCGGTCGTATCGGGCATTCCTCGCGCAGCCGGTCCGTCCCGCGGTCGCAGTCCGCGCCCGCTGGCGGCTCGCCTACTTGCTGGCTCTCCAGCTGGAGCTCTCGGACGCCGCCGACCTGGCCGGGTTGGCCGAGCAGGAGGCCTGGGCCCTCGGCAGCCGCGACGAAGCCCTGGCGGCCTCCCAAATTCAGTGCCTCGTGGATTTCTTCGAAGGGCGCTTCGAGGAGGCCGCCGGGCGGGCCCGGGGGACCCTCGCAGGGATCGCCTCCCCCGTTGTCCGAAGCTGGGCTCTCAACCACCTGGCCCTGGTCTCGATCGTTACCGGCAGGTTCGAGGAGGCCCGTGCCTGCAGCTGGGCCGGGATCGAGCTCAGCGGGGCGGCCGGCGAGCGCTGGTGTCGGGAGCTCCACCAGCTCAATCTGGGCCTGGCCGAGTGGGGCCTGGGGGACCACGCGGCGGCCCGGGCCGCCCTGCTGGAGAGCCTCTCGCTGAGCCGCCGCCTCGACGACCTCTGGCACGCGACCCGGACGGTGGAGGCCCTGGCTTGGGTAACAGCCGAGGTCTCGGAGCCGGCGGGCGCCGCCCGCCTGATTGGCGCCACCGAACGGCTCTGGCGGGAGACCGGCCGCCGCCTGGCCGCGCCCTGGCAGGCGCGTCATGACGCGGCCCTCCGGCGGCTGCGGGAGCGGCTCGGCGAGGCACGGTTGGCGAGGGAGGTCGCGGCCGGGCGTTCGCTGGACCGGGAGGCGGCTCTGGCCTTCGCAGCCGGCGAAGTTGTGGAGGCGGGCCGCGCGAGGCGGCCCGATGCGCGCCTCAGCGGGCGCGAGTTCGAGGTCGCCCAGCTGGTCGCGAGCGGGCTCAGCAATCGGGAGATCGCGGAACGGCTGTTCCTCTCGCCGCGGACGGTGGAGAAGCACCTGGAGCGGGTGATGAACCGGCTGGGGGTCAACAGCCGCGCCGAGGTCGCGGCCTGGCACGCCGGCCAGGCGGCGGAGAGCGGTACGTAGCCGAATTACGTAGGCGGTGGGGGAGAACCCCCATGGCGTCGCGTCGGCGCGGGCCTAGCGTCAGTGCACGCCGCTCTTTGGATGGCGGCCTGGTTCGCTGAGAAGGAGGTCTCCCGAGTGACTCAAGTCTCCGACACCGCACCGCGCGATGCTGGCCTGGCGGAAGTGCTCAGAGCGGCCGTCAAGGGCCGTGTAATCGAGCCTCGCGACGACGGGTACGACGACGCCCGCCAGCTCTGGAATGCCCGCTTCGACCACCGCCCGGCGATGATCGTCCGCTGCGCCGACGTGGCCGACGTGATCCGAACCGTGCGCCTGGCGCGCCGCTCGGGCCTGCCGCTCGCGGTCCGAAGCGGCGGCCACGGCATCGCGGGCACCGGCGGGGCGGAAGGCGCCATCGTCGCGGACCTCTCCGCCATGCGTGACCTGAAGGTGGATCCGGTCCGGTCCGAGGCGTCGGCGGAGCCGGGCGTGCTCGTCGGCGTGTTCACGGCCGCCGCGCACCGGCACGGCCTGGCGCCGGTGATGGGCGACAACGCGTCCGTCGGCCTCGGCGGCCTGCTCACGGGCGGCGGCGTGGGCTGGCTGGTCCGCCGCCACGGGCTGACCGTCGACTCCCTTCGCTCGGTCGAGATGGTGACGGCAGCCGGTGAGCTCGTCACCGCGTCGGACGCGGAGAACCCCGACCTCTTTTGGGCAGTCCGGGGCGGGGGCGGGAACGCCGGGGTGGTGACCCGTGCGGTGCTCGGGCTTCACCCAGTGGGGATGGTCTACGGCGGCCTCCTTGTACTTCCGCTCACTGCCGAGGTCCTTAGCGGCTACCTGGCGCTCGCGGCCGAGGCGCCTGACGAGCTGACGACAATTGCCAACGCCATGCTGGCCCCGCCGGCGCCGTTCATCCCGGCCGGCCTCGTCGGGCGGCCCGTCTTTATGGTCGGCGTCTGCTTCACCGGTGACCCAGTCGCCGGGCGCGCCGCCGTCGAGCCCCTGGCGCGGCTCGCCGATCCGGTCTTCGACGGCCTCGCGCCGCTGCCCTACCCGGCCCTCTTGCAGCTCACGGCCGAAGCGAGCGCTCGGCAGTTCGCCCACGTGCGGTCCGGCTTCGGCGACGGGCTCTCAATGGCCTGGGCGGCGGCAGTGGTGGAGGCACTCGGCCGTGCCGCCGCCCACCATGCGATGGTGCAGATCCGGCCGCTCCGGGGAGCGGTGGCTCGGGTACCGGCCGCCGCCACTGCATTCGCGCACCGTGACCGGCGCTACCTGGTGGCGGTCATGGCCTCGTCCCACGAGGCGTCGGGCTCGGAGATCGCGGCAGGGTGGGCCCGGGACGCGTGGGCGTGGCTGGCACCGGAGCTCTCGGGTGCGTACGTCAACTTCCTGAGCGAGCAGGGGCAGGACGAGATCCGCGCCGCGTACCCGGCCGCGACCTATGCGCGGCTGGCCGCGATCAAGCGCCGCCGCGACCCCGACAACCTCTTTCGCGTCAACCACAACGTGCCCCCCAGGCCCGGGCCGGGGGAATGATCCCCGTCATTCCCGGTGTCCAGACTGGCTGGTCAGCTTCATAGGCGCGACGAGCGACCCCCCGGGCCCCAATCCTGGGTTCGAGTTTGGCCAGGACAGCACCCAAAGCCCAGGTGCAGGCGCTGCCCGGGCGCATGGTGTGTCGGGCCCTCACTTATTCGGCCCAAAGGTGGCGGTCCGCCTCGATATGTGCCACGCTGCAGACGCGGAGAGCGAGAGGAGCGATGGGACGCCGAATCCCGATCAACTTGACCCCGGAGCAGTCGTTGGTGCTGCTGCTGGTGGTCGCAGCAGTGGTGGTCGTCCTGGTCGCGCTCGCCGTGCTGGAGCGAGTGCTGGGGCGCGGCGCCGCCTTCGCGCTCCGGCTCGGCGGGCGCCCACGGCCGGGCAAGGGCCCGACGCGCGTCGCACTGGATGAGCTCGAGGAGCGTCTCCGGCACCGCGGCGAATAGAGCTGCGCCTGGCCTCCGCAATG
>CAZXGB010000023.1:0-24935 GCA_964640005.1 uncultured Actinomycetes bacterium | reverse complement strand
ATCGCGCCGATCCTGCTCCTGATCATCTTCGGAGTCATCGACTTCGGCCGCGGCCTGTACTACTACATCACGCTCCAGCAGGCGGCCAATGAGGGCGCGCGTGTCGCAGTCCGCGCCTCCCAGTACACCGACATTTCGGGGACCCAGCACCAGTGGCCGAGCAGCGACAACGTCCAGAGCGCAGTCGAGCAGCATGCGCCTGCGGTCTTCCTCTCCAGCGTCTGCGTAAACGGGCCGATCGACACCTCTAAGGTCCCACCCCCCAACCAGGGATGGATCTACATCACGGATCCCTCCCCGAGCGGGAACAACCCGAACGCACCCAACGACCCGCTGGGGGACCAGAAGCTCAACCTGCCCCCACCCGGGCAACTCTGCAACAGCCGCAATTACGCGCAGGGCAACGTGCCGCTCAAGATCACGATCCGATACAACTTCGTGCCCCTCACGCCGCTGATCCAGCAAGTAACGGCAAATCAGATCGTTCTGACGGCTTATGCGGTCTACCGCACTGAGTATTAAGCCAATCTTCAGCCGGCGCCGGGGCGAGCAGGGCCAGGCGATCGTCCTCATCGCTCTGCTGATGCTGGTGCTGTTCGGGATGCTCGGCCTGGCCATCGATTCCGGTCGCGCGTACATCGACCGCCGCTACCTGCAGGACGCTGTCGACGCCGCGACGCTGGCGGCCGGCGACAACTACGAGAACTTCGGCGACCAAACGTCGGCCTTCAACAACGCGCTCCGGCTCTTCCAGACCAACCTGGGCTTGAGCGGCGGGACGAGCTCGATCTCGGGAAACACGATGACCGCGACCTGGAACGGAGGCGGGTACCAATACACGATCACGGGCGCCAACGGACAGTTCAACGGCTACGTGTTCCAGGCGACCGCCCAACACACGTTCCCGCTGACCTTCTTCCAGGTGCTCGGCAGCTCGCCCACGATCCCCGTCCAGGCACAGGCGAGCGCCATCGTCGGCAACCAGTTCTCGCAGCCGGCGCTCCTGACCCTCTCCACCTCGTGCACCTCCCTGAATCTCTCCGGCAACACCGCGGTCACGGTCCGGGGCGACGTCTACTCGGACGGGTGCATCACCTTCAACGGTTCGGCTTCGATGGGCGTCGCGGGTAACACCTATGCAGCCAGCGGTTCGGTTCCCAGTGGCATCACACCGCTCTGTTACAACCCCGATCCGACGATTCCGCCGCAGCCGCAGCCCTGCCCGGCGGGATGGTCGCTGGGCAGCAAGATCGGTAACGCCGCCGTCATCCCGGCGCCTCCCTATCAAGGCGGCAACCTCAGCTACTACCCGGCCGTCAACCCGGGGCAGGTCAGCCACACCGGGTGGACTGAGCTGCAGCCAGGTAAGTACAACAACTTCTCACTGACCGGCGGTGCCGGCTGCTACTTCTTCGACGCCGGGATCTATCAGTGGAGCGGGGGCTACACCAGCCACGGTGGCCTCTCCAGCAACGAGCTGAAGCCGCCCGATGAGCCCGCCTGGAACTACTCGTCGAACAGCATCGACTTCACGCAGCGCGCGAACCCACAGTTCTGGGACCCGAAA
This sequence comes from uncultured Actinomycetes bacterium, assembly GCA_964640005.1. Taxonomy (GTDB): domain Bacteria; phylum Chloroflexota; class Dormibacteria; order Dormibacterales; family Dormibacteraceae; genus CAZHAC01. The sequence continues at coordinate 23,368 of CAZXGB010000023.1, read as the reverse complement.
GGCTGCGCAGGCACGTTCGCCCTCAACTCGAGTGGCACCGGCAACCTGCCCGCCAGCAGCAACTTCGCGGTCGAGCTGACCTCCACGCGCACCGACGCCTATCCGCCCTCCGGCTCCAGCGGGTCCACCAGCTACACGCGGGAGAGCGCGCCCTCGATGTGCCGCGTCTTCTCTCCCACCGGATCACAGAAAGCGTTCGATATCGACGCCGGCACCTCGCAGCAGGTACCCGGAGCGACCGGCTACAACGTCTACGTCGCCCAGATCGCGAACAACAACACCAACTGCGCGGGCATCGCCCAGACGTCGTTCGGATACCTGGGGTCCTTCACCGAGTCGCAGCACAAATTCCACGTCGACAACTCCGTCCTGCCCAATGGATCAGGCAGCTGGGTTCTCGGTGCGCGGTCGGCCAGTCAGTGCTCGAACGCGGGCAATTTGACAAAGGGCTGCGCGCCCCCCGACAGCGAGGTCGGCTCCGTCTGCTTCATCACGTGCACCGCCGGTAGCAGCAACGGCCTGGCGGAGGAGAATGCTTCCAGCCGGCTGCAGCCGCAGGGCGACCTCGCCAACGAGAACTTGTGCTCGCCGCAGAGCACGAACGCGGCCGCGCCCTGCGCGGCCGCCCAGGTGACGCCGGGCGCGGTCCAGTTCTACTTCTCGGGCAACGGCGACTGCATCAACGAGAACGGCAACGGCAACACGTTCGTCTTCAGCGGCTACCAGTACGACTGGATCGTCATCTACGAGCCGACCAGCAACAACAGCTGTGGGAACCAGATGAACGGCGGCTCGTCGACCCAGTACATCGGGAGCGTCTACACGCCCACCTCGTCGTGGACCATCAACGGGGGCAACCGGGCTCCGCTTGCCGGTCAGGTCATCGCCTACAGCGCCACGCTGAACGGCAACTCGACCATCGGAATCAACTTCAACCCCGCCTACGCGCCCGCCCCGCCCGCCGCTCGACTCGTTCAATAGCTCAAACCCATTAGCCTGGGGCCCCGTATGAGGGTCTTGGTCACCGGCGGCGCCGGGTACATCGGCAGCATATGTTCAGCGGTCGCGCTCGAGGCCGGGCACCAGGTGACCGTGTTCGACAACCTCGTCAGCGGCCACCGTGACGCGATCCCCGAGGGCGCTGAGGTCGTCATAGGCGATCTGTTGGAGCCCGACGACCTCGCCCAGGCGTTCGCGCGCGGCTTTGACGCCGTCATCCACTGCGCGGCGCTGATCGTCGTCCCCGAGTCGGTGCGAGTACCCGAGCTCTACTACCGGAACAACGTCGCGGGCACCCTCAACTTGATCGACGCCATGCGCGAGGCCGGAGTCCGCCGGCTCGTCTTCTCTTCGACCGCCGCCGTCTACGGCAACCCGGAAACGGTTCCGATCCTTGAGGAGGCGCCCACGCGTCCCACCAACCCCTACGGCAACACGAAGCTCACCGTGGACCGGATGCTCGCCGACGAGTGCCAGGCTCACGGCCTGGGAGCCGTGTCGCTGCGCTACTTCAACGTCGGCGGCGCCCACGGCCGGCAGGGGGAGGACCACGACCCCGAGACGCATCTGATTCCCAACGTGCTCCGCGCCGCCGCCGGCCTCGCCGGCTCCGTGACCCTCTTCGGCACCGACTACGACACCCCAGATGGCACCGCCATCCGGGACTATGTGCACATCGGAGACCTGGCGGCCGCCCATCTCCTCGCCCTCGAGGCGGCCGAGGCGGGCCGGCACCAGGTTTACAACCTGGGCAGCGGGAGCGGCTACTCGGTGCGCGAGGTGATCGACACGGTCCGCAACGTGACGGGGCAGGACTTCAGGGTGGTGGAGGCGGAGCGCCGTGAGGGGGACCCGCCGAAACTGGTGGCCTCCAGCGAACGGATACGCTCGCAGCTCGGCTGGAGCCCGCAATACGGTCTCGAGGAGATCGTCAGGGACGCCTGGGAGTGGATGATGCACCACCCGCGCGGCTACGCCGCACCCGCCGTCCCGTAGCCGCAAGCGGGGCCAAGGAAGGCCATCTTTCGCCAGCCGGCCCGAAGCCGATACGTCCTTCGAATAAGACATCCGTCGCGCGTAGGGCGGGCTTTGCCCGCCCGGTTGAGTCCGAGATCCAGGCGTTGGCGGCGTCGCGCCGAGTTCGGAAGGTGGTCCGGGAGGGAACCATCTGGGTTCCCTCCCGTCAGGACCTGAGCCAGGCGGGCACGAAGCGCGCCCGGCCCAGCGAGAGCGCACCCGTGTTCGCGAAGACGAGCTCGGCGTTGACGAGCACCGCCAGGTAGTACAGCCAGCGGATGCCGATGTCCGGCACCAGGAAGGCGACAGTGAGCGCGAGGTTGAGGGCGAGCACAAAGCCGAGGATCGCGGCCTTCCGCGTCGCCAGCCCGAGGATCAAACAGACAGCCACCAGCGTCTCGCCGGCGCCTTGGGCCACCGCGAAGAACATCCAGTGGGGCACCACCACCGCCGTCAGCAACTCGTGCAGGCCAGGGATCGGGTTGACTCGGGCGGCGTCCTCGATCAGAGGTCGCATCCAGCCCACCCCCTGCCACTTCTGACTCCCGAAGTACAGCCAGTAGATCCCGACCACGACCCGGTAAACCGTTCGCCAGCTATCACTCACGCGCATTGGTGACGACAACCAATAAGCCCTGCTGGACGTCGGCCGCAAGCGCGATCGGTGCCGATCCCTGGGCCCAAGTCGCCAACCGCCGCCCCTCACGGTCGAGCACGAGCACGGAATGTTCCCCGTGGGCGGCGACGAACATGCGGTCGCCGGCGTTGACGACCGCGTCCGGGTCGCGTGGGCTGGCGACCACGCGCGTGTGGAGTGAGGAGTCGAGGACGGCGATCGCCCCCGGATCCCGGTCCTCGTCGTCGCCTTCGGCTGAGATCCAGAGGCTGCCATCGGGGCCGGTCGCGGCCCAGAAGGGGTGCTGGTGCGGCGGCAGGCTCACGCGGCTGCCGTCCTCCAGGCGAACCAGCTGGCCGCTCGCCTGGCTCGCCGCCCAGGTTCCGCCGGCGCCGGTTCCGAGGGCGAAGCCGGCGGCTGCCGGCGTCGAGCCGCCAGCGATGTCCCACACTCGACCGTCGGCGCAGGCAACCAGGATCCGGCTGCCGGCGAGCACGATCTGGCCAGGGCCGGAGCCGACGGTATGGCGCGCGAGCACGGAGCCGTCGCTCAGACCGAGCGCAACCACCTGCCCGGCCTCGAAGAGGCTCACGAGCACGCTGTCCGTTTGATGCGGGGATCCCCCCACACCCCGCGTAACCAGCAGCGGACCCGGCCGGCCGCCGACGTGGGCCTGCCAGCGCACCGCCAGCTGGGGGATGCTGACCGCCCGGACCGTGCCCGCCGCGTTGTCGGAGACATACGCGGTGCGGCCGTCAGGCGAGAGCGCGACCGCGATCGGGTCCTGCCCCAGAGCGAGCGCGGCGCGAAAGCTCCCGTCCAGCCGGTAGAGCACGATTCCCTGCGCCGGCGCCCGGGTGGGATTGGGCGCGCTGCCGCCGCAAGCCACGAGGGAAGCGATTACGAGGACCGAGACGAGAGCTCTTATCTGACGGCCCGGATCACGGGGTCGGTGGCGAGCTCGAAGGCCCGCGCCACCGGCGCCAGCCGCATCCGGCGCAGGCGGTGCTGGATCGCGCCCTTGTAGATGGCGAGGCGGAGCTTGCGCTGGGAGAAGTCGGAGTTGAAGAGGAGCCGGTTGTGCCGTATGTAATGCCACTCCCCCTCCTGCCTGCGCTCTTTCACACGTTCAAAGAAGCGGGTGCCCGGCAGAGGGTAGGCGACGGTGTAGCTCACGTAGTCGAGTGGAAGGCTGGAGGAGAAGCTGATTGTCCGCAGCAAACTGTCCTCTGTCTCGCCCAGGTAGCCGACCATGAAGAAGCCGGCCGCCTTGATGCCGGCCGCCACGCACGCTTCGACCGCAGCGCGTGACTGCTCGGGCGTGATCCCCTTGCGCATCTCCTTGAGGACGATCGGATCGGCGGACTCGATCCCGAAGAAGACGCGCTTGCAGCCGGCCCGCCGCATCTGTTCGAAGAGCGCCTGGTCGACGTGCGTGACCCGCGAGAGGCACTCCCACGTCAGCGGAACCCGCGCCGCCTCGATCTTTTGGCAGAGCTCCATGGTCCGGTCGTAGTTGAGCGTGAAGAGGTCGTCCGACATCCACGCGTGGTCGTAACCGAGCTCGGCCACCTCCCGCATCTCGGCGATGACCGAGTCCGCGGGGCGCGAGCGGAAGAGGTCGCCGAAGACCGGCTTGTGGCAGAAGTCGCAGCGGAAGGGGCAGCCCCGGGTGGTCATGACCGGGGTGGTGGCGTCCTTCCAGTGCCGCCGCCAGTAGGCGATGTACTGGTGGTTGGGCAGATCGCTCCGGTAGGGCAGCGGAAGCTGCGACATGTCCTTTGACCGGACCCTCGGCGGCGTCCGCACGATCTCGCCCGCGCGGCGGAACACGAGACCCTTGACCGAGTCCCAATCGCGGCCGTCCAGGTGTTGAACGATCTCCACGATGGTCTCCTCGCCTTCGCCGACGGCGACCAGATCGAAGCTGTCGACGAAGTGCTCGGGGTCGCCCGAGGGATAGGGGCCTCCGGTGACGAGCAGCGGGACCGCTCCGCGGAGGTCGGCGGCCAGCGAGAGGGCTTCGTCCTGCATCGTGATCATGCAGTAGATCCCCACCACCGACGGCCGCAGCCGCTCGATCTCGGCCAGCACCTCGCGTCGCTCCATAAAGGTGTGGTCGATGTGGCGAACCGTGAAGCCGGCTGCCCGGAGGGACGCCGACAGGTACATCAGGCCCAGGGAGGGCATGATCCAGTGGCGGCCCCGGCGGGGGGCGCGCTGCGGGTAGACGAGGACGACGTCGGTCATCTGGCCCTCCGGAAGGTGATCTCGTAGCTGACAGATTCGAAGCCGGCACCGAACTGGTAACCGACTCCCGACCAATCGAGACCGCGCGCGGGGTCGAGCTCACGCCCGGCCAGCATGGTTGACCCGCCCGCCTGCTCGACCATGAACTCGACGCCCAGCGATCCCGAGCGCAGGCGCGCCCAGCCGCCCGTCACCTGCTGCTCGGGGCCGATGGCAGCCCCACGAAGCGTGTGAGCCGTGTCCGCGTAGTCGTCGAACGCGGCCGACTCCTCGTTCAGGAGCACGAGCCGGTCGAAGCCGGTCAAACCGCTGGCCCGCGCTTGTACGTGCAGCCGGTCGCCCGCGATCCGGTAATCGACGGTCACGCGGCCACGGCTGGGCACGGCTTCGAACCGGACGAAGCGTCCCGACGCATCATCGACCTCTGTGCGATCGAGCTCGAAGGTCTTGCGCCAGGTCGTGCCGCGCTCGTCGGTCAGGATTTCGGTGCTTGCGGAGCCGGGGTAGAACCAGCTGCCGGCTGAATGCACGACCGGCACCCCAAAGCCCATTCCCTCTCCCGCGGCATCGCGGTTGCCCGGCACCTGGAGCGTGACCCCTCTCTCCAGCGGCGCGGTCTTTCCCGACGGGGTGACCGGTACGAGGCCCAGCCAACCGAAGCCCCCGACTGGGGCGTGCATGCCGGCGGGGGGCAGCACCCAGCCCGTCACGTGCTTGCCGCCGGCCACGTCGAACGCTTCAGCCGGGCCGAGCCGGATGAAAGGCGGTGCCGGCCGGCCGGCCACCAGCTCCGGGAAGACCGATGTCGCGTGGTAGTAGCTGACGTCCTCGAGAACGAGCGCGCCGAAGCCGCGCTCCTCGAGCCAGGTGGTGGCGGCGTCGGACGACGCCGGCAGCGCGCGCGACCCCGCGATCTCAGAGGGTGGCTTTCCGCTCGCATAGGCCGCGGCGGGCGAATCGGTGAGAAGGCGTCCGGGCACGGCAGCGGTTGCGCGACCAGAGGCGAGCAAGCCTGCGTTCTCGGCGGCGAAGGCGCCCAGCACCGGGGCGTAGGCGATGGCGACCAGGCCCGCGCAGGCGGTCGCCGCCACGGCAGTGAGAGGCGGGAGCGCGTCCACTCCGGCCGCCGCCAGAACCGCCAGCGAGGGCAGCGCCAGCACGTAGTAGCGCTCGCTGCCGCTGTATGTGCCAAGTGCGACGAGGGCGGTCACCCCGAGCAGGTAAGCGAGCGAGGGGACGTGCAGCGCCAGCAGCGAGGCCGATCGAGCGCGGATCTCGCGGAGCAAGCCCAACGGAGCCAGCAGCAGCACCGGCAGCGAGGCGAGTGCGAACCAGCCCGTAAAGGCCTCGGCGCGGCCGAGCACCGCCGGGGAGACGCTTCCCCGTTGGGTGGCCGAAGCGACCTCGACGGAAGCGCGGGCGACCGAATGCTCGGCGGGCGAGAAGGCGAGCTGGAGGAGAGCGAGCACGACCAGGGCGGGAACCGCCCACCTGAGCGCCCCGCGCGGCCGGCGCCAGCCGGCGGCCGCCAGCCACACGGCCGACTGGACTGCGACCGCCGCGCCTATCCAGAGCCACGCCTTCGTCCCGGCCAGGCAGGCGACCGCCGCCAGCAGCGCCGCCGCCTTGGCCCGCCCGGCCTGGAGTGCGGCCGCGGTTCCCATCAGGCACGCGGTGATCAGCGGCTCGGCGACAGCCGACGTGAAGGTGAGCAGGAAGGCGGGGTTGAGCACGAGCAGAGCGGTCGTGATCCGCCCCCGGCGCGTGCTGCCGGCGAGGCGGGCGGTGAGCACCAAGACGACCAGGCCGAGGCCGATGCTCAGGGCGCGCAGCGCCCACAGGCTGTGCCAGCCGAAGACGAGCAGTACGCCGGCGGCAAACACGTGATAGGCGGGCAGCCAGCTGTCCTCCATTCCGAACAGGGGGTCGTGCAGGCCGTGACCGCTGGCCAGGTTGGCCGCCATCAGCCAGTGCCCGTAGGAGTCCTCGAAGGCGACGCCAAAACCGGCGATCACGACGAGCAGCGCGGCCGCCGGGGCCAGCGTGCCGGCTGTCCGCGCCCCGCGCTGGCCCATCTCGAGGGTGTGCCGCCCGAGGCGGCGCAGCGTGAGCACCTGCAGCGACTGCAGGAGCGACAGGCCGCCGAGAAGCGTGAAGCCGGCGGCGAATATGGTCGAGTAGACACTGACCAGCCAGCGGCCGTCGTGGATTTCCAGGTACGTGAGGCACGCGCAGGCGACGGCGACCAGCAGCTCGACGGGTGCGTACGGGTCCACGGCCACGACGTAGTCGCGGTCGCGCCACTCCTGCCCTTGCCGCTCGATTCGGTACTTGGGGGTCCTGTTGAAGGCCTGCGGCCGGAGTGCGCGACCCAGCGCCAGGACGACGGCGAGCGAGGTGCCCGCCCCCAGCAGCGACCACGCCAGCACCGCCGGCAGCGGCCGCCACCAGCCCCGGCCACAGCGCACCTGGGCTGCGGTGAGTCCGGCCGCGGGCGCCAGGCTGAGGAGGTTGGCGGCCAGCGCGAGCGGGAGCACAGGACCGGGCACCGAGGACAGGACGAGCACGGGATAGAGGGCGACCTGAAGCAGCATCAGCAGGGGCGCGAAGTAGGAGAGGAGGCGGATCGAGCCCTGGAAGCGCGCGGCCGCGGGCAAGGGCGCCCGCAGCAGCGCCGGCAGCAGGAGCCTCGCGCACTGAAAGGTACCCGTCGCCCAGCGCAGCTGCTGGCCGCGGTAGGCGGCCGCCGCCACCGGCAGCTCCTGGGGCGCCACCACGTCCTCGAGGAAGACGCCGCGCCAGCCGGCGAATTGAGCGCGATAGCTGAGATCGAGGTCCTCGGCCACCGTGCGCGCGCTCCAGCCGCCCGCGCCGGTGATCGCGTCCCGGCGCCACACGCCGGCGGTCCCGGTGAAGTTGGTCGGGTAACCCAGGGCCGGCCGCACCGCCTGCTCGACCAGGAAGTGGAAGTCGATCATCAGGGCCTGGAGCCGCGTGAGCAGCGAGTAGGTCTCGTTCAGGTGGCCCCAGCGGGCCTGGACCCAGCCGACGTCCGGCTCGGTAAATCCGGCCATGACGCGGCGCAGGAAGTCCGGCGGCGGTACGAAGTCGGCGTCGAAGATGGCCAGAAAAGGCGCTTGGGTGGCGGCGAACCCGTAAGCCAGCGCGCCCGCCTTGAATCCGCTGCGCGCGCCACGGCGGATGTGACTCACATTCAGGCCGCGGGCGCGCCAGCGCTCCACTGTCAGCGCCACCTCTTCCGTGGTGGCGTCGTCCGAATCGTCCAGGACCTGGACCTCGAGCCGGTCACGCGGCCAGTCGAGCGAGCAGACAGCGGCAATCGCCCGCGTGGCCACGTAGCGCTCGTTGTAGATCGGCACCTGGACGCAGACGTGGGGTTCTGATCCCCTGGCGACCGTACCCGCCGGCCGCGGTTTGAGGCGGAGCGCGCGCACGCTCAGGTAGACGAGGTTGATGCCGTAAACACCGAGGAGCGCGCTTGAAATCGCAGCCAGCGCGACCAGGAACGGCGTCACGGGTGCCGCTCGAAGAGCGCGTACGGGCGCATGGTCTCGCGCACGTAGGCGACCCGGCCGAGTGCCTCCGGCGAGCGCCGGCGGGTCCACATCATCCAGCGCCAGGCGGCCTCTCCGACCACGCGGGCAGCCGGGTCCAGGAAGCTTGGGAAGGCCCACGCCGGCAGCCGCCGAGTACGGGCCTGATCGAGCGGCGACGGGCGCACAGCCAGCTGCGGGAAGTGGTCGCACAAGACGGGGTTGGCGGCTACGACGGAGCTCAGGAAGGAGGCCCCGAAAACGGGTTCCGACTGGAGCAGCTCGAGGGCCATCTGAGCGTCGGAGCGCGCCAGCGGAAAGCACTGCGAGCGCTCGAGCACAAGGTTGGCGGTCATCACGCGCGGCGCCAGCGGGCGCCGGGTGGAGGCGTCGACCGGCTTGCGCCGGCGGCGCACCGCGTCGGCGACGCCGAGCAGGTTGAGCACGACGTAGGCGAGGTGGCGGTAGCCGTCCTCGACGACCAGGTTGAGGTCGATGTCGTCCGTCTCGACGAATCCGCCCGAGGAGAGCGAACCGGCGATCGCGACGCAGAGCACGAAGGGCGCGAGAGCGACCAGGCGCCGGGAAAAGCGAACGGCGTCGGGACGATAGGCGGCAGAGGCGTCTGCGTGGGCCGCCGAGCGGTGCCGGCACGCCGGCGCCCGCGGAGCGAAGCGCGAGGTCACCACGAGGCCACTGGCAAGGTGGAGGTCGTCTGTGGCGGCGAGTGCGGCCTGGACGGCTTCGGCGGCGACCGGGCCGCCATAGCAGATTCGCCCGATCCGTTCGGGCGTGACCGCATAGCCTCGCTCCTCGAGCAGCGCGACCGTGCGCCGGACCCGATCGAGCACTCCCATCTGGGCGTCCGCGCGAGCTGCGATCGCCACGGTCGCAAGGGACTACCGCCGGTGGTTACTGCTCCTCGAGTCCTTAGTCGAGCTCCGAGCGCCCGCCGCCTTCAACCGGCCGGACGCGGTAGCCGAGGGGCCGGATCGCCTCATCGATCCAGCGGATGGCCATCTCCTCGGTGTTGGGCCACTCATCCGGCGAAGCGCCGGGGCGCCCGGCGTCGATGAGCACGCGGCCGACAACCCGGAGCAAAGTCCGCGCCAGCGGCCGCGCCTCGGGCACCGACAGGCCGAGCTCCTCCACCTCTTTAGACATCTCGAAGCAGGTCATGTTGAGATCCTCGGCGCTACTCAACCCGCACCCCCGCGGCGCTCAGCTTCGCCCACGTCCGTTCGGTGTCGCCTGGGTTGAGCTCGACGAAGCGGACAGCTTCGGGCAGAACGGTTACGTCGAAGCCGAGCCGGCTGCCGTCGAGCGCGGTATCGCCCACGCAGTAGTCGCCGGCCAGCCCGAGCACGACCACGCGGCGCACCCCCAGCTCCTCGAGCCGGCCGCCCAGACGAGTCGCCTCGGTGTCCCCCGAAACCGCGTCTTTGACTGTGAAGCCCGAATAGCCATCCTCACCGTCGGCGCCCTTCTGGATGACTTCACCCTCGACCTGGAGGTCGGGATGGAACTCGGCGCCCCAGGTGCCGGCCACACAGTGCACAGGCCAGACCCCTCCGTCCTTCTGGAAGTGCGGCGTGCTCTCGGGATGCCAATCCTGTGTGTAGAAAACCGGGGAGCCGGCTGCCCGGGCGCGCTGCACCTCGCGGTTGGCGAGCGGCACCACGGCCTCGCCCCCGCCAACGTAGAGCGAGCCCTTGGGATCCGCGAAGTCGTTCTGGATGTCGACGACGATGAGCGCCACATCGGGGCCGTATTCGGCCAAGCCAGAACCTCCTTTTGAACCAGGCCGGGCGCTGGACGCCGGGGAGGGAGCCGCCCGACCGCGGGACTATTATTGGGCGGAGATGGACCTGGGCGAACCCGTTCTGCTGACCGCCGAGGGCTACGAGAAGCTGAAGCGCGACCTCGAAGAAGCACGTGCGCGCCGCCGTGACGCGGCCGATCGCATGCGTGAGGCGGCGCAGCCGGGCGACATCGAAGACAACCCGGAGTTCGAGCAGGCAAAGGATGAGGTCGCCGCGCTCGATGCCCGGATCTACGAGCTGGAGGAGATGATCGGCCGGGCCCAGATCATCGAGGAGCGCCACGGTGGCCTCGCCCAGCCCGGCTCGACTATCGAGGTCGAGGATTCGGAGGGCGAGGTCGAGACCTGGCACCTGGTTGGTGCCGTGGAATCGGATCCCGCGTCAGGGCGCATTTCAGTCGAGTCGCCGGTCGGGCGGGCGCTGCTCGGCAAGCGTCCGGGCGACAAGGTGACGGTCAACACGCCCTCGGGCACGGTCGCGTTCACGGTCAAAGCGATCCAGTAGCCCGGAGTGGCCTCCTCCCCACCTGATGGGGAGGTGCCTCGGCGCAGCCGAGGCGGAGGGGTGCGAGGGTTTTTGAACGACCACGGGCCCCTCCGTCGCCGCGTTGCGGCGACACCTCCCCGTCGAGCGGGGAGGAGACCTATCCGCCTAGCCCTTAATCCCTCGGCGGATCTGGTCGGCGTGGTCGTGGCAGTGGGCGGCGTAGATCTCCAGCCACTGCCCGACGCCGTACGACCCACTCTCCGAGTGAGTACCCGTCCGCGCCCACTCGGCCTCGGACAGGATCTCCAGGAGCGAAGCGCTCGCCTCCCGCGCCGCCCGCACCGCCGCCAGCGAGGGCGCGATCGGGCGCTCTCCGTAGTGCAGGCGCCGAGCCCACTCCTCCTCGTCGTAGCCCTGGATGAGCGGCTCGTCCTCGGCCAGCAGCTTGCGCAGCCGGATCGCGGACATGGTCTCGCTGTCGGCGCAGTGGTGCACGACCTCGCGCGGCGTCCACTCGCCGGGGCCCGGCCGCCGGTCGAGCTCATGTTCGGACAGGCCCGCGACTGCCCGCTCGAGCACGTCTGGGCCCTCTCGGTACCGGCGGATGAGATCGGCTCGTGTCACAGCTTGCGGAGCCTAACCGACCGCACCTGGTGGTCGCCGCCCTTCTCCAAAATGAGGCGCGCCCGCTCGCGCGTGGGCAGGATGTTCTCGCGCAGGTTGACGCCGTTGATCGAGTCCCAGATGTGCTCGGCGGTCGCGACCGCCTGCTCCTCAGTCAGCTCGCTATAGCGGCGGAAGTAGGAGCTGGGATCGCGGAAGGCGGTGTCGCGGAGGGTCAGAAAGCGCTCGACGTACCAGCGTTTGACGTCCTCCTCACTGGCGTCCACGTAGATCGTGAAGTCGAAGAAGTCGCTGACGAAGAGCCTGCCTTCCCCTTCCTGGAGCACGTTCAGCCCCTCGACGATCAGGATGTCGGGGCGCCGGACCACCTTCACGGCGCCGGCCATGATGTCGTAGACGAGGTGGGAGTAGACGGGCGCGCCCACCTTCTGCTCGCCGGCCTTGACCGCGGCGACGAACTCGACCAGCCTCCGGACGTCGAAGCTCTCCGGAAACCCCTTGCGGTTCATGAGGTTCCGCTCTTCGAGCACCTGGTTCGGGTACAGGAAGCCGTCGGTCGTGACCAGGTCGACCCGCGGTGTGTTCGGCCACCGCGAGAGCAGCGCCTGCAGGATGCGCGAGGTGGTGCTCTTGCCCACGGCGACGCTGCCGGCGACCCCGATCACGTAAGGGACTGGGGCGGCGGGCTTGCCCAGGAACATGTCCGTCGCGTGGTAGAGGCCCTGGGTGGCATGGACGTACAGGTTGAGAAGGCGCGACATCGGCAGGTAGATGTCGGCGACCTCGTCGAGGTCGATCCGCTCGTTTATGCCGCGCAGGGTTCGCAGGTCCGCGGCCGTCAGCGTCAGCGGGGTCGAGGCGCGCAGCCGGGCCCACTCCTCTCGCGAGAAATGGATGTAGGGCGAAAAGACCTCGACCGGCGCGCGTGTCATCGGACCAGCGGAAGAACGTCCGCCATCGGCTCCAGCATCTGCGCGTCGAGGTCCATTGAGAGGTTGGGTGAGAGCGCGAGGATCGCGTGGTCGCAGCCTGCCTCGGCGTAGCGGCGCAGCGCGGCGGCGACGACTTCGGGCGGCCCGCAGGCGCAGCCTACATCCGTCTGGAGCTCCCGGTACCTTTCGGCCTCTCCACCCTCGGCGACCACGGCCAGGATTCCGGCCGAGAAGGTCATCGACGTCTCATCCCGGCCGGCTTCGCGCAGGGCGCCGCGGAGCGCCTCCGCCGTCTGGCTCCAGCGCGCCGGGTTATCGCCTTCCCAGGCCAGGTTCCAGCCGTCGGCCGTCCGCGCGGCCAGACGCAGCATGCGCGGCCGGGAGGCGCCGATCCAGAGCGGCGGACGGTCGCCGGCGGGGATCACCCCGGGCTCGTCGAGCAGCCGCTTGTAATCGTCGACCTGCCGCTCGAGGCGCGACACCAAGTGATCGAAGGGGATGCGAGCAGCCTCGAACTCCGGCTGGTTCCAGCCCGCGCCGAGACCGCATATGTAGCGGCCCCCACTGGCCTCCTGGAGTGTCGCCGATTCGCGAGCCAGCTGCGCCGCCAGCCGGAAGGGGCCACAGAGGACGAGAGCGCCCAGCTGCACCCGTTGGGTGCGCGCCGCGATGGCGGCCAGGAGCTGCAGCGGGTCGTGGGCCGGGACGCGAATGCCCGGGCGATCGGTGAAGAGGTGATCCATCACCCAGACCGAGTCGTAGCCGAGCTGCTCGGCGCGGACGGCGAGCGTCACCACCTCGTCGACGCGCTTGGTTCGCCGCTCCTGGGAGGCGATCAGCTTCAGGAAGACGCCGACCTTCACAAGGGGAAGGTTAGGGCTAACGAATAGAAGTCCCGGGGAGCACGCCTGACGCCGCGCTTATTTGCGTCCCTCGATGTTGCGTTGTACGTTAAGCGTGATTGGCGCAAACGTAAGGGGCGAAGAGATGGTTTACCTGGCGATTCACCATCAGATTCTCGACCCGGTCGGCAACCTGGCCCTCTCCACGCTGCTCGCTCTCGTGCCCGTCGCCTTCCTGCTCGTAATGCTCGCCGTCTTCCGGGTGACCGCCTGGCTGTCGGTGCTGATCGGATCGGTCGTCACCTTCCTGCTCGGCGTGTTCGTCTGGAAGGCGCCGGTACCCGAGTCCATCCAGGCCTACGTGTACGGTGCCGCGACGGGCGTCTGGAACGTCGATTGGATCACGTTCTGGGGAGTCGTGATCTTCAACACGCTCCAGCTGACGGGGAACTTCGAGCGCTTCGAGGCCTGGCTGGTGTCGCAGGCGACGGCCGACATCCGCGTCCAGACCATCCTGCTCGCCTGGGCGTTCGGCGCCCTCCTCGAGGGCCTTGTCGGGTTCGGCTACCCGTGGGCGGTGGTGGCGCCGATGCTGATCGCTTTCGGCGTCGCCGAGCTCGACGCCATCCGGGTGGCGGCGATCGCCAACAATGCTCCTGTCTCCTATGGCGCCTTGGGCGCCCCCATCATCGCGCTGGCCACGGTGACCCAGATCCCCCTGCTCACCCTGTCGGGCTCCGTCGGCCGGATCGTCGCCATCCTCGCGATCCTGCCTCCGTTCGTGCTCATCTACCTCGTCAGCGGCTGGAAAGGGCTCAAGGACGGTTGGCCGCTCGCCGTCGTGGGCTTCGCGGCCTACGTGATCGGTCAGTACCCGACCTCGCAGTTTCTCGGTCCTTACCTGCCCGATGTGATCGGATCGCTGGTTTGCTTCGCCGCCCTGCTGCTCCTGCTCAAGGTCTGGCGTCCAAAGACGACGCTGGGATACGGAGGCGTGGAACTCGAGCCCACCGCCGCACCCGGCGGCCAGTTTCGGCCGGTAACCGGCGGTTCGACGCCGCAGGCGCGGACGATGACGCCCGGCGAGATCTTCTTCGCGCTTCTGCCGTTCTTGATCCTGATCCTGGTTGTCGTCCTCTGGACCGGCCCCTGGTCCAATCTGCCCAAGTACGCGCCCTTTAAAGCGAGTGTCACCGCCCTCTCCTCGCTGACTGGGAAGACGTCCCTGACCACCTTCATGTGGACGCCGTTCATCGCCGGCACCGCGATCCTCGCGTCCTGGATTCTGATCACGCTCGCCATCCGGCCGAGTGCGGCAACGCTCGGGCAAGTCTTCCGCAAGACCTTCCAGCAGATGTGGGGGGCGCTGCTCGTCGGTTTGTTCATCTTCGGGCTCGCCTACGTCTTCATCTACTCGGGGATGTCGAACTCAATGGCCTTCGGATTCTCGAAGCTGGGCCTCATCTTCATCGTCCTGGCGCCGATCCTGGGCTGGATCGGAGTCGCGCTCTCCGGCAGCAACACCTCGACCAACACCCTCTTCGGAGCCTTCCAGCTCGCCGTCGGGCGGCTGCTGGGCGCGCCGCTCCTACTGCTGCCCTCGCTGAACTCGGTGGGCGCCGAGGTCGGGAAGCCGGTGGCGCCGCAGACGACGAGCGTCGGCGTCTCGACGACGAGCTATGTCCGCAACGAGGGCGCCGCGATCCGGCACAACATGGGCTGGACGCTCATCCTCCTCGGCTACCTGATCCTGATCGCCCTCTTCTACTACTTCGTGCTGCCCGGCGCGATGAGCTACACACTCAAGTAGCGCCGCCCGCCGATAATGCCGGAAGCGTGGATATAGGCTCGATCAACGAGCGCACGACGGTCGGCGTTTTCCTCCGCCAGGCCGACCGCTTGGGCGCCCGCTCGATGACCCACCACTGGCAGGCGGGCCGCTGGGAATCCGTCAGTTGGGACCGCATGCGCGACCTCGCGCTGCGGGTCGCGGGTCACCTGGTCGCGCTCGGCGTCCGCCCGGGCGACCGTGTGCTCCTGCTCTCGCCCAACCGGCTCGAATGGGGCTATTCGGACTTCGGGATCCAGGCCGCGGGCGCGGTCACGGTGCCGATCTACCCAAGCACTCTGCCCGCGACGGCTCAGAGGATCGCGGCCGACAGCCAGGCGGTGGCCGCGATCGTCGCCGACGAGGAGATGGCGAAGAAGCTGGTGGCAAGCGGCCAGCTGCGCTGCATTCTGCGTATGGACCGAGAGCTGGCCGATTGGGCAGCGGCCCCGTTTCCGGAGGCCCAGATGCCGGAGGTCGAGCGGCGCCTGGCGGCTGTCAGCCCCGAGGACCCGGCGACGATCATCTACACCTCCGGCACCACAGGGGAGCCGAAAGGCGTGGTTCTCCGGCACCGGAACATGGTCGACATGGCGCGCTCCTGCCTCCAGGCCTTCTCGATTGGAGAGGCGGATGTCGGCCTCTCCTTCCTTCCCCTGTCCCACGTTCTCGAAAGAGAGAACAGCGTCTTCGTCGGAATCATGGCCGGGATCACCGGCTACCAGTCGCGTGGAATCGACCACCTGGTCGAGGACCTGCGCGACGTCCGGCCGACGATCATGGTCTCGGTCCCGCGCGTTTACGAGAAGATGTTCGATCGGGTCAACGAGCAGGTAGCGGCGGCGCCCGCGTACCGGCGGCTGCTCTTCAACTGGGCGGTCCGCACCGGCCGGCGGCGCGCCGAGGGCCGCCGGGCGTTCGGCCACCGGCTCGCCGACCGGCTGGTGCTGTCCAAGCTCCGGCTCGCCCTGACCGGTGGCCGGCTCCGCTTCTTCGTCTCCGGTGGTGCGCCCCTGGCCAAGGACGTCGAGACCTTCTTCTGGGCGATCGGGGTCAAGATCCTGCAGGGCTGGGGCATGACCGAGACGACCTCGGGCGCGACCAGCAACACGGAGACGGCCCACCGCTACGGGACCGTCGGAAAGGCGCTCCCGGGAGTTGAGATCCGCATTGCCGGCGACGGGGAGATCCTGGTCCGGGGACCGGGCAACATGGAGGGGTACTTCCGGAACGAGGGCGCGACGGCTGAGATGCTGGACGCCGACGGCTGGCTGCGAACCGGCGACGTTGGCGAGCTCGATCCGGAAGGATTCCTGACCATCACCGATCGCAAGAAGGACCTGATCAAGACGGCCGGCGGCAAGTACGTCGCGCCGCAGCCGATCGAGGCGCGGCTTCAGGAGGACCCGGGAATCGAGCGTGTGGTCGTGGTCGGCGACGAGAGGCCCTACTGCGTCGCGCTGATCGTGCCCAACTGGGAACACCTGCGGCCGCTCCTCAGGCTTTCCGGTCCGGTGTCCGAGATGGTCGTCGAGCCGGAGGTCCGTGACTACGTGCAGAAGCGGGTCGACGCTCTCAATGCCAACCTGGGCAGCTGGGAGTCGATCAAGTACTTCCACCTGGTCCCCGAGGATTTCAGCGAGGCGGCGGGCGAGCTGACGCCAACGCTGAAGGTGAAGCGGCGAGTGGTGACCGAGCGCTACGCGGACCAGATCGCCGAGCTCTACGTGTCGGCGCGCAAGCAGTCCGAAGCGGCCGCTTTCGAGCCGGCTTCTCACTAGCGGCGGTTCTCACCGGCCGGGAATACACTCGGGCTATGCCCGGGCCGGTCGATTTATCCGAGATCCACGTCTCACTCGACGGGCTGCGCCGTCAGCTCTGCCACTGCGGCATGCAGGGCGAATGCCTGGGCTGCAAGGGCGTCGAAATGGTGCGCCAGCAGGTCGAGGCAGTGGCCGCCGCCGCCTCCCAGCCGATCCTCATGCAGGTCGCTCAGGAAGCGGCGATGAAGGACATGACGGCGCAGTTCGAGGCGATGGCCGAGCGCCTGATGGACGACCCCGAGGTCAGGCGCGCCGCCGAGGCGATGCAGCAGCGGGTGATGCAGGACCCGGAGACGCAGCGCCTGCTCGAGGAGCTGATGCGGCGCCTGGGGGGACCACCAGCCGACGAGTAGGTCGCAGGCACGGCCCCTCCCCGCGTGGCGTGGCGGGGAGGGGATCAGGGGAGCGGCTTGAGGACCTGAGGGAGCACAAAAAAGAGGCGGGACCGCTAGGCCCCGCCCCTCGCTGACCGTCCGGAGGGCGGCCCGGAACGGCACGACGGAGGAAAGGACGTCAGCTTGTGGTCGGCGCCGGCTTGGGCGTGCCGCGGCGAGGAGCCTGATTCCAGAACGGCAGCGGAGCCGTCTTCAAATGGTTGAGCACGGCGTCCTCCTGAGCCTGAGTCAGCGTCCCCGCCTTGACCTTCGCGTCAAGGTCGCTCTTCACCTGTGTGCTGAAGGCGTCGCGGAACTGCTGCTCGTTCATGCCCTTGGAGGCGGCGATCTGCTGGAGCGTCTGGCCGTTCTTGAGGGCAGCCTGGAGGTCCGACTCGTTCATGCCCAACGCCTTAGCGGCATCGCTCAAGAACATGCCGGCGCCGAGGCCGGCGCCGTGGGCGCCGGGCGCGCCTCGGCCAATCTGTCCGAGCGGCATGCCGGAGCAGAGCGACCCGGACGCTGCCTTCTGCTTCATCTGGTCGGCCTGGGCCTGGGTGAGCTTGCCGTCCTTCACGGCCTGGTCGAGGGTCTGCCCGAGTGCCTTCTGGGCGGCGGCCTGAACGTCGGCCGGCTTCTTGCCGAGGGCGGAGGCGAAGTTGTTGACGAACGTCTGGCAGTACTGCGCCCGAGCGGCGTCACGAGGCTGGGACGTTTTCGGCGAGGGCGATGCAGCCGCCACCAGGCCGGCCGGCAGCCCGGCGGCGGAGGCCGTGATGACGAGCGCCACGCCGGCGACCAGCAGTGCGCCCAACGCCGCGAGGGTGATCTTCATGATGCGAGGGGTACGCATGCCCGCCATTCTTCCGTTTCGACGCTCAGCCCCAGAACAACCTGCGGTTAACGTTTTGTAAGTACCGCCGCTCCCTAGACTTCTATGGCGTGGAGCAGGCTCCGACAGTGGCCGGTTGGAGCGGCCGGCATGCGGTCGAACTGTACGTCCGCACCTACTCGACGATGCTCCAGAGCTCGGGCGAGATCCGCCTCGACTCGCTCGATCACGTCCATATCGCGATGGGCTCCGCCCTCCATCCGCTGGCGGCCGAGCCCAGGATCGACATGGGCGCGCTCATCTACGCGGTCCGCCGCCTCCCTTCGGTGATCACCCGCTGCCGTCGGTTGGTGCTCGGTCAGAGCCCGCATGGTTTTCGAGCGTCGCTGGGTGAGGACATCGTCGACTGGCATCCGGTCAAGGCACCTGCCCGGCGCCGGCGGTGGTACCACGACGGCGCGGAGACCCTGGCGGTCCTGATCTCCTCACCGTCCGATATCGATGACCTCGTCCCGACGCTGGTGGCGTTCCAGATCGAATGGAACAAGCTGCACCTGGCGCTTCAGGACCGCCCCCTGGACGAGGCGCGCGAGGCGGCCCAGGCCACCGAAGAGGACTGGCAGCGCCTGCGGGAGGCGTGGGAGCCGGACTTCGAAGCGACCCTGGCCGCCATCAAGCGCCGGACGCTGCGCCTGACCCTGCGCATGATCGGCGGTTCGCACATCGGGTACGCCCGGGCGGCCGGCCGCTGGTGGCTGCCTATTCAAGCGGAGCTGGACGACATGGAGCTCGCCGAGGCGCCCGTGTACTTCGTCTCCTCGAACGTGCACAGCCTGGTCAACGTCCTCAGCGGCATCGCGCGCCGGTTTGAGACGGAGCTGATGGACTTCATTCCGCGGGCCGACCCCGAGACGTGGGACGAGTGGCGGCGGATGGAGTCGGGCGTCAGCCCAGCGTCCCGCGACAACTGGCTCTACTACGCCGCTCGCGTCATGTTCGACCGCCATCCGGACCGCCAGGCGCTCCACGCGCGGCGGGCGGAGATGGAGCGGGCGGCCGGGATCCGGCACATACCACCCAGCGTCTACGGCGTCGACTCGGCGGCCCAGATCTTCAAGCTCTCGGATCTCGACCCGAGCCGCTTCGACCCGCGAGTCGGCCGCGTCGATCCACTGGCGCTCAAGGCCTCCAACGCCGCGCTCATCAACATCGACTACCCGCTCGGCCTGACCGCTTACCACCTGCTTCGGCAGGTCGCCGAGAAGGTGCCCTGGGTGCACGGCGTCTACGTGATGGGCAAGGCGGCCACGCTCAACGCCGACGTGGGCGATGTGATGATCTCGAACGTCGTCTACAACGAGCACGCCAACAACACCTACTGGCTCGACAACTGCTTCAGCGCCGCCGACGTCCAGCCCCACCTGGTCTTCGGGTCGGCTCTCGACAACCAGAGGGCCGTCACCGTGCGCGGCACGTTCCTCCAGAACCGCGACTACCTGGAGTTCTACTACCAGGGCCGCTACACAGTGGTCGAGATGGAGGCCGGCCCGTTTCTCGACGCCGCCTACGAGATACGCGAGCCGGGCCGCTACCCGATGAACGAGAACGTCAATATGAGCCAGCCCGGCTTCGACCTCGGCATCATCCACTACGCTTCGGACACGCCCTACACGCAAGCGCGCACGCTTGGTGCGCGTGGGCTGAGCTACCGCGGCCTCGACTCGACCTATGCGTCCTCGGTGGCCGTCGCCCGCCGGATCCTGGCCCAGGAAGGCGCCCTACTGAGCTAGCGCGAGCGAGGCTACTTCTCGGACCCCTCCGTCGCCTTCGGCGACACCTCCCCGTCAAGCAAGCGGGGAGGAGGCTTTTTAAGAGTCTTCAACCCACCAGCGCTCCCGCTTCTCCAGCCAGGCCAGCAGCATCCCATGCCGCAGGCCCTCATGGCTGATGTGGAGGGAGTGCAGGCCGTAGTAGTCGAGCAGCAGGAGCAGGATCTCCACACCCCCGCGCATGGCGCGGACCCGCGCCTCGGCAATCGCGTAGAGCGCGGCCACCTCGGCAGCGCTGGCGCTGTCCAGGCGCTCCTCGGCCAGGAGCAGAGCCTGTCCCGTGAGAAGCATCGGCGGCGAGTCACGGGACACCAGGAGCGGCAGGTTGGTCGCCGTGCCGCCGGTGACGACCAGCCGCTCGGCGTCCGACTCGGGCGCTTCCTGCAGGAGGGGCAGGGCAGCCGCCCGCAGCCGCTCCCGCTCCCCGGGCCGGGGCGGGTCGCTCAGAAAGCGGCTCGCGAACGAACCCGAGCCGAGCGGGAGCGAAGCCAGCGCGCTGATCCGCATCCCGTCCGCGGCGACTATCTCGGTGGAGCCGCCGCCGAGGTCGGCCATCAACCACTCGCGCTTGCCGGCGTGCGCCGAGGCGACCCCGAGGAACGACAGCTGCGCCTCGCGGCGCGGGCTGATCAGCTTCATCTCGACCCCGAGCTGGGCCGACGCGTCGGCCAGCATGCGTTCGCCATCGGCGGCTCGGCGAACCGCCTCGGTGGCTCCGGCGACCAGGTGGCTGTAGCCGTGCTGCTGAGCCGAGCGCATGATCCGCCGCAAGGACCGCAGCGTCTTCTGACGCCTGGCGTAGCCGATCCGGCCGGTCTGCGCGACCACGGGTCCGAGCTCGATCATCTCGGAGTAGCGCGCGACCTCGGTCAGCTTGCCGTGGTCGGCGTCCGCGACCAGGACGTGCGCGGTGTTGCTCCCGATGTCGACCGCGGCCAGCCTCTGCACCCGCCGAAATCTAATACGCACCGGTGCGAAGGCGGCCGGACCGGCTTTCGCGCAGGCGGTAGTCGCGAACGCCGAGAATCTGCCCATGCCTGAGTTCCGTACCGAACGCGACTCGATGGGCGAGATGCAGGTGCCAGCCGGCGCCTACTACGGCGCCTCCACCCAGCGGGCCGTCCTCAACTTCCCGATCTCCGGTCAGCGCTTCCCTCGCCGCTTCATCCAGGCGCTCGGCCTGGTCAAGGTCGCCGCCGCCGAGGCCAATCGGGACCTCGGACTGCTCGAGCCGCACATCGCCGGTGCCATCGTGCGGGCAGCCAACGAGGTGGCGGAGGGAAGGCTCGACGACCAGTTTCCGATCGACGTCTATCAGACCGGTTCCGGCACCTCGACCAACACCAACGCCAACGAGGTCATCGCGAACCGGGCTTCGGAATTCCTCGGTGGCGGGCTCGGCAACCGGATGGTCCATCCCAACGACCATGTCAACAAGTGCCAGTCCTCCAACGACGTGATCCCGACCGCGATGCAAATGGCCGCCGCCCTGGCCGTCAAAGAGGATCTCCTGCCCGGACTGGAACGGCTGGAGCGGGCGCTGGCGGCCAAGGCGGACGAGTTCATGCCGGTGGTCAAGACCGGCCGCACCCACCTGCAGGACGCGACTCCGGTTCGCCTCGGACAGGAGTTCTCGGGTTATGCGGGGCAGGTCCGGGAGGCGATCCGGCGAGCGGGCGCCGCGCTGGACGACCTCTGTTCGGTGCCGCTCGGAGGCACGGCCGTCGGAACCGGCATCAACTCCCATCCGGAGTACGCGGAGCGGGCAGCGGCGCGCCTTGCCGAGCTGACCGGCCTGCCCGTTCGCGAGACGAGCAACCACTTCTGGGCGCAGCAGACGCTGGACTCGGTGATCGGCGCCCACGGGCAGCTGCGCGCCATCGCCCTTTCGCTCTGGAAGATCGCCTCCGATGTGCGGCTGATGGCCATGGGGCCGCGCGCCGGCCTGGCCGAGATCGCGTTGCCCGAGACGCAGCCGGGCTCGAGCATCATGCCGGGCAAGGTCAACCCGGTGATCGTGGAGTCGCTCACCATGGCAGTGGCGCGCGTGTTCGGCAACGACGCCACCATCGGCTTCAGCCAGACCGGCAGCCTCCTCGAGCTGAACGTGATGATGCCTGTGGCCGCGGTTTCCATCCTGGAGTCGGTCCAGCTGCTCGGGCGCTCAGCGGCCAACTTTGCGGAGCGCTGCGTCGAGGGGATCCAGGTCACCGAGCGCGCGGCCGGACTGGTCGAGCAGGGGCTGATGCTGGCCACCGCCTTCGCTCCTGAGATCGGTTACGACGAGGCGGCGAAGATGGCCAAGGAAGCCTTCCGCACCGGCAAGACGATTCGCGAGCTGGCTCGCGATAAGGGATTCAGCGAGGTCGACCTGGACCGGATCATGGACCCCGCCAAGCTCACCGAGCCCGGCCTCGAGGGCGGTCCAGGCGGCGGCTAGCGCGCAAGCGGCGGAGGCGACGGTCTGGGTCACGCGCCTGGTCGGGCCAGGCGTGACTGACCTGCTGCTCCTGGCGGACGATGAGCTCGACCGCGCCCAGCGCCTGGGCGACGATCACCTGCGCGGCCGCTGGGTCGCGTCGCGCGCGTTTCTTCGCCGCCGGCTGGCGGCGCTCGTCGGCGCCGACCCCGCCGACCTCCGATTCGAGTACGAGCCCTCTGGAAAGCCCCTGCTTCCCGAGGGCCCCCACTTCAACCTCTCCCACTCCGGTGGCTGCGCGCTGCTCGCCGTCTGCGCCGCGGCGCCGGTGGGCGTCGACATCGAGGAAATGCGGCCGGAGCTGTCCGCGCCGCCTTCGGCCGAGCGCTGGTTCTCGGAGCGCGAACGAGCGCAGCTGGCCGGGCTCGCCGGCGCAGTGAGGCTCCGCCGTTTCTTTGAGCTCTGGACGCTGAAGGAGGCCTACCTGAAGGCGAATGGCGAGTCTCTGCGGCCGGGGAGCCTTGGTGAGCTGCCACCCGGCGGCTGGGTTGCGGAGCGACCGCCGGTTCCGCCCGGATACTGCGCGGCCGTTGTCGTGCTGGCCGAGCGGGCCGTCTTTGATTTCCGCTAGCAGGCGCTGGACTTCTATTAGGACGCCGCTACAGGTGCAGCTCGACCAGCAGTAGCTCCTGCTGCGTGCGGCTCAGGCGCGCCGACTCCCGGAAGCCGAGTTTGTGCAGCATCCGCAGCGCCTCCTCCGATCCCGCGGGCAGCTGCATCCACGCCTTGGGCGCCCCCGACCGCCGCGCGCGCGACACCGCGTGCTCGGCCAGATACTGCCCGAAGCCCCGGCGGCGGTAACCGGGGTCGACCACGAGAGCGTCGATCACGCACGCACCGGTGGGAAACGCGCAGCGGACCATACCGACCAGCCGATCTTCGAAATCCGCCTTGTAGACCTCGAAGCCACCCCGTAACCAGGACGCAACATCGGGCGCCGTAACCTGCTCGCCGCAGCGCACCAGGAGGTCGGCCAGAGCCGCCGCCTCGTCCTGCCCGGCCAGGGAGATGCGCGGAACCGGTCGGAAGAAGCGCATTCGCTCTGCGCTACAGTACCGCC
>CAZXGB010000022.1:3492-25826 GCA_964640005.1 uncultured Actinomycetes bacterium | reverse complement strand
GTCAAGGGTCAGAATCGGCGCCCGGACGGCGCGGTCACCATTCGAACGGCCACCGGTCGCGCCTCCTCAGGAGCGGCTTGGCGCTTCTCTGCGACGTCGGGCATCACAGGGCGCGCTGTTGTCCACGGCCTCGCGGAGGCGCTCGCGCTGTAGCTCGGCGCGTTGAGGGGCACTGGCTGTAGCGCTCTTATGCGCGCCCACCATGCTTCGGATCAGGCCCTGATCGACAGCAACTTCGTGGCTGTCATTGGCTGTCACCTGGTTCAGCCGATCGAGCCGGCGTACGATCGTTACCGGCAGCGGACGAGGAAAGACCGACCTCAGACGGTTTTCTGCACCGTCTGTTTTGAAGTTGGCCGTCATTCTGGCTGTCAATGACGGCGGAACTGCTAACGAAAGAGCAAGTCTGCGCCTTCAGAGGCCGGACGCTGAGCCGAATTTAGAGCGGTTCGCGGATCGGGAATGGCCGTGTCCAACACGTCCGGCTGAGAGGATTCGGCCGGAACCCTGGCGGAAGGGGCTCGAGCAGGTTCCCGAGCGCACAACGCGAGCATCGCCGTGAGCACCAGTCCGCTGGCGGCGGCAGCCAGGAGGCCGACGGTCGTCCCATGCGTGGGCACGAGCGTGGCGGTGACGAGCGGGCCGGCGGCGGCGCCGACGGCGAGCGAGCTTGCGTTTAGGCCGAAGGCGGTCGCCTGGATCTCCTTCGGAGCGACCAGCCCCAGGTGGGCGCCGAGAAGCGGGTTTACGACTCCGTATACGACCCCGAAGCCCACCACGGCGGCCGCGAGAATGGCACCGTCTCGTGCAAGCGCCAGTGCCACAAGGTCGATTACGACCGCCCCCGAACCGATCACCATCGGCCACCGGTAGCCAAACCTGCGGGCTATCGTCCCGGCCGCAAATGCGCTCACTGCCGTCGCCAGCCCGCCTGCGCCGAAGGCGACGCCCGTGAGCTGTGCCGGATCAGCGATTTCCAGATCGATCACCTTCAACACGGCCAGCTGCTGGAGCGCGATCTGGCAGTACGTCAGCAGGCCTTGTCCGAGGATCAAGACAACGAGGATCCGAATCGTGGCGCGATCGCTCTGGGCCAGCGCAGAGCGAAGCGAGACGCTTTGCTGTCCATCCGGCTGGCGGCTGCGCTCTTTTATGAACAAGACCGCCGCCGCGGTGGCCACGCCGGCCAGTCCACCGCCCACGGCGTAGATCGCTCGGAATCCGAGCAGGGAAGCGCCTACACCGCCCAGAACCGGCCCCATCGCGGTCCCGAGCGCGATCGACGCGCTGAGTACGCCCAGCGCCCACGCGGTGCGCCGTGGCGGTGTCTCCGAGGCGACGAGGGCTGTGGCGGCGGACACCGTTCCGGATGTCGCGCCCTGGACCAAGCGCAGGCCGAGCACCTGCAGAGGGGTTTGGGCGAACCCGATTGCAGCGGTGGTCAGTGCACCACCCGCGAGAGCGCGCACCAGCATCGGCTTGCGGCCACGACGGTCGGCAAGAACGCCCCAAATCGGGCTGGCGACGGCCATCGAGAGTCCGGCCAGGCAGCCGATCACGCCGGTCCACCGGGCGAGCTCTGCGACGTTCGTCACCCCCATGTCCTGGCGCAGAAAGAGCGGGAGAAAAGGGGTGCTGAGTGAGAAGCCGAGCGTGGCCAGGAGCTCCGCGATCCACGCCAGGGCGAGGGTGCGACGCCAGCCCGAGTAGCGAGATTCCTCCGGCTCGCCTCCGGTCAAATGGACAGGAGCTGCTGGCAGGCGCCGACCAGCGCCTCGGCGGAGCCGCGATCGACGTTCGTGTTCGTGATCCCGTACGCCCACCGATAGCGGTCCTGGTCGAGCACCTCGGTCAGGGGTACTTCAGAGATGCGATCGAAATCGGCGGTCGGCGGTAGATAGCCAAGGTAGTCGCCGCAGTAGCCGAGAACGAAGGTGGTGCGAAACGGGCTGCCCTCGCGCACCTGGATGCCGAGGGACGAGAAGAGCTCGAAGGGGTGCCCGACGATGGCGGTGTCACCGGCACGGATGAGCGTGAGCTCGGCCTGGACCGGCTCCTCCTCGCGGCGCTTGATCTCCGCGTACATAGCGAGCGCGCCCTTCTGATACGGCAGCGGGAACTGCTGGGCGGAGGTCGCGGTGTTGACATCCGGCGACCAGCACGCCGGGTAGTCCGGCTCAGGTCGCCGCTCGAGGTCGGCGCGCAAGCGTTCGATCTCGTCAAGACTCCAGGGGAGCCGGCGCCGGCGAAGCCGGATGCCCCGCGCCTCGAAGCCGACGCGAGCGTCCGTTTCAGTCGTGATCTCTGACGCCAGACGCGCAACTTCGGCGGCCAGAGTGCGGCCGAGCTCGTCTCGGTTCTCGAAGGAGTGTCGGCGCGGGCTCGGGTTGCCGAACCAGTAATCCCATGGGGCGACATCGCCAGCGCACCCCTGCAGATAGAGCACCTCGGCACTCGGGTGCGATTCCCTCACCGCTGCCCTCAGAGGTCCCGGGAAGTCGGCATTCCAGAGGACGGTTTCGCCACCTATGGAGGTGGCGTGACAAGCGTAAGAGGCGACGATTGCGATCGGGTTGCCGTCCAGCGAGTCCACCCGCAGGACCGGAAGCGCATGATCGATCGGGCGCGTCGGGTCCACCCGGTTGACGGCGACGCCAGTTACCGAACCGGTCGCCGAACCGATCCGGGCGGGCTGCAAGCGGGTCGCGGCCGCGTAGACGGCGCCGGCGATCAGATCGGGGAGAAGCGCGGCGTAGCGATCGAACCCGGGGCGCTCTGCCATCGCGGCAACTCCGGAGCGCGTCAGCTGCGGTGCGCTGTGGTTGTGTGCAGCGTTGACCAGGACGGCCGGCGGCTCGATCCCGGTCAGCTCGTGAATCCGCGCGCGCGCTGCGGCTGCGAGCTCGCCGCCGACGAACGCGAGGTCGACGGCGACGATGGCGACTCGCCGAGCGCCGTCGTCGAGCACCAGAGCGTGGGCCTCGAGCGGGTCGTGGACGCCGGCGGCCAAACCGCTGCGAGCGGCCCAGCATCCGTGCGGAAGCCCAATCGGCGGCGTGATGTCGACGTGTGCCGCACCGGCGAGAAGCTGGGCGGAGAAATTCACGCCAAGAGCCCGCGGTCGGCGTCCTGGGCGACGACCACAACCACATCGCCCTGCTCGGTCGGCCCGATCGCACGTACCTCGCAGGCGATCCCACTGGTCTTGGCGCGAACTGCCTCCGGCGCTCTGCCCGGTCGCTCCGGA
The DNA here is from genome assembly GCA_964640005.1 of uncultured Actinomycetes bacterium. Lineage (GTDB taxonomy): Bacteria > Chloroflexota > Dormibacteria > Dormibacterales > Dormibacteraceae > CAZHAC01. The sequence goes on along the minus strand of CAZXGB010000022.1, from coordinate 22,579 downwards.
TCGTGGATCCGGCCGACTACCTGGCCGGCGCTGACGTCCTCGCCGAGCGCGACCAGGGTCTCGAACAGTCCGGAGCAGGGCGCGAACAGATAATCGTCGACGTCGAGCGCCTGGATGACACGCGATGGCGGCAGCCCGAGTTGCTCACGGGTCTTGACCTCTCCCATGAGCACTCCGACGTGACGCAAAACGTTGGCCAGCCCCCGGGCGGCGAGCCGGTGGATTTCCGCGGGGACGTGCCCTCCACCGCCGAGTTCGGTGGACACCACGAGCTTTCCTTGCCGCTCCGCTTCGCCGACCAGCAGCCCGCTTCCCGCCACGTCGATGTAGACGCAGCACCAGTCGGTGAGGAAGGCGAGCATCGCATCTGCCATGGCGCGCCGCTGCGCCCGGTCCTCGACCAGGTGCATCTCCGACCAGGGGAGGACCATCGTCGAGCGGCCGCCGCTGTGGATGTCGACAACGACGTCGGAAATCGGGAAGAGCACGCTGCTCAGGTAGCCGGCCAGCCTCTCGGCTGTCGAGCCGTCCGCCCGCCCGGGGAATACCCGGTTGAAGTTCTCGCCGCTCGGCCACAGCCGCGTGAAGCCTCGGGCGGCTTCCGGGGAGAGGACGGGGATGATGATCAGCCGGCCGCTGACCTGGCCGGCGTCGGTTTCCCGTACCAGGTTCAACGCCGCGACCTGACCCTCCGTCTCGTCGCCGTGGTTGCCACCCATGACGAGCACGGTCGGCCCAGATCCGTTCACGATCGACACGATCGGGACGCACAGGTTCGACCAGCCGGCCGTATTGGTGGAGCGCGGAACGCGCAGCATCCCGAAGTGCTTTCCAGGCGCCTCGAGCTCAATGTCCGCGAGGACGTTCGTCATCGAACGACCCTCAGCTCGGGGGCGTTGACGGCGATCTCATCGATGCGAGCGGCGACCTCGGCCACCGAGCTCGGCTCCAGGCGGAAGCGGACGGTGACGGTCGGCGGAGGCAGCTCATTCTCGAGGAGGTGAGTGCCGGCGGAGAGTGTGGCGACCACCACATCGGCGGCGGCGAGCTCTGACGACAGCGCGGCCTGGTCTCCCGTGGTGACGCCGGCCAGCCGCAGGTGGGGGTTGTAGGCACCGATGATCCCGGATAGCGTGCGGATCGTTTCCTCGAGGTCGCAGACGATGGCAACCCGCGTCCCGGCACGCAGGCGGACTATCGAGGCGAGGCTCTCCGCATCCGGCGACACCACCAGGCCGATCATCTCCGGGCGCGGAGTCGAGCTCAGCCCGTCGATCGCGTCCTCCAGCTCGTGCTGGTGGGCGACCGGCACCCCGAGCAGATCGAAGCGGCCGATCACAGCGTCGGGGTCCGCGACCGCCGCCGCGAGGAGAACCGGGGCGATCGGGTGACCGGCCTGGACCTGGAGGTCACGGCTCAGCGTTGCCGCCTCCTCGTGCGTGCATTCGACGAATCCGACGCGAACGCCTCGCCGGCCGAAGTAGCGAGCCGCGATGCCCTCCACCAGCTCGGTCAGGGCGGCACGGTCGAGACCCGCCAGCTTCGCTTCCTGCACGAGGAGGGCGGCCAGGTTCTCGAGCTCCGCCCGGTCGACGCCGGCACCGAGAGCGCGCCGGCGGACGAATGTGCCCCGCCCGGGGGAGGAGTCGAGGTAGCCCGCCCGCCGGAGCGCTTGATAGGCCTTGTTCACGGTGTTCTTGTTGACGCGCAGTTCGGTGGCCAGGTCGTCGCAGCTGGGCAGGCGCGCCCCGATCCGGTACTCCCCGGTCGAGATCCGCGCCAGGATCGCCCGCTGCACCTCTCCACTGCCGGTGCGAGCTGCGAGGGGGAGATTATCCGATTTCATAGGAAATGTGAGGGCATGCTAGTCTGGCGCGCTGAGCAGTGTCAACCGATAGCGAGGAGCACGAGTGAGAATCACCGACGTCGAGGCGATTGTTCTGCGGCAGCCGGAGCTGAACGACCAGATCTCGGACGGGAGCCAGGATGACCTCGTCATCCGGGTCACGACCGACGAAGGCCTGACCGGCATCGGCGAAGTCGACTCCGCCCCCGAGGTGGTGAAGGCGGTCGTCGACGCCCCTAGCTCGCATGCGAACGCGCGCAGCCTCCGGGATCTCCTGGTCGGCGAGGACCCGACGGACATCGAGCGGCTGTGGGACGTCTTGTACCGCGGCACCATCTACTTCGGTCGCCGCGGCGCCGTCATTCATGCGATGAGCGGGATCGACATCGCGCTCTGGGACATACGCGCGCAGACGGCGGGCAAACCGATCCACGCCCTGCTCGGCGAGCAGAGGCACGAACGCGTCCGCGCCTATGCGTCACGGCTGATGCCGGACACCGAGGCGGAGACGCGGGAGGCTGTGACCGCGCTGCGGGAGGCCGGCTTCACCGCGGTCAAGCTCGGCTGGGGCCCGCTTGGAAACGACCCGAAGCACGACATCCGTCTGGCGACGGCCGCCGTCGATGCGGCCGGCGAGAGGATGGACGTCATGATCGACGCCGGCCTCGGCTACGGGGCCGACGCCAAGGTCGCCATCGACGTCGCCCGCGAGCTGGACCGGCTGGGCGTCTACTGGCTGGAGGAGCCGTTTCGGCCGGATGAATACGAGGCGTATGCGGAGCTGGCGGACGCGGTCGACATCGCGGTGACAGCCGGCGAGCACGACGTGACTCGCTGGGGCTTCCGAGAGCTGATCGAGCGCGGACGCGTCGACATCGTCCAGCCGGACGTCACCCGGTGCGGCGGGATCACGGAGACGCTCCGGATCGCCCGGCTGGCGTCGGAACACGGCCGCCGCTGCGTTCCCCACGCATGGAAGAGCGGGATCATCAAGGCTGCGTCACTTCACGTCAACGCGGTTCTCGAGGGTGACGTGCTGCAGGAGTTCTGCGTCGCGGACACCCCCATCAACACGGCTCTCGCGATGCCCGACCTCGAGATCGATGCGGACGGATACGTTGCTGTGCCGACCGATCCTGGACTCGGGGTCCGGCTGGACGACCGCGTCGTCAAGCGCTACCGGGTGGCTTAGACAGAGATGCGTTTGCTGACTTTTCACGGTCCCAAAGGGCTCCACGCCGGCCTGCGCGAGGGTGGCCAAGTGGCCGACCTCGGAGCCGCGGCCAGCCTCGACATGGATCCGGCGGCATGGTCCGACGCTGCTCGGCGAGGCACCGCCACACTGCCGCTCTCGTCGCTTCGACTGGGTCCTTGCCTTCCCCGGCACGGCAAACTGATCTGCATCGGCCTCAACTACCGCCGTCATGCCGAGGAGTCGGGCGCCGAGGTGCCGCAGACCCCGATCGTCTTCTCGAAGTTCGACAACACGTTGGCCGCCGACGGCCAGGACGTGCCCCTCCCCGCTGTGGCCGAGCAGTACGACTATGAGGCCGAGCTGGGTGTTGTGATCGGGCGCCGTTGTCGCGACGTTGCCGAGGCCGACGCTCTCGACTACGTGCTCGGCTACTGCTCCGCCAACGACGTCAGCGCGAGAGACCTCCAGGTCCGAAGCAGCCAGTGGCTGCTCGGCAAGTCGCTCGACGCCTTCCTCCCCGTGGGACCGGAGCTGGTCACCACAGACGAGGTCCGGGATCCGCAGTCCCTCAGCATCCGGTGCTGGGTGAACGGTGAGCTCAGGCAGGATTCGACGACCGCGGACATGGTCTTCTCGGTCGCCGAGATCGTCAGCTACCTGAGCCGCCACATGACCCTGGAGCCAGGCGACTTCGTGGCCACCGGCACGCCCGAAGGCGTCATCCTCGGGATGACCGAGAAACGCTGGCTGCGGCCAGGCGATCTCATGGAGGTCGAGGTCGAGGGGTTGGGGCGGCTTAGGAACCGCCTGGTCAGCGGGTAGGGCCCTCGATGACCTCTTCGCCCGCGAGTGCGCGCGCGTCCAGCTCAACCGCGCAGCCGCGAACGGGCGGGTCGGAGAGACAGACCGAGAGGCGGCCGGCCGCCAGCTCGTCGAGGCGGCGCGGCTCCCCCGCAAGCAGGCGGCCCGCGCGGGCGGAGCTCACATAGAGACAGGCCTCGGTCGCGTCCGCCAACCGTGTCCCCATCTCGGCGAGCCGGGCGTCGACGGCCTCGAGCACAGCGGCCCACTTCGCCTGAAGCCCCGCGGTCGAGTCGTCGCCGGAGGCGACGATTTCACCGTCGGGCTGGATCTCTGCGATTCCGGAGAGCACCCATGACATCGCGGCTTCCGGATCCGGCACCGTGTACGTGAACGCGGCTAGGCTCGGCTCGGTGACGCGCGGCGACTCTGCGGCGACGTTCGTGCGCGCGACCGGGATCGCCCCCTCTCGTCTCAGCTCCCACTGGTCGAGTCTCGACGCGTAAACCAGGTTGAACTCGGCGAAGTGGCTCGGGGACAGCGCGGCCGGAATCCGCAGCTCCATCCCGCATAGGGCCCCAACCGGCCTGCCCCGCTTGTCGAGCCAGCGCTCGACGAGGTCCCAGCCGCCTTCTGCGAGCGCGATTGGGCGCCGCAGACGAGCCCTGACGATGGCATGGTCGGGCCGTGCGCAGACACCCGCTGAGAAGGCCGCTCCGCCGGGCAGGAACGAGTAACCGAAGTCAGACATTTGGGCCTCCTGGGTCCGGGCTACGCGTCGCGCATCCGGGGGTCGAGAACGTCGCGCAGACCATCGCCGAGGAAGTTGAAACCGAGGACGACGACCATGATCGCCGCGCCCGGGAAGATCGCGAGCCAGGGCGAGAGCTCCATATAGGAACGAGATGCATTCAGCATCCCGCCCCACGACGGCTCCGGCGGCTGCGTCCCGAGGCCTAGGAAGCTGAGCGCGGCCTCGGTGAGCACCGCGGCCGAGAAGTAGATGGTGCTGAGCACGATGAGTGGACCGATGATGTTCGGGAGGATGTGGCGGCGCATGACCCTGAGGTCGCCGGCGCCAAGCGCGCGCGCCGCCTCAACGTAGGGCAGGCCGAGCACCGACAGAGAGGACGCCCGCACGACCCGCGCGAACGCGGGCGCGTAAACGATCCCAATCGCAATCATGGCGTTCGTCCGGCTCGGTCCGAGAAGGCCGGCGATCAGGATGGCCAGGATCAGTCCCGGAATCGCGAAGGTGATGTCGACGAGCCGCATCAGCACGGCATCGACGACGCCGCGGTAGTAGGCGGCGACGACACCGACCAGTATCCCGAGAACGAGCGCGATCACGACGGCAATGGCGCCGACCTGGAGCGAGACCTGGGCACCGTGGATGATCCGCGCGAGCGTGTCCCGACCGAGTTCGTCGGTGCCCATCGGGTGGGCCGAGCTGAGCGGCAGCAGCCTCTTGTATTGCTGGTCGGCGTAGTCGATTCTCCAGAGAAAGCGGCCGCAGAGCGCGGTCAGCACGGCGACGAGGACGATGATGGCGCCGGCGAGTCCGATCGGGTTGCGGAAGATCGCCCGCGCCGCCACCCAGCGGATCTGCGCGGGCTGCCCCGTGGGTTCAGCCGCGAGCGCTCCCTCCGTCTGAGGGACGACTGCACCGACTCCCCGATCCTCGGCCGATAGCATCAGGTCTGCTCCACGCGCGGATCGAGGACGCCATATAGAAGGTCCACGACCAGGTTCAGGAACACGAAGACCGCGGCCAGGAAGAGCGCCGCGACCTCGATCACGGGGTAGTCGCGGTTGTAGATCGACTGCACCAGCGTGTATCCCATCCCGGGTAGCCCGAAGATGACCTCGACTATCGTCGCCCCTCCCATCAGGTTCCCGATCTGGGTTCCGATCACAGTGATGACCGGAATCAGGGCGTTCCGAAGCCCGTGCTTGATCACCACGATGCGCCGGGGAACGCCTTTGGCTCGGGCTGTTCGCACGTAGTCCTCGCGCAGCACCTCGAGCAGGCTGGCGCGCGTCATGCGCATCACCGTCGCCAGCAGATAGAGGGCGACCGCGAACGTCGGTATCGCCATCTGCGCGAGGTTGCCCAGGGGATCCTGGAGAGGTGAGATCCAGGTCACGGCGGGTACCCAGTGGAACAGCAGAGAGGTGGCCAGCAATCCGAGGGTGGCGACCCAGAAGTTTGGGATCGAAAGCCCGAGCAATCCGCCCACGCGAGCCACGAGGTCGAAACCGCTGTTCGGCGCGACCGCGGAGATGACCCCGAGCGGAACCGCGATCAGGACGCCGAACAGCGTCGCCAGGATCGTGAGCTCGAGGGTGATCGGTATCGCCCGCCCGAGGATCAGACTCACCGGCTGGCCGCTCAGGAAGGACTTCCCGAGGTTGCCAGTCACCAGGCCCTCGAGGAACTTCAGGTACTGCAGGGGCAGCGGGTCGGAGAGGCCCAAAGCCTTGCGGACCGCGGCCCGTCCGGCAGCGCTCGATCCGACGTCGCCTGCGAAGAAGGCGTCGACGACGTCGCCCGGGAGCAGCCGGACGAGAAGGAAGATCAGCATGGACATCCCGACCAGCGTCGGGATGGTCAATGCCACGCGGCGAGCGATGAAGCCGGTCACGTCAAAGCCCCTCGGCGGCGGATGTGTGGAGAGAGGGGGCGCCGGCGGACGGCGCCCCCTCGACGTTGCTTATGAGGAAACCCAAGTCTCGATCAGGCCACGCTCCGTGTCGTCGACGGACACGTACATGTTCTGAACGCGCTGGCGCACGACCTGGTACTTGGTCGGGACGACCAGCGGGATGGTGGGCCACTCCGTGAGCACGATCTCCTGCATCCGCGCGTACTGCTGCATTCGCTTGTTGGTGTCCGTCGTCGCCAGGGCCTGGTTGATGAGGTCGGTCAGCTCCTGGTTCTTGTAGCCGGTACCACCTCCGTACCAGGCCTTGTAGGTCGAGCCGGACGGGTCGAAGTCGGTGAAGTAGCCGCTCGGATCGCCACGCATGCCGCGCCCAGTGCACTGCATCTCGAAGTCCCCGGCGCTATTCAGCTTGCCGAAGGTGCCGATCTCCAGTGGCTGCACCGTCGCGTTGATGCCGATCTTCTTCCACTGCGCCTGCAGCACTTGCGCGATCTTGACGTACTCGTCGGGATGGGCGATCGCCTGCAGGGTGAATGAGAAGCCGCTGGCGAAACCGGCGTCGGCGAGCAGCTTCTTGGCGCCCTCGACGTCGACCTTCTCCCACTTCGCCTTCAGGTCGGCCGTCGGGATGGGCCACTTGCCGTAGCTCGGCGGGATCTTGCTCGAGAACGAGGCATCTCCGCCGTAGACCTTGTCGATGATCTCCTGTCGGTCGATGGCCATGGCCATCGCCTGGCGCACCTTGACGTTGTCCCACGGCTTGCCGGTCCCCTTGGCCGCGACCTCGACCTCCTTGAAAGCGGCGTTGGCGCCCTTGAGGACCACGAGGTTTGGATCGTTGGCCAGGCTCCGCACGGTGTCCGGCGTCAATGTGGCGCCATCGATCGCCCCCGAGCGCAGCGCGGCGACGCGCGTCTGCTCGTCGGCGAGGACCTTCATGGTGAGCTTGTCGAGGTACGGGAAGCCGGACCGCCAGTAGCCGGTGTGCTTGCTCAGGGTGACGTGGTCGTTGGGCACGAACTCGTCGACCTTGAAGGGCCCGGTGCCGTCGGCTTTGTTGCGGGGATCGCTGGTCTCGTAAAGGCCTTTCGGGACGATATACGAGTAGATGTTCCAGGCCAGGTAGCCGAGAACGGTCGCGTCCGGCTGCGACATGTTCAGTTTGACCGTGTACTGGTCGACGACCTCGATGCTGCCGACCTTCGGGAAGAAGGCGTTGACGTTCCCGGGCGGGGGTGGCGTCTTCTGCGACTCCAGCGAGTACTTGACGTCGTCCGCGTTGAGTTCCTTGCCGCTGTGGAACTTGACGCCCTTCCGCAGGTGGAAGATGTACGTCTTGTTGTCGGGCGTCTCCCAGCGCTCCGCCAGCGCGGGCTGGACCTGGAGGTTGCGGTCCCAGCGCACGAGGGACTCGTAGACCAGGTTCTTCACCTCGGCGCTCGAGGTGTTGCCGATCCCGAAGGGCGCGAGCGTGACCGGATCGGAGGTGAGGCCCCAGGTCAGGCTGCCGCCCGCTTTGGGCGTTGCGGAACTCGACTGCCCCGGCTGCTGGGTGCTCGTGCCGCCGGCACACGCCTCCAGGAAGGCGCCCACGCCCAGGACGCCGCCGGAAAGGATGGCCGCCTGCATGAGCCGGCGACGCGACACTTCCTTTTGAACGAACGCGGCGAGGTCCAGTGAACCCGGATCTCTTTGATCAGTTGCCATCGGTCTCTCCTCTCCTCTGTCCTTAGTTCGGCGCCGTGTCCAGCGGCAACCAGTAACGGATCGAGTTCTTCTCGAAGCCCTCCGTCTGATAGAAGCGGTGGGCGGCTTCGCGGGCCGGACTCAGCCCGCAGGTGAGCTCGACGCCGGTGCAGCCGTTGCGCCGCGCATACGCAATGGCTGCTTGCACGAGCTCGTGCGCTACCCCGGAGCGGCGCTCGGCTTCCAGGGTCACCAGGGCCGAAATGTGAGCGAGCTGGCGCCCGTGACCGAAGGGCGTGTCCGTCTTGAGCGCGATCAGCCCGACCACGTCACCGTCCCGCTCGGCCACGTAGACGGTGTGAGTGCCGCGCCGGAGCCGCCGCTCGGCCTCGGCCGAGTCGACTCCCTTGGCGCCCAGCTGCGTCAACAGCTCGGCCACCCGGGTCGCGTCGGCCAGGGTCGCCTCTCGGTACTGCGCCATTACGCGCCGGCGACCCTTGCGCCCTTGGGCAGCTCGAGGCCGAGCAGCTCCAGTGAGTTGCGGTGGATGATCTCTTCGAGGGCGTCCTCCGGGACCGTGGGAAGACGGGTCCCGACGACCAGGTCGTTCACATGGCGCAGCCCCTCGATCGTCTCGCCCGGCTCGATGATCGGGTAGTCGGAGCCGAGGAATAGCTTGTGGAGCACCTTCCACTCGGTCGCCAGGCGCATGCCGCTGTAGAAGGACCACTGGCGGTAGAAGAGCGCCGAGACGTCCGCGTAGACGTTGGGGTGCTTGCGGACGACCACAATCGTGTCCGCCTGCCAGGGATGGCCCATATGCGCCATGACGATCCGGAGATCGGGGTGGCGCATAGCAACCTCGTCGATCGTCAGTGGGTGGGCGTAGCGCAGAGGCGCGGTCCTAATCGGCGAGGTTCCCTGGTGAAAGAGAATCGGAAGGCCCCGGCGCTCGGCCTCCGCGTAGACGCGTTCCGCGTTCTCGCCCAGGGGATCGAAGTTCTGGTAGTTCGGGCCGAGCTTGATGCCCTTGAGGCCCAGGTCGCTCACACAGCGCTCGATCTCGTCGAGAACGTCCGGGGCGTCGGGATGAACCGACATGAAACCGATGCGGCGGTCCGGCGCGGCGGCAACGAACTCGGCCGTCGAGTCGTTGATTCGATTGGGATCGGCCGGCAAAGCGGTGTCCTTGCCCGGTTCGCGAACCGCGATGTTGAACACGACCGACACGTCGACGCCGGCGGCCCTGGCGGCGGCGTCGTACTCATCCCAGGTCACCGTCACCCGCACGTCCTTGTCCGGACGCCCGACGCGGTTCCAGAACACCTCCTCCTCGGGAACGCGGTCCCGGTGAGTGGGTGTGTGCGTGTGAATGTCGATGATCATTCCGATCGCTCCTCTAGCTACTGGACGCGGTAGCGCTCGACGCGCTCGCCGTCGAGTTCGACGCCGAGTCCCGGGCGGTCACTCGGACACGCGCGCCCTGCCTGGACTGGAAGGGGCTCCGCGAGGAGCATGTCCTCGTACAGGAAGACGCTCAGGATGTCGCAGGGAAAGGTTTCCGCGGCGAAGCGGGGAAGCACCATCCCCAGGTGGATCATGGCTGCGGTTGCAACCCCGAGCTCGCCGTTGCTGCCCACCGTGCAGGCCATCCCGGCGGCTTCGGCGAGGGCAACGGTCCGGCGTGCCATCCCCAGACCGGCACCCTTGCCAACGTAGATCGAGAGGGCATCGACCGCCTGCGCACGGATCAGTGCGAGGGCGTCAAAGACCGTCTCGACGCTCTCGTCGGCCAGGATAGGCACGCGGCTGTGGGCGCGGACACCGGCCATCCAGCTCACGTCCGTCCGCGCGACCGGCTGCTCCACGAACGCGATGTCGAACTCCATCAGGCGGTCGACGGCCTCGATCGCGACCCAGGGCGTCCAGCCGCCGTTGGCGTCGACGCCGAGCTTCACGTCCGGTCCGATGGCCTCCCTGACGGCGGCCACCCGGCGGAGGTCGTCCTTGAGGTCGCGCCCGACCTTCACCTTCATCGCGCGGAAGCCCTCGGCCACTGCCCAGGACGCGATTTCGGCGGCGCGCTCTGGCTCGAGGCCGGACACAGAGAACTTGGTCGGAACGAAATCGCGCTGCGCTTCTCCCCAGAGGCGGTAGAGAGGAAGGCCGGCGACCTTCCCGAGGATGTCCCAGAGGGCCATCTCGACACCTGCCCTCGTGAACGGGTTGTTGGCCACGCGGGCGTTCATCAGGGTCGAGAGGCGGGCAATATCGAACGGATCCTGGCCGGCCAGCGCGGGCTCGATGTAGGTGGCGATCAGGTGTGCGGCCGAAACCTGGTCCTCGCCGGACCAGCCCGGCGTGCACGACACCTCGCCGAGCCCGGTCACGCCCTCGTCGGTGTGCACTTTGAGCAGCAGGAACGGCGAGGTCAGGTGCCCGCCGCGGGCGCCTACGATCGCACGGCGGGGATCGATCGGGACGTCGACGGGGATCGTCTCGATCCGAGTGATCCTCACCGCGCCCCCCTTGCCTCCCGCTCCTCGAGCACGGACTGGACGGCGGCGCGCGTGGCTTCGATCAGTCGATCGATGTCGGCATCGGTGTGCGCGTAGGAGACGTGGCTCCGCTTGAGGTTGAGCGGAAGCTCGAAAATGCCGTGCTCCATGAGCTTTTGCCGATATCCGACGAAGAGGTCGGCGTCGTTGGCCAGCAGGTCGTCATACCGCCGCACCGGGCCCTGTAGGAAGTAGCTGACGAACACGGAGCCGAAGCCGCTGACCACGACCGGCAGGTCGAGCGAGTCGTACATCTCCTGGAGCCCGGTGCGAGCGCGTTCGCCGAGCCGGAAGACGTGCTCGTGGACCGGCTCCCGCTCGAGCTTCTCGATCGTCGCCAGCGCCGCCGCCACCATCGCCGGGTGCCCGTTGAAGGTGCCGGCGAACTGTGCCGGCCTGCCCGGCGTCGTACTGAACAGCTCCATCAGGTCGGCACGCCCACCCAGCGCCGAGATCGGCCACCCGTTCGCCATCGCCTTGCCTAGGGTGGTCAGGTCGGGCGTGACGCCGGAGACCTTTTGGTAGCCGCCCAGGCCATGCCGGAAGCCGGTGATCACCTCGTCGAAGACGAGCACCGTCCGATGCTTCGTCGCCAGCTCTCGCAACCGCTCGAGGAAGCCGGGCTCGGGCAGGACGGCACCGATGTTGTGAGGGATCGGCTCGACGATGATCGCCGCCACGTCACCCAGGTGCTCGTCGAGCGCGCGTTCGACCGCTGCCGCGTCATTGAACGGCAGGACGAGCGTGGCTTCGAGGACCTCGGGCAGGATCCCTCCTGACAGTGGGTCCTTCTTGCCGACCTTCTCTGGAGGGCTGATGACGTTCATTGCGACCGAGTCATGCCAGCCGTGATAGCAACCCTGGAACTTGATGACGTAGCGCCGGCCGGTCGCCGTCCGCGCGAGGCGGAGGGCGTGGAAGGTGGCCTCGCTGCCCGTCATCGTGAGGAGCACCTTCTCGATCGAGGGCACCAGCTCGACCAGCTTCTCCGCCAGCCGGATCTCGCCGGGCGTGACCCCGACGCCCGGGTTGTCGACCCGGCTTCCCACCTCGGCGACTGCTCGGTCGACGTCAGGGTCGTTGTGGCCGAGCAGCGGCGGCCCGAACGCCGCGTGATAGTCGGTGAACGTCCGGCCCAGGGAATCGGTCATCGTGGCGCCCTGCGTCGCCGTGACAACAAGGTCCTCGAGCCCCGGCACCTGCCGCTGCCCCGAGTTCACCCCCCCGGGAATCACTTCACGCGATCGCGCCGCCGCGTTGCCGACACCATTTAGAGCTGGACCAGTCACCGACGCCCCCTGAAAAAACCGCTTGGTTCAGTATGTTGAACCGTAAACCGCGGAACATTGTTGACAGACCCGGGGCGACGTGTCAACAACGGGATGTGCGCCGTCCGATGGCTTGCAACCCGAACGAGGAGCCAATATATTGAACCGACTCGGCAGCGATGCCCTTCCCGACGGTGATGTCCGGGAATCCTGCCGGTGCCGGACAATCTGCCGATGAAAACAGACTCGAGCGCGGCCGGCACGGCCGCTGGACCTCGCTCCCCGTCGATTGACAAGGCGCTCGCCATCATCGAGCTGCTGAGCGGCCACGCCGACGGCTTGCGGATGATCGACATCGCTCGCCGGCTCGAGCTACCGAAGAGCAGCACCCACCTCACCCTCGAGGTCCTGCGCACCCACCGCTACGTCGAGCGTGACGGCGAAGGCGCCTACCGCTTGGGCCTCAAGCTGTTCGCGATCGCCAGCCGGCTTCTAAACGGGCTCGAGATCCGGCACGTTGCGCGACCACACCTCGAGTCCCTGACCAGACGGACCGGCCTGACCTCCCACCTGGCCGTGCTGGACGGGAACGAGATCGTCTACGTCGATCGCGTCGACGGCCGCGGCCTGGTCAAGTTCGACACCTACGTCGGCAAGCGGGCGCCGGTCAACCTGACGGCGGTCGGCAAGGCGATCGCGGCCTACCTGCCGGACGAGCGGTTGGACGAGATCCTGGCGGCCACCTTCCGGCGTGGTACCGAGCGCGCGCCCGCGCTCCCTCACGCTTTCAAAGAGCAGCTGCGCAGCTACCGCGCGAGCGGCTTCACGCTCGAGGACGAGGAGGAGGTGCCGGGGGTCTACTGCGTGGGCGCACCCGTCCGCAACCTCTCGGGCGCCGTCATCGCCTCCGTTGGAGTGATCGGCCTCAAGCGCGACCTCGCCGAGGGGAGTCTGGAATCACTGGGCGGCGAGGTCCGGCGCACCGCCGACCACATCTCGGAGCTCCTCGGGCACCACGCCGCGCTCGAGTCTCCCAGCCAGGGCTAAGGCCGACTTAGGAGAGGACATGCAGCTGATCGGTTATGTGAGCGACGAGCGCTACCTGGCGGTGAGCGGGGCCGACCTCGAGCTCACCGACGGCAGCGCCACCTATCAGCTGCGCTCATCGGCAAGCGGCGCGGTAGTCGGCGACGTCCCGCCGGGCCGGTATCGGGCGACGATCGCGCGTGACGGCTACGGCGCCAAGCGGTCGGAGATCGTGGTCGGCGGCGAGCCGCAACAGATCCGCCTACTGTCGGAGCGCTGCTTCGGCTACGCGTGGCCAAAGTGGGCGCGCGCCGGCGAACCGGTCGCCTACCGAGTCAGCAGTCCCGAGCCGTACCGCCTCGTGCTCGTACGCCACGGCGCCAATGCCGAGGAAGCGGAACTGCTCGGCTGGTTCGACGAGCACGGGCCGCGCGCGACTGTACAGATCACACCCGACGGTGACTACACGCAGACCGGCGTGGAGTGGTTCGACACGGGGACCATGAGAGCGCCCGAGCGCTCTGGTCTCTACTACTTCCACGGCGAGACCGAGACCGGGAAGCGGTTCTCCTTTCCGCTCGTGGTCGCGCCCATCACACCGCGCCAGCGGATCGCCGTTCTCGCCTCGACCAACACCTGGACCGCCTACAACAACTTCGGGGGACGCAGCAACTACGTCAACGCCACCCGCCTGCCGGCGACGCCGACGGTGTTCGCTCGCAGCGACCTCGATCGCTACCGCGCGGGCACCCCGAGTGAGCACGCAGCGCCCGACTACGAGTACTGTCCGCTCTCGTTCGACCGCCCGGAACCCCTTAACCAGATCGAGTGGTGCGAGCGTCCAGAGGACCCGATTCGCGGCCGCCAGCCGAGCCACCTGGCGGCGGCCGAGTGGAGGCTCCTGGCCTGGCTCGAGCGCGAGGGCTACCAGCACGACCTGTACGCGGAGGCCCAGCTGCACGACGACACGCTGGATCTCGACAGCTACTCCGTCCTCGTCCTGAGCACGCATCCGGAGTACTGGTCGCGCCGGATGTTCGCGAGGGTCAAGTCGTGGGTTCACGAGCGCGGTGGCCGGCTCATCTACCTGGGCGGCAACGGGGTCGACTGCGAGGTGGTGTTCGAGGACGACTCGACGCTCCGGTTCCTCACCCAGGACGAGGACCCGAATGGAAGCCAGGAGAACCGGATGCACCGAAGCTACGAGCCGACCGCCTCCCTGCTGGGCGTCGTGTTCACCCATAGCGGCGCTATGGTGAGCGCTCCCTATCGCGTCCTCGACGACTCTCACTGGGCGTTCGCGGGGACCGGGCTCCGAAACGGCAATCTCTTCGGTACCCGCAGCCTGCAGGAGCGCTGCCCGGGAGGTGCTTCCGGCCACGAGACCGACAAGCGAAGCGCCAACTCACCTCCCGGAACCGTCCTTCTCGCGAAGGGACTCAATCCCGACGACGGTGGGGCAGAGATGGTCCACTACCAGGTTCCGAGCGGCGGCCAGGTCTTCTCAGCTGGATCGATCACCTGGCCGGCGGCGATTCTCGTGGACAAGGGCGTCGCGCGGATCACGGCCAACGTCCTCAACCGCTTCCTGGAGAAAGACTGATGGCGCAGCAGACAGCGCGATACCTGAAGCAGCAGACGGGCAGCTCGGTCACCGCCGGCGCAGCGACGCCAGAAGTCGAGGCCACGGTGCGCTCGGTGCTCGACGAGATCCGCGATGGAAAAGACGCCGCGGTCCGGGCGCTGTCGAACCGCTTCGACGGTTGGAACCCGCCCAGCTTCCGGCTCTCCCCATCCGAGATCGACGCCGCCATCGAGAGCCTTCCGAACTCTGTCATCGAGGACATCGAGTTCGCGCAGGCGCAGGTCCGGCGCTTTGCGGAGGCGCAGCGAGCGGCACTTAAGGACATCGAGGTGGAGACGCTGCCCGGTGTCCGCCTCGGGCATCGCAACATCCCCGTTGGCAGCGTGGGGTGCTACATCCCCGGCGGGCGCTACGCGATGGTCGCCTCCGCCCACATGACAGTCCTGACCGCGAAGGTGGCCGGGGTTCCGCGCGTGGTCGCCTGCACTCCGCCTCTGCGCGGCGCCGTCCCCGCCGCGACGGTCGCCGCCATGGCAATGGCGGGGGCTGACGAGATCTACCTGCTCGGCGGCATCCAGGCCATGGGGGCGATGGCGCTGGGAACGGAAACGATCGCGCGGGTGGACATGCTCGTTGGACCGGGCAACGCGTATGTCGCGGAGGCCAAGCGGCAGCTCTTCGGGCACGTCGGCATCGATCTCATCGCCGGCCCGACAGAGGTGCTCGTGATCGCGGACGACTCCGCCGATGCAGAGATGGTCGCCACTGACTTGCTCGGGCAGGCCGAGCATGGACCCACGTCGCCAGCCGCCCTGATCACGACCTCGGAGCAGCTCGGCCACGACACGCTGGCTGAGATCGAGCGCCAGCTACAGGACCTGGAGACTGCGGACACCGCCGGGGCGGCGTGGCGCGATTACGGTCAGGTCATCGTCGTCGAGGACGACGAGCAGGCGGCGTTGGAGGCGGACCGGCTCGCCTACGAGCACGTCGAGGTGCTGGCCCGCAATCCGCGCTGGTACCTCGACCGGCTGCGCAACTACGGCGCCCTGTTCCTGGGCAAGGAGACGAACGTCGCCTACGGCGACAAGGTCATCGGGACCAACCACACGCTGCCCACGATGGGCGCCGCGCGCTACACGGGCGGGCTCTGGGTCGGGAAGTTCCTCAAGACAGTCACCTACCAGGAGGTGGAACCGTCGGCGACGGCAGCCATCGGCGAAACGTGTGCCCGGCTCTGCGAGCTCGAGGGCTTCTCCGCACACAAGCGGCAGGCGGATCTGCGCGCACGCCGTTACGCAAGCGCCGGCGGCCGGTGAACACGAAGTCGCGCAGCCTGGCCGCGCAGAACCGGGTTTCAGCGAAGGCCGCCGCCGCAGACGCGCTGCTCGTGTTCCCGCTCGGCGCCACCGAGCAGCACGGGCCTCACCTCCCCCTCGCGACTGACAGCATCCTCGTCGAGCTGGTCGCGGAACGAGCGGCCGAGGAGCTGGCCGCCGAGCTGCCCGTCGTGGTTGCCCCCGTCCTTGCCTTCGGGAGCTCCGCCCACCACGTGCCCTTCGGCGGAACCCTCTCGGTGACCACGAACGTCTACCTCCGCCTGCTGCTCGACCTCGGCCGCTCCGCCGCCGGCAGCGGCTATCGCCGGCTCTTCTTCCTCAACGGCCACGGCGGCAACCACGAGCTCGCGCAGCTCGCCGCGCGCGACCTGGCACTCGAGCTCCCGGTCGCGGTGGGCTCCGGTTCCTGGTGGGCGATGGCGCACTCCGAGCTCGTCGATGCTGGGTCCGGGCACGTGACGAACGTCCCCGGGCATGCCGGCGCCTTCGAGACCGCGACCATGCAGGCGGCGGCCGCCGACCTGTTGACTGTCGATCCGCCGCGGCGCACCGAGTTCCCGACGCCGCGGACATCCTTTCTACGCGACTTCCGGACCGAGATTCATGGATCGTGGCAGGCCATGGACGGCTTCTCGGACAGTCCGGCCGACGCCACGGTCGAGCTCGGGAAGCGATTCCTCGAGGTCGCCGTCCGCAAGGTCACCGCCGACCTTCGCGCTTTCTACGCCTCCACCGAATTCGCCGATGGCTGATCCAGCAGAGGCCCTGCTCGACGTCCGGAACCTGCGCACCTACTTTCATACGCGCGCGGGCGTTGTCCGGGCGGTCGATGGTGTCGATCTCACAGTCCGCAGCGGGCAGACGCTCTGCGTGGTCGGCGAGTCCGGGTCCGGAAAGAGTGTTACCGCAATGTCCGTGATGGGCTTGGTCGACCAGCCCGGACGGATCGAGCCGGGGTCCCAGATCCGCTTCGAAGGGCGCGAGCTGGTCGGACTGCGCGAGGAGGACCTGAACCGGATCCGGGGCAACCGGATCGGGATGATCTTCCAGGAACCGATGACGTCGCTGAACCCCGTCTACACGATCGGCGATCAGATCGTGGAGGTGCTGCAGCTCCACACCAAGATGAAGGGCCCGGAAGCTCGCGCACGCGCGGTCGAGATGCTCCGCCTGGTCGGCATTCCGACGCCGGAGCGCCGCCTCGGCGATTACCCACACCAGCTCTCGGGCGGCCAGCGGCAGCGCGTCATGATCGCGATCGCGCTCGCCTGCAACCCAAAGCTGCTGATCGCCGACGAGCCGACCACAGCCCTCGACGTCACCATCCAGGCGCAGATCCTGGAGCTGATGAGGGAGCTGAGAGACCGGCTCGAAATGGCGATCATCCTGATCACCCACGACCTCGGTGTGGTCGCCGAGATGGCCGACGACGTCGCGGTGATGTACGCCGGACGGGTCGTGGAGCGCGCGCCGGCGCGGCAGCTCTTCACCTCCCCGCAGCACCCCTACACCGAGGCCCTTCTTCACTCGATCCCACTCCTCGGCAGTACGCAAGAGGAGCCGCTGCACGTGATCCGCGGCATGGTCCCCAGCGCTCTCCACTGGCCTCAGGGGTGTCGCTTCGCCCCCCGCTGCGAGCACGCCTTCGAACGGTGCCGCGAGGAGGACCCGCCACTGATGAGCACCGGACAGGGCCAGGAGTCGGCCTGCTGGCTGCGCGAGAACGGGCGGCGCGCGCCATCCCCGCTGGGGGCCGGCTCGTGAGCGCCCTGCTCGAGGCGCGCGGCGTCACGAAGCACTACCCCATCCGGCGCGGGTTCCTGCGCCGTGTCGTCGGCCAAGTCCAGGCGGTCGACGGGGTTGACCTGGACATCCAGGCCGGAGAAACGCTTGGTCTGGTCGGGGAGTCGGGTTGCGGCAAGTCGACGCTTGGTCGCGCGCTGATCCGGCTGTCGGAGCCGACCGCGGGGCGGATCACATTCGACGGGAAGGACGTCCTGCGAGCGTCGAAGCGGCAGACGAAGGCGCTCCGCCGTCACATGCAGATCATCTTCCAGGACCCTGTCGGCAGCCTCGATCCACGCATGACCGTGCGTGAGCTCGTCGGCGAGGGCCTCGACATCCATCGCATGGGCACGACGCGCGAGCGCGACCGTCGCGTCCGGGAGACGCTCGAAAGAGTGGGCCTACGACCGGAGGCCGCCAGCCGGTACCCGCACGAATTCTCGGGTGGGCAGCGGCAGCGCATCGGCATCGCGCGCGCGCTCGCGCTGCAGCCGAAGTTCATCGTCGCCGACGAACCGGTGTCGGCGCTCGACGTGTCGATCCAGTCGCAGGTGTTGAACCTCCTGGTCGAGCTCAAGCGGGAGTTCAACCTCACCTACCTCTTCGTAGCCCACAACCTCGCGGTTGTCGGCTACATCTCAGACCGCATCGCGGTGATGTATCTCGGCCGCATTGTCGAGATCGGCCGAGCCCGGGACATCTACGAAAGGCCTCTGCATCCCTACACGATGGCGCTGCTTTCGGCGATACCCGAGCCCGTGCCCGATAAGAAGCGAACGCGGATCGTGCTCAAGGGCGACGTGCCTAGCCCGGTCAATCCTCCGAGCGGCTGCCGCTTCCGGACACGCTGCCCGCTAGCTCAGGAGATCTGTGCCGAGCAGGTGCCACTGCTTACCGAGCAGCCGGGAGGCCACTCGGCCGCCTGTCATTTCGCTGGAACAGCGATCACCTAGTTACGGTGGTCGACCTAACGGTCTCCGTTGTCAGAGGTCAGGTCGCCGGTTACTCAGTCATTGCTAGCTGTCATCGGCTGTCAACTGGTTCAGTCGGCAAAGCCGATGTACGAGCGTGGCCGAGGCCGCAAGCCTGAGATGCACGAGGGCGGGACGTCAGACAGCCGCGTACTATCGACCGAAGCCGCGCACTGGCCGCGGAGGCGGTGGAGGGAAGGGGGCTGACCGGCGAAAACACGGCCAGAACCACCAGGCTCCCGACACAGGACCGGCCTGCGTGTGTCGTTAGTGCTGGACGTGTGCGGCAAGCGGAGGATCGCGTCACCGCCACTCATCCAAGGTAGGAGCCCAGTGCAGTAGTTCCGCTCGCTGGGATCG
>CAZXGB010000022.1:0-3392 GCA_964640005.1 uncultured Actinomycetes bacterium | reverse complement strand
ACCGCCACTCATCCAAGGTAGGAGCCCAGTGCAGTAGTTCCGCTCGCTGGGATCGGTGCGGGGGGCGGGGAGCGATCCCCGTCCCCTACCGCGATGCCGCAACCCACGCAAGCCGGAGTGTCGGAACCAAAGCCAGAACCCGATCACGTCGTAGCGTGAGGGTCGGCAGAGTCTGAGGCGGAGGGACTGGAACCGGGAGCCGACCACATCTGAGGAGCCGCAGGTGAGCCGGACGCGCTGCGACGATCACCTCGAGCAGTACCTCAGCGACCCGCCCCTCCTACACCTTCACCGCCCTGTCGCCTTTTGGCTGGTGGCCTTCGTCCTCCTCATCGGCAACCTCGGGGTGACGCTCCCCATCCCGCTCTACGTCTTCTACCAGGCCTCCTACCACTTCCCGGATGCCGTGCTGACCGCGATCTTCGGGATCTACGCCGCCGGTACCCTCGCGGCCCTCCTCTTCTTCGGCCACCTCTCCGATCAGTTGGGGCGGAAGCCGGTTCTCCTTCTCGCCATCGCCCTGGCAGCGATCAGCACGCTCCTCTTCCTCTTCGCCCAGGGCGTTCCCTGGCTGCTGGCGGCCCGCTTCGTGTCCGGCTTCGCCGCCGCGCTGCTGGGTTCGACCGCAACCGCCGCGCTGGCGGAGCTCAACCCCTCCCCCGATGAACGGCACGCGTCGGTGGTGGCGACCGTTGGCAACCAGTCTGGGCTCGCCCTCGGTTCCGTTGTGGCGGGTTTCCTGTCGCAGTACGCGCCGTTTCCGACCGAACTCACCTTCGGTGCCTACCTCGTCTTGCTGATGCCGACGGCGGCCTGCGTGCTGGCGGCGCCCGAAACCGTGCTCAGATGCGATCCGGTCTCTCTGGCTCCCCGTCCGGTAGGGGTGCCGCGTGAGATCCGTCCCACCTTCATCACCGTCGCCGTCGCCATCTTTTGCGCCTTCAGCCTGGTCGGGCTCTTCAGTTCGCTCGTGCCCTCGTTCGTCCGGGGCACCCTTCATCAGGGCAGTCACGCCGTCAGCGGCGGTCTCTCGTTCCTGTTCTTCGCCACGGCCGCGGCCGCGGATGTTGCCATGCGGCGTTCGAGTAGCCGGACGGTGACCGCGACCGGGATGCTGAGCGTCTTCGCCGGTCTGATCGCCGTGGTGCTCGGCCTCGACCTGGCATCGGTCGCACTCTTTGTCGCCGGGACCGTCATCGCGGGTGCCGGCGTCGGCCTGACCTTCATGGGCGGTCTGGCCACCCTGAACCAGGTCACCCCCTCGCTCCGCCGTGGAGAGGTGATGTCCAGCTTCTTCGTAGTGGCCAACGCCGGCCTTGCCATACCCGTGATGGCCATCGGGGTTGCCTCGCTTTTCGTGAGCCCGCTCGCCGCCACGATCGGTTGCAGCGCCGTCATCGCCGCCCTGATCCTGGCCGCGATGATCTGGAAGCGGCCGCCCTCAGGCGCCGCGAGACAACACCTCGCCTGAATAGCCCTCGGCTCGGCCCGATACCCGCGGGGTATCAGGTTGTGTTCTGGGCGGCGTCGTCGCATGGAGGGCCAGGTTTGGGGAGTCCAGAAGATGATCCAGGCCGCGACCTGCCATCGACTAGTTGAGGCTTCGCATCTCAGACGGTCATTTGTACGAAGTCCGACCCCTTTTGTGCTGAGCGTTCACGGACCCGCTCCGTAGACTCCGACGCGACTCGACAAGACGCAGCCACGATCCACTCATGTGGAGGCCAGAGCATGAGAACCCTGAACGTGCTGGAACGCGCCGATACGGAAATCCGGCCGCTGCCGCTGAAGCAGTTCGAACACCTCATCACACAGGACCAGTACAGACGCTTCATGGACGCGCTGGAGAGGGCGCATCGCGTTCTTCAGGGTCGAACGATCTGGAACATCAACTCGACGGCGCATGGGGGCGGCGTGGCCGAGATGCTGCAGTCGATGATCGGGTATGTCCGCGGAGCGGGGCTCGACACGTGCTGGGTGGTGATCCAGAGCGGACCTGACTTCTTTCAGGTCACCAAGCGCATCCACAATCACCTGCACGGATCCGCCGGTGACGGCGGACAGCTGGACGATGAGGCGAAGCGGATCTACGAGTCGTCCCTGCAACCGAGTGCCGAGGCGTTGGCGTCTCAGGTACGGCGAGGCGACGTCGTCCTGCTGCACGACCCCCAGACGGCCGGTCTGACACAGGCCATGCGCGATATCGGCGCGCACACCATCTGGCGCTGCCATGTCGGCCTCGACATGCCCAACAACACGGCACGAAAGGCCTGGAACTTCCTCCTCCCTTACGTGACTCCCGCGGATGCATATGTCTTCTCACGTTCGGACTTCGCCTGGGAGGGTCTCGACCGCTCGAAGATCTTCGTCATCCCGCCTTCTATCGACGCCCTCTCGCCGAAGAACCGGGATCTGGATCCCCAGCAGGTGGACGCGATCCTGGCCATCACCGGCATTACTGCAGATGGGCCTGACCGGGCGTCGCGATTCCTGCGCCAGGACGGCCGCGAAGCGGTCGTCACGCGCCCCGCCGTGATGTACGAGGATTCGAAGCTGCCTCTTGGGCACCCGTTCGTAACCCAGGTTTCCCGCTGGGACCGCCTCAAGGACCCGCTCGGGGTCATGAAGGGCTTTGTGGACCACGTCGCACCCAATCACGAGGCCCACCTGGTCCTTGTCGGTCCCGCAGTGGAAGCGGTGGCCGACGACCCCGAGGGTGGCCAGGTCCTGCGCGAGACGATGCGGGCCTGGGAGCAACTGCCGCGGGCGGCGAGGGCCGTGGTGCACCTGGCAACGCTCCCGATGGTCGACATCGAGGAGAACGCGACCATGGTCAACGCGATCCAACGCAAATGCTCGGTGGCCGTTCAGAAGAGCCTGGCCGAGGGCTTCGGTCTGACGGTCGCCGAGGCCATGTGGAAAGGCCGGCCGGTGGTCGCCAGCCGCATAGGTGGGATCCAGGACCAGATCGAGCATGCTCGAACCGGGTACCTCATCGACGATCCGCAGAACCTAGTGGAGTACGGGTCCTTGGTTCTCAACCTGCTCGCCGACCCCGCTCGCGCGGCCGCCATGGGCAACGCCGCGCGAGAGCGCGTGCGCGACTACTTTCTCGTGCCCCGGCACCTCATGCAGTACGCGGACCTCATCGAAAAGCTGGTCACGGGGGTGCCGCTGGCGTCAGAGTTCGCCTAGCTCGAGCCAGGGTGGTAACCCGTCACAACTTCTAGCTCGACCGGGGCATCGACATCGATTGCGGACGAGCCGTCTGGCGTGCGTCTGCATAGAGGCCGTATCCGCCGGTGCTGAACGGAATTCCTCCGTTGTGATGGGCGACCCAGGAAAGTCGCGCCATCGTTTACGTGGACCGCCGGCTCACCCCGGTAGACGGA
>CAZXGB010000021.1:14832-26308 GCA_964640005.1 uncultured Actinomycetes bacterium | reverse complement strand
CAGCCAGCGGCCCTCGCGCATCACGTCGCGGCCTGGTTGCTCCGAGTAGCCCCGATAGGCCTGAATCGCCACCGGCGCCAGTCGGAAGAACCTCCACTTGCCGGGCTCCTCGCGCGGGTCCCAGCCGAGGGCGGCCGAGAAGCCAGCGGCCAGCTGGGCGGCCGACCCATCCGCCGGAAAGCTGTCAGCGACACGGGCGTCGATCATCACGACGTCGTCGGGCGCGCCCAGGGCGATCCGAGCCCGCCCGCCGGCGTCGAGGTTGCGAGCCGTGCGGCTGGCGCCCAGTGTGGCGATCACGATGTGCTCGCCGTCCCACCACGCGGAAACGGCGATGAGGTGGGGGCGTCCCGAGCCGCTGGCGGTGGCCAGCCAGGCGTCGGCGTTCCGCTCAAGCGCGGCGATCGCGTCGGCCTTGCGCTGCTCAGTCGAACGCATCATGCCGAGAGCACCTCTGAACAAACGGCGAGCGCCTGCTGCACGCCGGCGGCCGTGACCCCATGACGGGTGACGAAGCGTACCAACCCGCCCCCCATCGCGCCGCCCAGGAGGCCGCGGGCAGCGCACTCGGAAAGAAAGGCTTCGGGCGCCATCGAGGTGAGCCGGAAGATGACCAGGTTGGTCTGAACGCGCGCGAGGTCGATATCCACCCCCGGCATCTCGGCCAGTCCCTCCGCCAAAGTGCGCGCGTTCGCGTGGTCCTCGGCGAGGCGGTCGACCATGGTCTCGAGCGCGACCAGTCCGGCGGCGGCGATGAACCCTGCCTCACGCCAGCCGCCGCCCAGCATCTTCCGCCACCGCCGGGCCGTCGCGATCTTTTCATCGGGCCCGCAGAGTACTGAACCGACCGGCGCCCCCAGACCCTTGGAAAGGCAGAAGGTGATGGTGTCGGCGCAGGCGGCGATCTCGCGCACGTCGACGCGTTGCGCGATGGCGGCGTTGAAGACGCGAGCGCCGTCGATGTGCACGCTCAGCCCCTGTTCGCGCGCGGTGCGGGAGACCTCGCGCAGCGACTCCAGCGGCCAGACCACGCCCCCGTGACGGTTGTGCGTGTCCTCGACAGTCAGCGCGGCACTGAGCGGCTGGTGCACGTCATCTGCCGGCCGAACCGCCGCCGCGACCTGCTCGCCGCTCATCACGCCGCGTTCCGTCGTGACCGGCCGGATCTGGATCCCGCCCAGCGCGGCCGCACCGCCGCCTTCATACAGGAAGACGTGCGAGTCGGCATCGGCGATCACCTCCTGCCCCGACCGCGCGTTGACGAGCACGCCCAGGAGGTTGCCCATGGTCCCGCTGGCAACCAGCAGCGCGGCCTCGGTCCCCAGCTTCGCGGCGGCGATCTCCTGCAGCCGGTTGACGGTGGGGTCCTCGCCGAAGACATCGTCACCGAGCTCCGCCGACTCCATGGCCCGCCGCATCTCCGGTGTCGGCATGGTGAGCGTGTCTGAGCGCATGTCGACCACTGGCACCTGGCTACTCTAGTCAGTCGTGGACGCGGACCTGCTCCTGCGCGGGGGCCGCATCTACCCTCTCGGCCGGCAGCGGCTGCGTCGCTCCAGTCATCTCGCCGTCGCCCGCGGACGCGTGCTCGCCGTCGGCGGCCCTGAGCTCGACGCCCTGGCCGGCAGGCACACCGCTGTCGCCGACCTCGGAGGGCGGACGGTTCTGCCCGGGTTCGACGACGCGCACGCACACGTCGTCTACTTCGGGCTCACCTCCTTCGGCGCCGACCTCACGGGCAGCCGGACGCTGGCCGATATCCAGCGCCGGCTCCGGCGCGTCCACGAGAAGCTGCCACCCGGTCGCTGGCTCGTCGCCCGCGGCTACTCGCCGCTCGAGCTGCGAGAGGGGCGGCCACCCACACGCGAGGAGCTCGACGCCGTCACCCAAGGCCGGCCGATGTACGCGGACGAGCGCGGCGGCCACGCCCGAGTCGCAAACAGCGCCGCGCTGCTGGCCGCCGGACTTGACGCTGGAACCGCCGATCCCCAGGGCGGAGCTCTCGGCCGCCGCTCGGACGGCTCGCTCGACGGCCGGCTCTACGAATCGGCGATGCGGCTGGTCGCCGACCACCAGCCGCCGCCGTCCCTCGACGATCGCAAGCTCGGCATCCTGCGCTGCCAGCGTCTGCTGCTCTCATGCGGGATTACCAGCGTCGGTGCCGCGGTGAACCGCGGCTTCGCCGACGACCTGCGCGCCTTTCAGGAGCTGGACCAGGAGGGACGTCTGGGCGTCCGCGTCAACGAGTTCCTGTCCTGGGAACTGCTGCCGGCGGCCGCGGGCCTCGGCCTGGGCAGGGGCTTCGGCGGCCGCGTCCGTGCGGGTCCCGTGAAGGTCTTCGTGGATGGTGGCGCGCTCGCGGGCGGAGCCGCAATCCGGGGCCGGGAGACAAACTGGCGGACGCCGCCTGACGAGCTCCGGCGCCTCGTCGCCGAGGCCACCGCCAGCCATCTCCAGGTCGCGGCA
Source organism: uncultured Actinomycetes bacterium (assembly GCA_964640005.1). Classification (GTDB taxonomy): domain Bacteria; phylum Chloroflexota; class Dormibacteria; order Dormibacterales; family Dormibacteraceae; genus CAZHAC01. The sequence goes on along the minus strand of CAZXGB010000021.1, from coordinate 23,842 downwards.
CATGCGATCGGCGACGCGGCGATCGAGGCGATGTGCGACGCGGTGGAGGCCGCGGGTCCGTCCGCCCGCCGGCTCCGCCACCGGGTCGAACACTGCACGGCCTGCCCGCCAGACCTGGTGCGGCGCTTGTCAGCTCTTGGCATGGTCGCCGTGATGCAGCCGTTGTTCGCATCGATTGCCGCCAACCTCAGGACCGCGCCGGGCCGACGCGGCAACCGCCTGACCTCGACCGCCGGACCTGAGTCCGCGCCCGCCGGGGCATTTCCGGCCGAGCTCCACCCGCACCTGGCCGCGCACCGGGCGCTGCTCGGCGGTGGTGTGCCGCTGGCCTTCAGCTCCGATCTACCCGTCGTCCCGGACCCAGATCCCTGGCAGCAGATGCGGGCGGCCATCGTGGACACCCGCCAGGGCCTGACGCGCCTCCAGGGCCTGTCCGCCTACACGTCCGCCGGCGCCTACGCCGCCTTCGAGGAGAGGCGCCGGGGGTCGCTCGAGCCGGGATTGCTGGCCGACTTCCAGGTCCTTGATAGCGACCCCCTCGAACTCAACCCGCGGAACTGGGAAGGGCTCCGTCCCGCTGCCGTCGCGGTGGGCGGAGCCCTTGTCTACGGATCGTTCTAGCTGGCGTTCTCCGGCGGTGGCTTCTCGCTCTCGGGGGCCGGAGCCGGCGGCTGAGAAGCCGGGGCGGCCCTTCGCGACGCGCGCGCGGGCCGGCCCGCGGGTGTCGATGCCGCCCGCTGCGCTGAGGTGCGCGCGGGCTTCTTGGCCGCGGCAGGTGCCTTCGCGGTCGCCGTTTTGCCAGCCGCCGTTTTGGCCGCCGTGCTGCGCCTTGCGGAGGTGCGCGCCGGGGTCGCGGCCGCGCTCGTCTCGCGTCGGGCGGTCGCCTGCCGCGTCAGCTTCTCGATCTGCTGCTGAAGACCCTCGATCCGCTTTGTCAGCTTGTCCAGCTCACCCCGTTCGGCCACCCGATTGAGGCGCTGATCGACCTGCTTACGGAAGGCGGCCAGGTTCTTCTGGGACTCGTTGAACCCCTTGTCGAACTGCTTGCGCAGGTCCTTGTACTGGCGCTCCGCCTGGCGCCGCCAGTCCGCTGGGATGCGCGACTCGAGCGCCTCGCGAAACTGGTCGACAAAGCCCTGTGGTTGAGCTTTCCTCCGGGTTGGTGCCATCTATGAGGACCCCCTTTTACTTGCTTTTGTCAATGGTTCGGAAACCGCACGTTCGGGCCGATTGCCGCGGATCATAACGCAATGCGTTAGAATCGCGGACGTCATGGCCGAGAAGCACCTGATCAAGAAGTACGCCAACCGCAAGCTGTACGACACGCGGACCAGCCGCTACATCACGCTCGACGGGATCTCGGCGTTGGTGCGGGACGGCCACGACATCGAAGTCGTCGACCGGGAAACGGGCAGCGACCTGACGCCCCTGGTCCTTTCCCAGATCGTGATGGGCGAGGAGAAGCGAGGCGGGCGCTACGCGGGCGGTGAGGGCAACGGCCACGAGCGTGGCCAGGCGCTGCTCGACTACGTTCGTAAGACGCTCAACGTTCCCGCTGCCCTGGTCTCGAACGAGGTCGAACGGCGGCGCGGGGAGCTCGAAGAGCTGGTCGAGAGCGCCATCGAACGCGCGCTCGAGCGCTTGATGCTGCCCAGCCGGCGCGAGGTCGAGCGGCTCTCCGACAAGGTCGACGAGCTCTCCCGCAAGCTCGACCGCCTGTCCGCCGGCTCGAGCGCTACGCCGAGCCGTACACGAAGGGCCGCGGCAGCACGGTAGCGCGGATCGCGACGTCCGCGTCAAACCGATAGACGACCTGCCGGACGCGGGGGTCGCTGCGAAGAGAGCGCGTCATCACATCGGCGGTGGCCTGCAGATGCGCCGGGTCGCCGATCGCCACGAAGGTCCAGGGGCCGCGCGTGGTCACCCCATCGATCGTGATCGCGCCCCCGGACTCGCGGTAGATACTCCCCGTCACGACGCGGCGCTCGTTGATGGCCACCGCCTCGGCGCCACCCAAGCGGAGGTTGTTGCCCGCATCCTCGAGGTCGAAAGGCGTCAGCGGCGCGTCGACGGTGATCGTCACTCCCGGGCCATGTACGGGCACGATTCCCTCCAGGATGCGAAGCCGGTTCGCCTCTTCGCTGAGCTGCTGGTTGGCCGCCGCGCCACCGCCCGTTTGTAGGTAGTCGCGCCTGCCGGTGAGCGCGCTGACCTCGGCTCCCAGGCGGTCGTTGGCCGTGTGGAGGTCGTCGATCAGAAACGCGAGGGCGGTGGGGTCCTGGCCTTCCAGCGTCCTCTGCACCTCGGCCTGGCTTCGGAGCTGGACAGTGCCCACGAACGCGAGCACCGCGGCCAGAAGGGCGACGGCGGCCACCGAAAGCGGCCTACGAGGCACGCGCGTACGTCACCTGGATGGCGGCGTCGTAGGCTGGCAGCGAGAGCTCGGGGCTTCCGGTCCAGGAGAGCTGCAAGCCGTACAAGCGCTGCCGGTTGCGGAGGTCGCCGAGCGAGGAGGGGTCGTTGAGAAGCTGCTCCATCTGGCTCCGGTTGCCGACCGCGGCCACCCGGTAGGGCGGGGATAGCGGCGGACCCTGGTCGATGACCAGCGCCGTGCCGGAGCCCGCGAAGGATGTGGCCGGTGTAATGCGGCGGCCGTTGACCGCCACACCTTCGGCGCCGCCTTCGAAGAGGACCTGGACGACGTCCTCGATGTCCTGGAAGTTGACCAGCCACGCGCTCTGGGCCTGGGGCACCGCGCCTGGCCTCCCGCTCGCCAGCGAGACGGCGACGCCCGGACCGCGCAGAGCCGTGAGGCCGCCCTGCTCGCGCAGGCCGGTGGCCTCCTGCTCGAGGCGCTGGGTCGACTCCGAGCGTCGCGCGGCGTCGGCCTCGAGCGAATCGAGCTGGCCGCGGACGGTGCTGATCTCCTTGCGGTACTCGCCGTTCTGCTTCTCGAGGTCAAGAACGGTGCGAACCAGCGCCTGGTTGCGGGCGACGCTATTGCCCGGGATCAGGAGCTGGGCCCGCAGCTGCGCGGCCAGGAGAAAGCCGAAGACGAGGGCCGTCAGGGAGACGAGCGCGTATCCCGCCAGCGGGCGGCGACGGATCGACAACTTAGGCTGGGATTATCGGCGGGCCGGGGGTAGTATCCGCACGATCCCGGGGTGCGCCTCCGGAACAACAAGAAGAGGGTGATGGCTTAATGGCGGTCGGCGTCAAGACATTGACGGCTTTCGAAACCGCGCAGCGCCGCTTCGACGCTGCCGCTGACGTGCTCGGCCTCTCCGAGGACGCCCGCCGGGTGCTTCGCGATGTCAAGCGTGAGCTGACGGTCCACTTTCCGGTCCGGCTCGACGACGGCAGCGTGAAGGTGTTCACGGGTTACCGGGTCCACCACAACATCAGCCGCGGTCCGGCGAAGGGCGGGATCCGCTACCAGCCGGGCCTTTCACTCGACACGGTGAAAGCGCTGGCCATGCTCATGACCTGGAAATGCGCCGTCGTCGGCATCCCCTACGGCGGGGCCAAGGGCGGCGTCGACGTCGACCCGCGCCGGCTCTCCGAAAGCGAGCTCGAGCACCTCACCCGCCGCTACGCGACCGAGATCGCCCTTCTCATCGGTCCCGAACGGGACATTCCGGCGCCGGACCTCGGCACCGACGCACGGATCATGGCCTGGATCATGGACACGATCTCGATGCACTCCGGCCACTCGGTGACCGCGTCCGTCACCGGCAAGCCGACCGACGTGGGCGGCTCCGAAGGCCGAAAGGACGCGGCCGGGCGGGGAGTGACCTACCTGACGCTGGAGGCGATCAAATACCTCCACGTCGAAGAGGAGACGCCGACGGTGGCGATCCAGGGGCGGGGGAAGGTCGGCCGCTCGGTCGCCCATCTGCTGACCGAGGCCGGTCTGCGCGTGGTTGCGGTCAGCGATTCCAAAGGCGCCGTCTACAACCCCAAGGGCCTCGACCTCTCGGCCCTCGATGAGCACGCCCAGGTGCGCGGCACGGTCGCCGGTTTCAAGACCGCTGAGGACATCTCCAACGAGGACATGCTGGAGCTCCCGATAACCATCCTGGTGCCCGCCGCGGTCGAGAACCAGATCACCGAGCGCAATGCGGACCGGGTCAAGGCGAGGCTGATCACCGAGGCCGCGAACGCCGCCCTCACCCCTGAGGCCGACCAGGTGCTGGCCGAACGTGGGGTCTTCCTGGTTCCCGACATCCTCGCCAACTCCGGTGGCGTGATCGTTTCCTACTTCGAGTGGGTGCAGGACCTGCAGGCCTTCTTCTGGGAAGAGGAGGAGGTCAACACCAAGCTCCACCACATCATCACCCGGGCCTTCTACGAAGTCCTGCACGCATCGGTGAACAAGCGCATCGACATGCGGACGGCCGCCTACGCGCTGGCCGTGCAGCGCGTCGCCAACGCCACCACAGTGAGGGGCATCTACCCGTAAGCGGAGCCTTCGCCTTACTCTCGACGCGATGAGGGTGCTCGTCACTGGGGTGTCACAGCACCTCGGCGGCCGGCTCGCAAAGCGCCTCGAGGAGCGCGAGGACGTGGCGGCGATCTTCGGGATCGACGTCGAGGATCCCCAGGTCCCCCTGGAGCGGACCGAGTTCGTTCACGCCGATACCCGCCACTCGCTGCTCAAGAAGCTCGTTCAGGAGCTCGAGGTGGACACTGTCGTCCACTGCGCGGTGCTGACCGAGGGCAACGTCTCGAACCGGGTGCTGCACGAGACCGACGTCATCGGCACCATGAACCTCCTGGCCGCCTGCTCGGGGAAGGACAGCCCGGTCGAGCGCCTGGTCGTCAAGTCGAGCGTCGCGGTCTACGGGTGCCACCCCTACGCTCCCTCCTTCCTCCGCGAGGAGCAAGCCAGGAAAGGACCGGCGGGCGAGTTCCTGGGCGACGAGCTTCTGGAGATGGAACAGATCGTCTGGGATTTCGCCGTCCGGCATCCCCTGATCACGACCACGACCCTTCGCTTCGCGCACGGGTTGGGCGCGGCTCACCCCACCGCCCTCGGCCGCTACTTCCAGCTCTCCCCGATCCCAACCTTCATCGGCTTCGACCCGCGCCTCCAGCTCCTGCACGACGAGGACGCGGTGGAGGCTCTCTACCGGGCGGCGGTCGCCGATCATCCCGGCGTCTTCAACGTGGCCGGCGACGGGATGCTGCTCCTCGGCCAGGCCATCCGGATACTCAAGCGGGAGAGGAGGAGCGTGCTCTTCCCGTACGTGCGCGTGCTGGCGCGCGCCAGGCTCCAGCTGTCGGGCTTCCAGATGCCCGGCTACCTGGCCGACTTTCTCACCTACGGCTGCGTGGTCGACTGCAGCGCGCTGGAACGAGAATTTGGCTGGCGTCCCGCTCATACGACTCGAGAGACGCTGGGCGCCTTCGCGAGTGCTCAGGAGTACGGGTTCGAACCGCCGTACGAGGGTCCTCAGGAGTACGAGCTCTCCATGTACCTGCAGCGGAGAAGGCAGGCCGGACTTCCTCTGCGGGTGGTCAAATGACGAGCTCCGAGTTGACAGCGGACGAGGACCGGCTCCGCCACCAGCTGGGACTGCTCTACTCGGATGTCTCGGTGGAGCTCCGCAAGCGCAATCGCTCCCGGTCGCGCGCCCGTACCCGGAAACAGGTACCGGTGCCGGACGTGATCTCGCGCGTCCGCTCCGAGCTGCCCGTTGCCGCCCTGCAGGGCGCCGGTGAGCTCGCCCTGCGCTTCCGCGAGGCCACGGGCCGCGATGTGATCGATCTCGCCTCGATGCTCGCCATCATTCAGTGGTTCTCCCGCCAGTCGCAGCTCGCCGCGCGGGACGAGGCGATGGCGGTGGACGACTTCGGGTTCGACGGCGAATGGACGGAGTCCCTGCTGCCGATCTTCGAATGGATCTACCACCGGTACTGGAGGATCGAGACGACCGGGATCGCCAACGTGCCCCGCGAAGGGCGGGCGCTGCTGGTCGCCAACCACGCCGGTGTCCTTCCCTGGGACGGGGCGATGATCAAGACGGCGCTCTTCACCGAGCCGCCTCACCTGGGACGCCACGCCCGGGCGCTGGTCGACCAGTTCTTCTTCGGCCTGCCCTGGCTCTCGTGGTTCCTTCGCCGGACGGGCCAGACCGTCGGCGTGGCCGACGACTCGTTGCGCCTGCTCGAGCGCGACGAGCTGGTGCTCGTCTTTCCGGAGGGGACCAAGGGCACGGGCAAGTCCTGGAGCGAGCGCTACCGCCTGCGCCGCTTCGGCCGTGGCGGGTTCGTGCAGGTCGCGATCCGGTCGCGGTCGCCGATCGTCCCCATCAGCGTCGTCGGCTCCGAGGAGATCTACCCGATGCTCGGCAACCTGGAGCCGGTGGCCAAGCTCACGGGCTTCCCCTACTTTCCGATCACCCCGTTCTTTCCGTGGCTGGGTCTACTGGGCACGATTCCGCTGCCGTCCAAGTGGAGGATCCAGTTCCACGAGCCGGTCCGCACGGACCAGCTTCCGCCTGATGCGGCCGACGACCAGGGCGTGGTCATGTCCATCTCCGACCAGGTGCGGAGCACCGTCCAGGAAGGGTTACTGGAGAATTTGAAGCTTCGCCGAAGCACCTTTTATTAGCGCCTGGCGTGGCGCGTAGGGACGGCTTAGCCCCACCCCACGAAATCTGGCGATTTCGCGGGGACCCCGGTGCCGGCCCGATTGAGTCCGTGATCCAGGCGAGTAAAGACGTTGCGCGTCGTCTTTAAAGGGAGGGCGTTCTAGGTGCGGAGCACCGTCCAGGAAGGCATCTACGAGAACCTGAAGCTCCGGCGCGGGGCTTTCTTCTAGGGCGCGCTAAACGACCCCCTGATGCGGAGATGCGTCGCACACCCCCTCCGCCGCTTCGCGGCACCGCCCCCGTCTTCGCGGGGGAGGCGGCCATTCGCCTCGGGCTAGATGGAGCTGCGGAGAGTGTCGGCGCCGGTCTGGCCCAGGAGCGACGGGCTCAGCTCGACCGCCGAGGGTGCGTACTCCTCGATCATGTCGATCGAGCGCGCCTGGCCGATCCAGTACTCGACCGTGCTGATGGTCGGCGCTCCCGCGAGCCCGACGGCCTCCACGATCCGCCGCTGGAGGACCTCCGGATCCTGCCGGCGCAGGATCTTTAGGTCGGTCACGCCGAGGCGGCGGACCACCGGCAGCCAGCGCTCCAGGCTCGAGATCTCGAGCAGCGCCGACTGGTGGGCGAACTCCAGCAGCCGATCCTCGCTGATGCCTGTACGCCGGCTCAACGTTTTCCGGTCGACTTCCAGCGTGCAGGCGTGCAGCAGCCGGTTGGTGTGCAAGATCCCCCGCGCGCGCAGCCGCCGCGCATCGTCCGCGGTGGCGCCCCGGAGGTATTCGATCGCCCTCATGGCCATTTCCATACAAGGATAGAATTCGCGGGCATCGAAACCCAGGCGCCTCACCCAGTCGTGCCCCCGATGAGCACGGACCGCGAGACGGTCTTGGTCCTCGACTACGGCGGCCAGACCGCCCAGCTGATCGCCCGCCGCGTCCGCGAGGCGGGGGTGTACTGCGAGCTGGTGCCCGGGGACCTGCCCTGGTCCGAGATCAGGCGGCGCAATCCTCGTGGCCTGATCCTTTCCGGCGGCCCGGCCAGCGTCTATGAGCCGGGCGCACCGCAGGTCGACCCCGAGGCGCTCCGCTCGGGCCTGCCCGTCCTCGGCATCTGCTACGGCATGCAGCTGATCGCGCATCACCTTGGGGGCGAGGTGGCTCCCGGCGCTCGGCGCGAGTACGGACCGGCGCTGCTCTCGGTCACCGAGCCGGGCGGCCTGTTCGCCGGCCTGCCCGGCGAGCTGCCGGTCTGGATGAGCCACGGCGACCACGTGTCCCGCGTGCCGCCCGGCTTCCGTGCGCTTGCATCCAGCGCCAACTCGCCGGTGGCGGCTCTGAGCAACGGTGCGGGCGTCATCGGCATCCAGTTCCACCCGGAGGTGGTTCACACGCCGCAGGGCCGCGAGATCCTCCGCAACTTCGTGCTCGAGGTCTGCCGGTGCTCGCCGTCCTGGACGCCGGGCTCGTTCATCGAGGAGGCGACCGAGCGGATCCGCGCCAGTGTCGGCGGCGGCCGCATCCTCTGCGCGCTTTCCGGTGGCGTCGACAGCGCGGTGGCCGCGACCCTGGTGCACCGGGCGATCGGGGACCAGCTGACCTGCGTCTTCGTCAACAACGGACTGCTCCGGCGCGAAGAGCCAGAGCGCGTCCTCGACGTGATGCATGGCAACCTCGACATGGACATCCGCTACGTGGACGCGACCGACCACTTCCTGGGCGAGCTGGCCGGGGTTACCGATCCCGAGGAGAAGCGCCGGATCGTCGGCCGGGTCTTCATCGACATCTTCGAGCAGCAGGCCCAGGCGATCGGCGACATCGACTTCCTTGCTCAGGGCACGCTCTATCCGGACGTGATCGAGTCGACGGCGGCGGACACGGCCGCTTCGGCTGCCAAGATCAAGACGCATCACAATGTCGGCGGGCTGCCCGCCGGTCTCCGCTTCCAGCTGGTCGAGCCGCTCCGCTACCTGTTCAAGGACGAGGTGCGGGCGGTCGGGCTCGAGCTCGGTTTGCCCGAGGACATGGTCCACCGGCAGCCCTTTCCGGGCCCCGGCCTGGCGATCCGCTGCCTGGGCGAGGTCACCCGGGAGCGGCTGGACACGCTCCGCGAGGCCGACTGGATCGTTGTCGACGAGATCAAGAAGGCGGGTCTGTACCGGCAGGTCTGGCAGTCCTTCGCGGTCCTGACGCCGCTGGAGACAGTCGGCGTCATGGGCGACTACCGGACCTACGCGAACGTGGTCGCCGTGCGCATCGTCACCTCGGAGGACGCGATGACCGCCGACTGGGCTCGTGTCCCTTACGAGGTGCTGGCGCGGATCTCGAACCGGATCGTGAACGAGGTGAAGGGCGTGAACCGCGTCGTCTACGACATCACCTCCAAGCCGCCCGGGACCATCGAGTGGGAATAAA
>CAZXGB010000021.1:0-14732 GCA_964640005.1 uncultured Actinomycetes bacterium | reverse complement strand
AAAGTAGCGCCCGCGCCTTGAAGATCTTGGTTGTTGGGTCGGGCGCCCGAGAGCATGCGATCGCCTGGAAGTGCATGCAGTCGGATCTCACCCAGCGGGTCTACTGCGCGCCCGGCAACGGCGGCACGACCGGCATGGCCCGCAACGTGCCCATCCAGGCCGACGACGTCGTCGGTCTCGTCAAGTTCGCGCGCCGCGAGCGAATCGGTCTCGCCGTGCTCGGCCCGGAGGCGGCCGTGGCTTCGGGCGCCGGCGACGCTCTTCGTGACGCCGGCATTGCTGTCTTCGGTCCCGACCGCGAGCCGGGGCGGATCGAGTCCAGCAAGGCCTTCGCCAAGGAGGTGATGCGGCGCGCCGGCATCCCGACTCCGGCCTACGAGGTGTTCACGGACGCCGCCGCCGCCCGGCTCTGGGCGCGCGAGCACGAAGGCCAGGTGGCGGTCAAGGCCGACGGATTGGCCCTCGGCAAGGGCGTCATCGTGGCCGGCTCGGTTCACGAAGCGGACGCTGCGATCGACTCCATGCTGGTCCAGAGGACGTTCGGCCGGGCCGGCAGCACGATCGTCCTCGAGGAGCGGATCGAGGGCCCGGAGCTCTCGCTCCTCGCGCTCACCGACGGCACCACAGTCATTCCGCTGGCCCCCGCTCGGGATTTCAAGCGCGCCCGGGAGGGCAACAGCGGACCGAACACGGGTGGCATGGGCGCCTATTCGCCGCCGGCCGGCGTCAGTGACGCGTTGGTTGCGGAGGCGGTGGCGACCGTGCTCGAACCCGCGGTGCGCGAGCTCTCCGCCATGGGGCACGCCTACCGCGGCGTGCTCTACGCGGGCCTGATGATGACGCGACGCGGCCTGCAGGTGCTCGAGTTCAACGCGCGCTTCGGAGACCCCGAGGCGCAGGTCGTCCTGCCCCGTTTGGAGTCGGACCTGGTCGCGCTGATGCTCGCTTGCGCGCGGGGCGACCTCGCCAGCCTTCCCGAGCCGCGCTGGACGAACCGGTCGGCGGTGGGCATCGTGGTCGCCTCCGCGGGGTACCCGGACAGCTACGAGACCGGGTTTCCGATCGATGGACTCGGCACCATCCCACCCGGCGTGCTCGTCTTTCATGCCGGCACGCGGTTCATACCCGAGCGCGGCCTGGTCACCTCTGGCGGACGTGTCGTAACCGCCGTCGGACTCGGCCAGGACGTGTCCGAAGCGCGCCTGGCGGCGCTCTCGGGAGCGGTGCGGGTACGATTCAGCGGAGCCTATTTCCGATCGGACATTGCACAGGAGGCAGCTCTTGGCTGAGGTGGGCGTGATTCTCGGCAGCAAGTCGGACATGCCGTTGATGGATGGCTGCATGCAGCAGCTCGAAGTCCTTGGCATCCCTGCCGAACTCAAAGTTTGCAGCGCTCACCGGGATCCGGCCGGGGTCATGCAGTGGGCCAGCAGCGCTCGCGAACGCGGTCTCAAAGTCGTGATCGCGGCGGCCGGAGGCGCGGCCCATCTGCCCGGCGTCGTCGCGGCCTGGACCGACCTGCCCGTGATCGGGGTACCGGTGCCGACGCCGTACCTCGGTGGGCAAGACAGCCTCTACTCGATCGTTCAGATGCCGGCCGGCATCCCGGTGGCTACGGTGGCCATCGGTGAAGCCGGAGCCAAGAACGCGGCCTGGCTGGCCGCACGGATCCTCGGGCTCCAGGACGGCGAAGTCGCCCGGCGTCACGCGGACCTCCGACAAGCCCTCGCGTCGAGGTAGTGGCGAAGCGCAACCAGCCGCGACTGCGGCTTACTGACACAACGTTCAGAGACGGCAACCAGACGCTTCTGGGTGGGCGTCTGCGGCCGGCCGAGATCCTGCCGATCGCCCACAAGATGGACGCCGTCGGCTTCTACGCGATCGAGGCGTTCGGCGGCGCCACCTTCGAGACCTACCTCAGCATGGGCGAGGATCCCTGGGAGTACCTGCGCGCCCTCAGGCAGGCGACGCCGAACACGCCGCTGCAGGCCTTGGTCCGCGGCCAGAACCTGGTCGGTCATCACAACTACGCGGATGACGCGGTCGAGCTCTTCATCCAGCACGCGGCTCGCTGCGGTGTCGATTACTTCCGGTTCTTCGACCCGCTCAACGACCTGCGCAACATGGAGGCCGCGATCGGTGCGGCGCGGCGGGCGAAGAAGCACGTGCAGGGAGCGCTCTGTTACGCGATCAGCCCCGTCCACGACCTCGACCTCTGGTGCTCGCTCGCGAAGGGCCTGGAGGAGCTCGGCGTCAACGACCTGGTGATCAAGGACACCTCCGGGCTGCTCTCGCCGCAGGCCACCTGGGAGCTGGTGACGGCTCTGCGCGACGCCGTCCAGCTGCCGATCGTGATCCACTCGCACTGCTCGAGCGGAATGGCGCCGATGGCCTACATGGCCGGCATCGAGGCGGGCGCCGCGGTTGTAGACACGGCGGTCTCACCACTTGCTTGGGGCGCGTCACAACCGGGGACGGAAAGCGTTGTCGCAGCCCTGGCGGGAGGCGATCACGATACCGGTATCGACCTCGACAAGCTGTCCGAGATCAAGGACGATCTCGAGCGCGTCAAGTGGCTGCACGCCGAGCACTGGTCGCCCTTCGTGGACCGCGTCGACGCCGACATCCTTCGCTATCAGCTCCCGGGCTTCATGCTCGAGCAGATCGCCTCCGAACTCGATCGCCATGCTGCACGCGAGCGGATGAAGGAGGTCCTGGAGGAGGTGCCCCAGGTTCGGGCCGAGCTCGGCTACCCGCCGCTGGTAGCCCCGGTGCGGCAGCTGATCGCCTCTCAGGCGGTCTTCAACGTGCTCGGCAGCGCTCGCTATGCCACGGTGACGCAAGAGCTCAAGGACTACCTGCAGGGGCTTTACGGCCGGCCACCGAAACCCGCCGACCCCGATGTCAGGCGTATGGTCCTCGGCCGCGACGAACCGATCACGATCCGGCCGGCCGACCTGCTAGAGCCTCAGGTGGAGCGGGCGCGCGGCGAACTCAAGAAGCACAAGTTCGAAGCCACCGACGACGCCGTCCTCAATTACCTCCTCTTTCCCTCGACGACCCTCAAGTTCCTCCGCGGCGACCTGGCGCCCCAACAGAAGGAGAAGGAGGAACCGCCGGCTACGGCGGACGCGGAGCCGAAGGCAGAGGCGATTGCTGAGCAGCCGGCCGGCGAAGCCGGCGCCCCGGCGCTGGAGGAGCAGCCACCTCCCGCGCCCGCCGCGACCACTGCCGAGTTCGAGGTCGAGGTCGAGGGCGAGCTTTTCAAGGTGCGGGTCTCAGGCGCCGGACTGCAGGTGGCCCCGATGCCGGCCGGCGGGTCTGCGCCGGCCCCCGCGCCGAAGGCGCCGGCGCGCGAGGGCGCGGTCGTGGCGCCGATGCAGGGCCTGATCGTGAAGATGCCCGTCAAGAAGGGCGACGAGGTGAAGCTGGGCGACGTGGTCGCCGTGCTCGAGGCGATGAAGATGCAGAACGACATCGTCACCTCGGTGGCCGGGAAGGTGATCGACGTCTACGTCAAGGAAGGCGAGGTCGTCTCGCCCAACCAGGCGATTCTCAGCATCGGCTAAGGAAGCGCCCCGGCGCAGCTGAGGCTGCGTGCCCCCTCCCCACTCGATGGGGAGGTGTCGCCGCGGAGCGGCGATGGAGGGGGGCCTTGCCTCAACCCTATTCGTGCTTGCCGCCACCTATCGAACAACTGTACGATCGAGCGACAAATCCAGCTGGAGGTAGACCGATGGCCCGCCCAACCCACTTCGAGATCCCTGTGGACGATCCCGACCGCGCCGAGAAGTTCTACGGCGAGGTCTTCGGCTGGACCTTCCAGCGCTTCGACGGCGCGCCTGAGTACTACGGCATGGCCACGACCGGCGACAGCGGGCAGGGCATCAACGGCGCCCTCTTCCAGCGCGGCCGGGAAACCGCGGTCACGCTCACGATGGAGGTCGATTCCATCGAGGATGCCCTCAAGACCGTCGCCGAGAAAGGCGGCAAGGTGCATCAGGGCAAGACACCCATTCCGCAGATGGGCTGGTTCGCAACCTGCGAGGACACCGAGGGCAACAGGTTCGGCCTCTTCACGAACGATCCGAACGCGGGCTGACAAGAGGCTGGGAAACGCGCGACGCGCCCGGTTGTTTCGAGAGCCATCGGGCGCTTAGCCTCACACAGTAAATGCCGAGGCTCTTCAAAAAGGTGCTGGTTGCCAACCGGGGCGAGATCGCAGTCCGCATCATGCGCGCCTGTCAGGAGCTGGGAATCCGGACGGCGGCCATCTTCTCGGATGCCGACCGCGACGCGATCCACGCCCGCTACGCCGATGAAGCCCACCACATTGGGGCGGCGCCGCCGAGCGAGTCGTACCTGAAGCTCGAGAAGATCGTCCAGCTGGCGGCCGACATCGGCGCCGAGGCGATCCATCCCGGCTACGGCTTCCTCTCCGAGCGTCCGGAGTTTCCGGAAGCCTGCGCGGCGCGCGGCCTCGCCTTCATAGGCCCGCCTGCGAATGCCATGCGCGCCATGGGGTCCAAGCTGGAGGCGAAGGCCCTGGCCCGGCAGAATGGCGTGCCCGTCACGCCCGGCTCAGAGGCGATCGACGATCCCGAGAAGGCGGCCGCGATCGCCCGCGAGATCGGCTTTCCGGTGATCGTGAAGCCGAGCGGCGGCGGTGGCGGCATCGGCATGAAGGTCGTCGACGAGGAGTCAGACCTGGTTCCGGCGATCCAGTCGGCCACCAATGCCGCGCGCTCGGCGTTCGGCGACCCGACGGTTTACGTCGAGAAGTACGTGGCCAAGCCCCGTCACATCGAGATCCAGGTGATCGCCGACGGTCACGGCAATGCCGTGCACCTGGGCGAGCGCGAGTGCTCCATACAGCGGCGGCACCAGAAGATCCTGGAGGAGACGCCCTCGCCGGCGGTCACTCCGGAGATCCGGCAGCGTATGGGCGAAGCTGCGATCAAGGCCGTCAAGGCCGCCGGTTACATCAATGCGGGCACGGTTGAGTTCATCTTCAGCGAGGGCGAGTTTTATTTCCTGGAGGTCAACGCACGCCTCCAGGTCGAGCATCCGATCACCGAAGAGGTCACCGGCGTCGACCTTGTCAAAGAGCAGATCCGGGTGGCGGCGGACCTCCCGCTTTCCTTCCGGCAGGAGGACGTGACCTGGACGGGGCATGCGATCGAGATGCGGATCAACGCGGAGGACCCGGCGCGCAAGTTCATCCCCAACCCGAGGCGCATCTCGCGCTGGGTGGCGCCCAGCGGGCCCGGCGTCCGTGTCGATTCCGGGTTCGGCCCGGGCTCCGACGTTCCTCCCAACTACGACTCGCTGGTCGCCAAGCTGATCGTCCACGGTGCCGACCGGGCCGCCGCCATCGCCCGGGCCCAGCGGGCGCTGCGCGAATTCGTGCTCGTAGGTCCGGCGACGACCATTCCCTATCACCGGGCCATCCTGGAATCCGCGGACTTCCGCGCCGGAAACCTCACCACCCGGTTCATCGAGGACCACCCGGAGCTCCTCGATGAGATGCGCCGCTTCCTCGACGACACCTCGCCCCTTGACTACGGCTCGGACGCGAAGAAGGTGGCGGCCGCCGCGGCCGCGGTCGCCGCGGTCGTCGGAGGCGGTCGCAGCTGAGCGGTCTCGACCACTCGGCCGAGAGCCCTCATCGAACCCTTTCCTCGCGAGAGATCGCGCGTGCGGACCGTCTGGCCCTGGTGCTCGACGAGGTGGAGCTGGCCGGCGGACACCGGCACCAGTACCGGTGGTTCCGCTCCACGTCGGCCGCGTTCATCGTCCCGGTGTTCGAAGACTCGACCACCATCCTCGTGCGCCAGTGGCGGTATCCATGGCGGCAGACATCGTGGGAGGTGCCGGCCGGAACCCTCGAGGAGGGCGAGGAGCCACTGGCTTGCGCTCGCCGCGAGCTGGCCGAGGAGGCGGGCCTGGAGGCTGCTGCCTGGACTTCGCTGGGCACGCTGCGACCGTCAGCGCTGATGGACAGCCGCCAGCACCTGTTTCTCGCCCGGGGCCTACGCGTGGTTGACCGGGCGCCCGAGGCCTACGAGGCCGACATGGTGGCGCGCCGTCTGCCGCTGGCGGAGGCACTGGACGAGGCGCTGAGCGGCGGCATCATCCACGCTACGGCGGTCGCGGCCCTCGCGCGCGCGGCCCGAACGCTCGGGCTCATCTCGTAGGCTCGCACCCCCGAGGAGGAGGCCTTTAGCTGACCGGGACGTCCAGGTCGAACTCGGCCACGGCCGGGCGCGTGTCGGCGTCCAGCAAGGTGGTTCCCACTGCGAGCTTGTAGGTTCCCGCCTGAAGGTTTGTCGCGGGGGTGAGCGTGACCGTGCGGCCGTTCGTTGCAACGGTGACCGCGACCGGCTTCCCGGAAGGGTCGAGCAGCTTGATCGCCGCCGGCACCGACACCGCCGCCAGGTTGGAGTCGAACTCGATCGCGAGCTTGCTGCCGGTCTGGCTGACCGAGAGCACTTCTGGGCCTTTTCCGTAAGGGCGGGTGGCGGAGTCGACGGCGCTCGAGATCAAGGGCCTCCCGTTGGGCCCGGCCGTCACCAGGAGGGTCTCCTCGAGCTGAGTTGTGTCCCGGCCGGTCTTGTCGGCGAGAACGACGCGAACCGTCTCGTGGACGCCGTCGCCGGCCTGCAAGGCCGCCACCGTGAACCAGCGCTGGATTCCCGACGCCGGTGGCGCGACGGTCCGCGCGGTGCTCGCCGTAACCGCACCCGCCCCCGCCTGGTCACCCAACTGGCGGGCCTTCTCGAAGGCACCGACGACCGGCGCCGCCGTTTCGACCGTCAAGGCCGTGGTGCCACCGGGCGTGCGGGGCTGCGCCAGCGCGAGCTTGCCGCCGCCGGCGAGTGCGATCGATCCCTTCGGCGAGGCCGCCAGCGCGGCGGCGGAGGCGCTTCCGAGGACGCGGTCGCTGGAGCCGTCCGTCGCTACCTGGTGGAGCTGGCCACCGGCCTGGACGACGAGCGGCCCGGCCGCCGGCCAGTCGCCCGCATTGGCGCCGCCGAGGGCGCCCAGCCGAGCCGGCGACTGCAGCGCGGTGTCGGAGCTGTAGAGTCCGTCGGCCGTCGAGTAGAGCAGATGTGAACCGTCCGGAGACCAGGCGAGGAACGAGTCTCCCGCCGGCAAGGCCGTCTCCTTCCCGGCGGCGAGATCGACCAGGTGGAGCTGCTTGTCCGCCGACTGGTAGACGAGTCGGGCGCCCCCGGGGGCAAACCAGGCGGCGACTGCCGAGGCCTGGAATTTCAATTCATGACCCTGGGCGTCGGCGGCCGACGTCGCGGTCGCGTACTCGACCTGGGATTGAGAACCGAAGGCAACGGCGATGGGGTTCACGCCAGCCGGGGAAGCGGCCTGCGGATGGCCGGGGTTCGAGTAGGCCTGACCGCCATGCACGTATGCGATCGCGTCCTTCCCGCCGTCGGGTCCCAGGGCAAAGGCCGTCACGCCGGAGGGGACCAGGACCTCAGGCGTCCCGCCGTCGAGCGAGAACAGCTCGAGCTCGCCGTTGGGGCCGACGGCCGCGATCTTGTCCTGATAGTTCCACTGCGGACGGATGTCCGATGCCGAGCCGAGCACTGTCACGTCCAGGGCTGGAGTGGGTGTCGCCGTCGGCGTGGGTGTCGGTGCCGGCGACGGCGGCGCCACGGTGAAGACGGCGGGGGTGGAGGCGGGGACGCTTCTGCCCTGCTGGGTCTGGGCGCCGGGGGCGATGCTGACCGTGTACTGCGTGTTGGGCGCGAAGGCGCCGGCCGTCGGAACGATCTTCACCTGGGTGTCCGACGTCCACTGATAGGTCACATTGGTCGCCGGTTCGATCCGGAGGTTGCTCTCGACCGACTGTTTGTTCATCGGCTGGCTGAAGGTCAGCTCGACGGGCTGCACGGCCGCGACCGGCACGCTGGGGATGACGTTGCTGTGTACGAACACCGTCTTGTCGCCACCCCCGCTCGAGGTGGAGTAGACGACGATCGCGATCAGAAGCGCGCCCACCGTGGCCATCGCCCAGGCGACCCGCTGCGGAGCCCAGAGACGGCGCCACCAGTTCATCCGCGGCTCGGCCTCTGTCCAGGCCTCTTGCATTAGCTGGCGCCGCAGCTGCGAGCGGAACGCGGGGTCGGGCGTCACCTCGGGAGCGTGGACCGTCCGCAGCGCCTGCGCGATGCGCCGGTCGCGGTCGTCGGGAAAGAGCTCGTCGATCTCGGGATCCGGACGCCAGCTCATTCGGTGAAGCTCACTTCCAGTCCTCCGAGGACTCGCGGAGCTTGTTGACGCCCCGGTGAATCAAGAGCTTGATCGCCCCCGGCGTCTTTCCCATGACCGCCGCGATGTCGTCGATCTTCATGTCCTCCTGAAACTTGAGGACGAGCGCGGTCCGCTGAGCCTGCGGAAGCTTCTCGACCTGCGCCCAGATCCGGCGGATCTCGTCGTTCTGGAGCGCCACCTCTTCGATGCCCGGTCCAGGCGCGGAGATGGCGATCTGGTCGTCGATGTCCTCGACCGGCCGTGCGGATCGGTAGCGGTCGTGCACCGCGTTGACCGCGATCTGGTACAGCCACGCCGAAAATGGCCGGCCCGTGTGCTGGTAGCGGCCAATTCCTCGGAGGGCCTTGATGAAGACCTCCGAGGTCACGTCTTCTGCGGTGCTCTGTTCCCTCACTCTCGAATACACGAATCGATAGATCTGGTGGAAGTGGCGGTCGTAGAGCTCCCCAAATGCCGTGGGATCTTGTTTCGCCCGCTCGACCAGTCCGACCTCGTCGGTGTATTCGGGCAGGCTGCTCATGCGCCCCTTCGAGACCCTGAACGGGTCATGGGCACAAGTGGTTACGGATAGGGACCATGCAGCCGGCGATTATCTATCAGGGCGGCGGCGGCTCCCCAAACCGGGCCCGGCCGCCGGACGACATCTTGTGTATCCAGTCCTTCCATCCCACAAGATGTCGAGGCGCGGCTGGGCATCTCTATAATTTCGGTCCGCCCCTTGCCCTCTAGTCCCGACTGCAGGAGCCGTTTCCTTCGGTGATCGAGCGATATTCGCCTCCGCGCATGCGCGAAGTGTGGTCCGACAGCCGCCGCTTCCAGCTCTGGCTGCGCGTCGAGCTGCTGGCCTGCGAAGCCTGGGCCGAGCGCGGCCGCATCCCCCAGGAGGCGCTGCCCAAGCTCCGCCAGGCGACCTTCGACGTCGAGCGGATCAAGGAAGTCGAGGAGACGGTCGGCCACGACGTCATCGCCTTCCTGACCGTGGTCGGCGAGTCGGTGGGCCAGCCCGAGGCGCGCTATCTGCACCTCGGCATGACCAGCTCGGACGTCATCGACACCGCATTCGCACTTCAGATCCGCGAGAGCTCGGACTTGATCCTGGAAGACCTGCGCGCGCTGCGCACCGCCTGCGCCGCGCTCGCCATCGAGCACCGGCGCACGCCGATGGTCGGCCGAACACACGGGATCCACGCCGAGCCGATCACCTTCGGGCTCAAGGTCGCGGGCTGGGTGGCCGAGCTCGACCGGGGCATCGCCCGGCTCGAGGCGGCGACTCGGGACGCGGCCGCCGGCAAGCTCTCGGGCGCGGTGGGTACGCACGCCACGATTCCGGCCGCCGTCGAAGAGTACGTCTGCTCGCGGCTCGGCCTCGCCGTCGACCCGGTCTCGACCCAGGTCGTCTCGCGCGACCGCCACGCGGCCTTCATGAGTGCCCTCGCCGTCGTGGCGGCCAGCATGGAGCGCATCGCGACCGAGGTCCGGCACCTCCAGCGAAGCGAGGTGTCCGAGGCCCTGGAGCCGTTCGGCCGCGAACAGAAGGGCTCGAGTGCGATGCCGCACAAGCGCAACCCGGTGCTCACAGAGCGCATCTGTGGCCTGGCCCGGGTAGTCCGCGGTTACGCCGCCACCGAGCTCGAGAACGTGGCTCTCTGGCACGAGCGCGATATCTCCCACTCGAGCGCAGAGAGGGTCGTCTTTCCCGATGCCTGCGCCCTCGTCGACTACATGGCGCAGCAGCTCCGCAAGGTGGTCGCCGGGCTCGACGTGCGCACAGATCAGATGGCGCGCAACCTCAACCTCTGGGGCGGCGTCGTCTACTCGCAGCGCGTCATGCTCGCGCTGGTCGATAGTGGGATGGCACGCGAGGACGCCTACCGGCTGGTCCAGCGCGCCGCGCACCGCGCGATCGACGGCGACGGTGGGTTCCGCCAGAACCTGCTCGAGAGCCCCGAGGTGCGCGAGCGCATCGGAGACCAGATCGACCAGCTCTTCGACCCCAACGCTTATTTCGAGCACATCGACGCCGCCTTCGAGCGGCTCGGGCTGCTCGCCCCGACGGAGGCCAACGTTTGATCGCCGGACCCGCACTCAACGAAACCGAGCTCGACCTGCCGCTTTTCTCAAAGGGCAAGGTGCGCGACACCTATGTCATCGACGACGACCGGCTGCTGATGGTCGCCACCGACCGCCTCTCCGCGTTCGACTACGTCCTGCCGACCGGCATCCCCGATCGCGGCAAGGTCCTGACCCAGCTCTCGATCTACTGGTTCAGCCAGACCCACGACTTTCAGGAGAACCACCTGATCTCCGGCCAGGTCCCCGATCTGCCGGACCAGGTGCGCGACCGTGGCGGCGAGCTCGCGGGCCGGTTCATGATCGTTCGCCGGGCCAAGCGGATCGACATCGAGTGCGTCGTCAGGGGGTACCTGGCCGGCTCCGCCTGGGCGGAGTACGAGAAGACCGGGACGCTGGCCGGCGAGGAGCTGCCGAAGGGGCTTCAGCAGTCGCAGAAGCTGGCAACGCCGATCTTCAGCCCCGCCACCAAGGCGGAAACCGGTCACGACGAGAACATCACGTTCGAGCGGATGAAGGAAGAGGTAGGCGCCGGCCTGGCCGAGGAGCTCCGGGATCGCAGCCTCGAGCTTTACCGGTTCGGGGCCGAGTTCGCGGAGAAGCGGGGCCTGATCCTGGCCGACACCAAGTTCGAGTTCGGGCTGGTCGGTGAACACGTGATCCTGATCGACGAGGCGCTGACCCCGGACAGCTCCCGCTACTGGGACGCCGCCACCTACCGGCTCGGCACCTCGCCTGAGTCCTATGACAAGCAGTTCGTCCGCGACTGGCTCTCGAGTAGCGGCTGGGACAAGAACTCCGAGCCGCCCGAGCTGCCCGCCGACATCGTCGCGCAGACGCGCGACCGCTACTTGACCGCCTATCAGCGGATCGTGGGAAGGCCGCTCTTCCCGCCGAAGGAGCGCAACGAGCAGTGAAGCTGCTCGCCCGCGTCGTCGTCACTCCCAAGCCGGTCGTCAACGACCCCCAGGGCCTGACGGTCGGCCAGGGACTGCGCCGCCTGGGCTTCGAAGAGGTCGAAGACGTGCGGGTGGGTAAGTACGTCGAGGTGCGGATGGAGGCCGAAGACGAAGGCGAAGCCGGCCAGCGGGTCGAGGAGATGTGCCGCAAGCTGCTCGCCAACGGCGTGATCGAGGACTTTCGCTTCGAGGTGAGCACCGCTTAATGAAGTTCGGTGTCGCGGTCTTCCCCGGAACGTGGTCGGACCGTGACTGTGGATGGGTCATCGACCAGGTCCTGGGGCCAGAAGCCGAGCTGCGCTACCTCTGGCACAAGGAACGCGATCTCGGGGACGTCGACTGCGTGATCCTGCCCGGAGGCTTCAGCTACGGCGACTACCTGCGTACCGGCGCGATCGCCCGTTTCGCGCCCCTGATGGAGTCGGTCGCCGAGTTCGCCGAGCGGGGCGGTCTGGTCTGGGGTATCTGCAACGGCTTTCAGATCCTCTGCGAGGCCGGCCTGCTGCCCGGCGCGCTCATCCGCAACAGCGCGCTCGAGTTCCGCTGCGAATGGACACACCTCCTCGTCGAGCGGGCCGACACGCCGTTTACCTCGCTCTGCAGGTCGCGCCAGGTGCTGCGAATCCCGATCTCACACGGCGAGGGCAACTACTTCGCCGATCCGGCGACACTCTCGCGGCTCGAGCAGAACGGGCAGGTCGTCCTCCGCTACTGCGCGCCCGACGGCCTCGTCGTACCGGCCGCCAATCCGAACGGCTCCGCGCACAACATCGCCGGCATCGTCAACGACCGGGGCAACGTGCTCGGCATGATGCCGCACCCTGAGCGCTGCGCGGAGGTTGAGTTGGGCGGGACGGACGGGCTGCTGCTTTTCAAGTCCGTGGCCGAGCAGTCGCTCAAGGCTCTTACGGCGTGAGCGTCGTCATCGACGACAAGAAGCTCAAAGAGGTCGCGCTCACCCGGGACGAGTACCAAACGCTGGTGGAGCGGCTGGGCCGCGAGCCCAACGACGTCGAGCTGGGCATGGTCGGCGTGCTCTGGTCTGAGCACTGCTCTTACAAGACCTCGAAGCCGCTGCTGCGCCGGCTACCCACGTCCGGCACCGGCGTGCTCCAGGGTCCGGGCGAGAACGCCGGTGTGGTCGACGTCGGCGATGGCTGGGCGGTGGCCTTCAAGGTCGAGTCGCACAACCATCCCAGCGCCATCGAGCCCTTCCAGGGTGCGGCCACGGGCGTCGGAGGCATCCTGCGCGACGTGATGGCGATGGGCGCGCGGCCGGTCGCGATCCTCGACTCGCTGCGCTTCGGACCGCTTCCCGATTCCCACCACCACTTCGAGGGAGTCGTCGCCGGCATCGGCCACTACGGCAACTGCATGGGGGTGCCGACGGTCGGGGGCGAGGTCTACTTCGAGGACCGCTATGCCCAGAACCCGCTGGTCAACGCGATGTGCGTGGGCATGCTGCGGACCGATCGACTGAAGCGCTCGGCGGCGGAAGGAACCGGAAACTCGCTGATGCTGGTCGGATCGCAGACCGGTCGTGATGGCATTCACGGTGCTTCCTTCGCCTCGCTCGAGCTGGATGAAGACGTCGAGGAGCGGCGGCCGGCCGTCCAGGTTGGCAACCCGTTTCTCGAGAAGTGCCTGCTCGAGGCCTGCCTGGAGCTGACCTCGCTCGAGGCGGTGGTCGCGATCCAGGACCTGGGCGCCGCGGGGCTCACCTCCAGCGTCTCCGAGGCGGCCAGTCGCGGAGGCTCGGGGGCCCGGATCGACGTCTCGCGAGTGCCCCGGCGCGAGGCCGGCATGACGCCCTACGAGGTGATGTTGTCGGAGTCGCAGGAGCGGATGCTGGTGGTCGTCGCCCGCGGCCAGGAGGATGAGGTGCGGCGCGCCTTCGACGCCTGGGACCTCGAGGCTGCGGTCATCGGCGAGGTCACCGACGACGGCCACCTGACCGTCGCCGACGGTGAGGAGGTCGTGGCGCGGGTGCCGATCGGCGTGTTGACCGAGGCTCCGGGCCGGCGCCTGGAATCGCACCCGCCGGCCGCGGAGCGTGCGCGCGTGCTCCCGCTGACAAGGCGCGGCGAGGTCGACTTCAGCGACGCACTGCTTCAGCTGATGGGCTCGCAGAACCTCTGCAGCCGCCGTCCCGTATATCGCCGCTACGACCACATGGTGGGCGATGGCACCGTGATCGCCCCGGGCGGCGACGCCGCGCTGGTCCGGATCAAGGGCACCCAGCGGGCCGTCGCGATCACGATCGACGGCAACGGCCGCTACTGCGAGCTCGACCCCTTCGTCGGGGCCCAGATCGCGGTCGCCGAGGCCGCACGCAACCTGGCCGCAGTCGGGGCGCGCCCACTCGCCGTGACCGACTGCCTCAACTTCGGCAATCCCGACCGCCCGGAGGTGTACTGGCAGCTGGAGGAGGCGGTGGCGGGCATCGCGACCGCCTGCCGTGCCTTCGACCTGCCGGTGGTCTCTGGAAACGTGTCGCTCTACAACGAGTCCGATGGTGGCGCCATCTACCCGACGCCGATCATCGGGATGGTGGGCCTGGTCGAGGACTACTCCAAGCGGGTCGATGCGGCCTTCAAGGAGGAAGGGGACTTCGTCCTGCTGGTAGGTGCTACCGCTGACGACCTCGGCGGTTCCGAGTTCATGAAGATCATCCACGGGCACGTGGGCGGCGAGCCGCCGCGCATCGACCTGAGCGCCGAGAAGGCGGTTCGCGCGTTCGTGCTCGACGCCGTCGCGGCCGGCCTGCTCCGATCCGCACACGACTGCGCGGAAGGAGGGATGCTGGTCGCGCTCGCCGAGGGCTGCCTGCTCGGCGATCGCGGGGTCCGCTGCCCCGAGCTGCGCGGAGATGGCCTTTCGCTGGAAGCCGCGTTCTTCGCCGAGTCGCAGGGCCGCTTCGTGATCAGCGCCGGCTCTCGCGCGATGCCCGAGCTGCAGGCACTGGCGCGACGCCACCACGTCAGCATCGAGCTCCTGGGCAACGTCCACGGTGACCGGATCGTGTTCGATGGTCAGGTCGACGTCGCTCTCTCGGATCTCCGGGAGCGCTGGGAGAAGGGGCTGGTCCCGCCACCTGGCGAACCAAGGCCGGACCTTCTGGAGGGTCACACCTAGGCCATGTGCGGAATCTTCGGCATCCACTCGACCGACGTAGATCAACGGGGTGAAACCCCAATGGTTTCCCCCCGTGCCCCCTTCCGCTCGGCGCGGCGTAGGTCGGCCGGGACGACAACTCACACGGCCTGGCACCCGGGGTCCCCGCGAAATCGAAGATTTCGTGGGGTGGGGCTAAGCCAGGCCTACGCGCAGCGGTCGTGGAGGGCCTCCTAGCGTGTGCGGAATCTTCGGCATCCACTCGACCGACGTGGATGTGGCCAACCTGACGTA
>CAZXGB010000020.1:0-26885 GCA_964640005.1 uncultured Actinomycetes bacterium | reverse complement strand
GTGCCTTTCGGGTCAGGTATTCCGCGCGTTTTGCGCCAGACGTGCCTTTCGGGTCAGGTATTCCGCGCGTTTTGCGCCAGACGTGCCTTTCGGGTCGGATATTGCGCGCGTTTGGCGCCAAGTGGCCCGAACGTCCGGGGGAAAGCGTCTACGCAGTCTGTCAGCTCTCGGCCAGCCGTAGCTGGCGACCGGGCGGCCGTCGCCGGCGGCTGCCTCGCAGCTGCAGAGCCGTGAGGACGATGTCGTTGACCCGCTTCTCGTATTCCCCCACGCTGCCTGCCTCGACTGCCTTGCAGATTTCGCGCGCGGCCGTCTCCAATTGATACCAGACGTCGCCGTGGCGCTCAAGAAACAGCGGGTACCGGGAGTTGATCACGACCGTCCTGACGCCGGCCTCGATGACCGTCATGCTCCGAACGCGAGGATCGAGCGCACGCACAGCGATGATGCCGAAGCCTCGCTTCCGGGCCTCGGGCGGAGCTTCCGCCGGAGATGGGGGCGGGACAGGCGCCAACCCTTCACGCTCCGCCCCCTCCGGCTCGGGGGCGTCAAGCGGCAGTTCGGGCGCCTCGCGCGCTTTCGACGACGGTCTTGCCGGGGCGAATCCGGTGAACAGGTCCCGGCCGTCGCTCACGCGCAGCGCCTGGCTGAGGAGGCGACGAACCTGTTCGGCAACCCTGACGGCGCCGGCGGGCGGCGGGACGTCGCCCGCCCGTTCCAGCCTCCGGACCCATGCGGCGAGCAGCTTGTGCATGCGCGCCTCGACCGCGACCCATGCCTGGCTGTCGCGGTCGAAGTCGGTCTTGTTCATCGTGAGCGGCACGTTCGGCACGTCGACCTCGCCGATCAGCCGAACGACTGCCGGGACGGTCGCCGGACCTGGATGTCCGAAGAACTCTCCGTCGGTGATCAGACGCCCAAGCCGATAGCACCGAATTCCAGGAACCCAGCCTCCGACCGGTTGCTCCGGGTCGGACAGGCCGACCCAACCGCGAAGGCGAGTTCCGCCAGTGTTGATGCCGAAGGGTTGCCTCTCAGCCAGGGAGAGTGGTGAGGGTCGAATCACGGCCCGATCGAGGGTCAGCTCCAGCTCTCCTCTCTCGAGCAGCGGACGGTATGTCTCAGCCAGACGCAGGGCGAGGCGCCGGGGGTCGATCCGCTTGTCGAGGCCCTCGATCCGGATACGCACATAACCCAACTCGAGGGCGGTCCGCTTCGGTGATTCAACCAGCTCGTACGTCTTCAGACGGCTCCTGTCTCGATAGTCCTCGTCGGTGAACCGCCAGGCGACGGGGTCGTCGGGGCGGCTGGCCTCCACGCTGAAGCGCCTGCCGAGGTGTCCGATCGCGGCCTTGCCTCCCTGACCGTACTGACCGAGCAGCTGCCGTCCCCGCTTTGGCGAACCGCCCCATCGCAGATAGTTGCGCTCGATCTCCCGGACTCCCATTCCTTCGCCCCCGCTCGCGGTCACAAGGAGCGATTGCGGATGGATGGCGATCTCGACCTTCAAAGGCTTTTTGGGAAGGCGAGAGTCCACCGCGTTGTCCACCAGCTCCATCACCGCGTCCGCCGAGCTTCGGTAGTTGGCGAACAGAGAAGCGGTTATCTCCGGCGCGATGCGCTCGCGAACCGTGATCCTGGCCGGGCTCACCGGCAAAGAATGTAGCGGGCGGTGGTCAAAATCAACGGCGCGCCGGCAAGGCGATGCTGGCGCTTCCGCGGCGCCGCCCTTGCCGAACCGACCGTTCGGCGCGACGATTAGCGGCTGCGATGGCGGTGATCTGGCACGTGACGATGTCCCTGGACGGATTCATCGCCGGCCCCGGCGACTCCATGGAGTGGATGCTCGGCTACGCCGCGCCCAATCCCGAGGTCGACGAGCTGATCTCGAGCATCGGCGCGATCCTGTCCGGCCGCAACACATATGACGTGGGGTCGCGGCAGCACGACCCGGGTTTTCAGAAGCCGTACGGCGGCGCCTGGAGCGGACCGATCTTCGTGCTCACGCACCGCCCGACGACCTCTCGCGACCCGAACGTCATCTTCTTCACGGCCGATATCGCCCGGGCGGTCGCCACGGCGGAAAAGGCGGCGCGCGGCAAGAACATCGCCATCTTCGGCGCCGACGTGGCGCGGCAGGCGGTCGAGCAGCACCTCGTCGACGAGCTCTTCGTGCATATCGCGCCGGTCATGCTCGGAGATGGCGTGCGGCTGTTCAATCGTCCCGGCGCGGCATCCCCGGTGAAGCTCGAGCCCATCACGGTCTCGCAGCCCGGCCAGGTGACCAACCTGCGGTTCCGCTTCGTGAAGTGACGCCCCGGGGTCAGATGAACGCGATCGCCTCGTAGATCGCGCCCCGGTCGGTCCAGTCCCCGGAGAAGGTCACGTGAATCGCGTTCTGCTCCCAGGGGTCGTTGGCCCACCAGTCGGACGCGCCGTCCATCCCGGTCAGCGTGATGAAATGCGTGCCGCCTCCGGCCAGCGTCATGCCCACGATGACGGGATGACCGGCCGCCAGCTGCGACGAGATCCACGCCGCCGACGGCCCCGCCCGGATGACCGTCGTGTGGCCGGGGATGTTCAGCGCCGAGTTGAAGATCGCCCCGCCCGGCATGAACCACCCGGCGTGCGCCGCGACCGTCCCGGGGGTGGTCCCTGTGTACCCGAAGTGCGTGTAGACCATCGCCAGGTCTGAGAGCAGGCAGCCGATCTTCCACACCGTGGCGGAGCCGGCGCCGACACCGTGGTCCGCCCACCGCGCGTCGCGCTGGTTGTAGTACGCGCCCCAGGAGTCGGCGATGGGCTCGGCGTCGAGGATCAGCCGCTCCGTGCTGCCGCCGCCGCTCCCTGCGCCCGCGAGTCCGCGCGCGATGTCCCAGCCGGGCCAGGTTTGCGACGGTGCGAGCGCAGGCGCGCTGCCCCACGGGCGGACGTCGCCTTGACGGTTCAGGATCCAGCCTCCCGGCTCACCAGCGGGAGCCGCCGTCCACGCCACGAGGGAATCTGCCTCGTCCTGCCCGGGCCACGCGTCGCTCGCGGCCACCGCCGGCGCGCCGCCGAAAGGGTGCACGCCGCCCGAGCTGTCCAGCGTGTAGCCCTGCACCAGCAGGCCGTTGCCCGCGCCCCCCGTGAGGACGACGCCCCGCGCGATATCTCCGGTAAATGCGGCCGCGCCGACGACCGGCCGCGCTCCGCCGAACGGATGAATGCCGCCGTAAGCGTCGAGGGTGTAGCCGAGCACGGAGGAAGGGCTGCTGTCCGGCCTCAGGACGATCCCCCTGGCGATCCCCCGGCCGGGCCACGTCGCGCCGGCCTTCACGGCTGGTGCGCCCCCGAAGGCGTGCACTCCGCCGTCCGCGTCGAGGAGATAGCCGGCCGGCCGGAGGCGGGACGACCACGGCGCCATCACGATCTCGCGTGCCCCGATCCAGCGGGGCCAGTACACGCCGCTTTCCACCGCGGGCGCCGAGCCGACCGGATGGAGCTTGCCCCACCCGTCCATCACGTAGCCGCCCGCACCGTCGGGGAAGAGGGCGAGGCTGAACGCGATATCGCGGGTCGGCCAGGCGGCGGTGGTCGAAAGCGCGGGGGATGCGCCCACCGGGTGGACGCCACCCCAGCCGTCGAGGACGTAGAGGTGGCGCTGGTTGTCCGGCGCCTGCCCGGGCGTGGACGGCGGGAAGGCGGCGCTCCGGAAGGCGACCAGGCCGGGGGTCGCGACCGCCGCGGCCACGGGCACGCAGAGCTCGGCCAGAACGATGGTGGACGCGAGCAGGGCAGGGCGGCTCCAGGCCTTCACGGCGGCGTGCAGCGTACCGAATCGGCGGGGGCCTGGCGCGTGCGGCGCTATCAGGAAATGTGAGTCAGGCGGCGACAGCCTGCCGGGCGCCCGCCGGACAGGCTACCTTTAACCTCCTGGCCGAGGCCGAGAGCCACTCTGAGTTGACTTCCTTGATACAAATTCAGATACTGCGGGTGTTCGGCCGGGTGTGAGTAGGATTCCTGCCGCCGGCGCACTCTCGCTCCGGGGACCCGGGAAGATGGCGGCAGGAGGCGTGTTGCAGAGGTTGGCCTGCACGCGTCGTCGTTTGTATGAGGTACAGGGTATGGGTCCAGCGCATAGTCGTGTCTGGCGCAGCGGTCTCGGGCTGCTCGCGGCAGGCGCAACGGTAGTCCTGGCCGCCTGTGGAGGCGGAGGGAACAACGGCAACGGCGGCGGCATCAGCGCATCGTCGTACCACCCGACGGCGGGGAACCAGGGTGGTCAGCTCGTCTACTCCGACTGGGAGTCGGTCGACGACCTCAACATCCTGAGCAACTCGGCGCAGACCGAAGCTCAGGTCGGGCAGGTCCTCTACGCCGGTCTGTGGGAGGAGGACGCGACCAACACCTTCCTTCCCGACCTGGTGAGTGAGATTCCGACCACCAAGAACGGAGACGTCAAGCAGATCGATGACAAGCACATGGACGTCACGATCAAGCTGAAGAAAGGCCTCAACTGGTCAGACGGCCAACCGCTGACCACCAAGGACGTGCAGTTCACGTGGCAGGCCATCTGCGACCCGGCGACCGGCGTCATCGGGCAGACCGGCTACGACCACATCGCCAGCATGGACGTCAAGGACGACCAGACGATGGTCTGGCACTTCGGTCCTGACCCGGCCGGCTCTCGCTGCGGTCTGAGCAGCCCGCTCGACAGCGGCATCTACGCGCCGTACCTGCTCCTGGGCAACACCTCGTTCGGCGCCGGCCCCGTTCCGATGCACGTGCTGCAGAACGTGGCGCACAAGGACTGGGCGACGAACCCGTTCTTCACCCAGAAGCCGACCGCGACCAGCGGTCCCTACATGGTCGATAGCTTCACGCCGGGCCCGGCGGCCCAGGTCGTGCTCGTGCCGAACCCGCACTACATGGACGGCCGCAGCTCGAACGACCCGTTCTTCGGGCACAAGCCGTACCTCGACAAGCTGATCTACAAGATCTACGGCGACAAGTCCTCGCAGATCGCGGGCCTCAAGGCCGGTGACACCGACCTCGGCCTCGACCTGATCGCGAAGGACCTCCCGGCCCTTCAGGGCATCACCAACATGAAGACGGTCCACGAGACCGGTCTTCTGCAGGAATACCTGACGCTGAACAACGGCAACAACACCACGGGTTGTGACGCGCAGCAGTTCGCCCAGACCTGTGGCACCGCGACGGTCTTCAAGGACGACCAGCCGCTTCGCCAGGCCCTGAGCCTCGCGATCGACCGGGACACCATGAACACCTCGCTCGTCCAGGGCATCGGCAAGCCGCAGTGCACTCTGCTGGTGAGCACGATGGCCCCGTACTACCCGACGAACCCGCCGTCCTGCGCTCGCGACGTCGCGAAGGCCAACAGCCTGCTCGACTCCGACGGATGGACCAAGGGCTCCGACGGCATTCGCACCAAGAACGGGCGCAAGCTCTCGTTCGTCATCAGCACGACGGCGAACAACCCCCAGCGCGCGGCTGAGGAGGAGCAGCTGATCTCCAACTGGAAGGAGATCGGCGCGACCGTGACCACCAAGAACTGGCCCGCTGGCAAGTTTTTCAACGACTTCAAGTCCGGCGGCATCCTGGCGACCGGCCAGTTCGACATCGGCATGTTCGCCAACACGTTCTCCCCGGACCCCGACTCGTGGTGCACGCTCCTCGAATCGGGCCAGATCCCGACGGCGTCCAACCCGTCGGGCCAGAACTGGAGCTTCTTCAAGGACCCGCAGCTCGACACGCTCTGCGCTCAGGGCGCCAGCACGGTCGACATCAACAAGCGCGTGTCGACCTACAACCAGGTCGAGCAGCAGTACGAGAAGGACCTCAACGTCATCGGCATGTACGAGCGACCGGATGTCTTCACCCTCGCCACCAACTTCGGCAACTTCATGCCGAGCGTCAACTCCTGCATCGCGGTCTGCAACGCGGCAGACTGGTTCAAGGGGAAGTCCTAAGCGTTAACGGTTCGATAGTGTCAAGGGGGGCGGCCGCAAGGTCGCCCCTCCCATATTTGGGGGTCAGCAACAATCGCTGATATGATCCGACCGTGACCGGGTATGTGGCCCGCAGATTCCTGCAGACCATACCCACGATGCTGATCATCAGCCTCGTCCTGTTTCTCGGGATGCAGGCCGTGCCGGGCGGGCCCCTGCAAGCCTTCGCGCTCAACCCGCACATGAGCCAGGCCGCCAAATCGGCCATCATCCACCGCTGGGGCCTCGACCAGCCGGCCTACGTGCAGTACATCCTCTGGTTGAAGGCGATGCTCACGGGCGACTGGCAGACGTCGTTCTTCCTCAACCGGCCGGTGAAGAGCGTCATCTCCAGCCGGCTTCCCGCGACGATGATCCTGATGATCACCGCCTACATCCTGCAGGAGGCGATCGCCCTGCCGGCCGGGCTGCTGGCCGCGCTGCGGCGGTACAGCTTCTTCGACCAGTTCGTGACCTTCTTCTCCTACGTGGGCTACTCGATGCCGACCTTCTGGCTGGGCCTGATGCTCCTGCTGATCTTCGCAGTCGAGTTCCCGCTCTTCCCGGTCTCGGGCATCATCGACATCCGGACGACGGGGGCGCCGTTCCTCACGCCCGAGTACAACACCTGGTTCGGCGCGAACCCGATCCAGGGCCTGCTGGACATCGCCCACCACGTGGTCTTGCCGGCCACGACGATCGCGATCGTCGGCATCGCGGGCGACTCGCGGTTCATGCGCGCCTCGATGCTCGACTCCATCCACCAGGACTACATCCGCACCGCCAGGGCCAAGGGCCTGCCGGAGCGGGTCGTCGTCCTCAAGCACGCCCTGCGGAATGCTCTGCTGCCGGTGGTCACACAGATCACCCTCACGCTTCCGACACTGTTCTCCGGCGCGGTCGTCACCGAGGCCATATACAGCTGGCCGGGTATGGGCCAGCTCTTCTTCCAGGCCCTCGCCGCCTACGACTATCCGCTGCTGATGGCGATCATGGTCGTGGCCGCGGGCCTGGTGGTGATCTTCAACTTCCTGGCCGATATCGCGTACGCCTGGATCGACCCGAGGATTTCCTATGCTTGATCCCCGAGTCGAAGAGCTCCGCGCGGCGCAGCTGCCCACCACCATCGCCGAAGAGGCGGGGGACATCAGTGACCACCAGTTCACGTTCCGCGAGCTCACGTACCGGCGGTTCATGGCCCATCCCATGGCGAAGTGGGGCGCGATCGGGCTCCTGCTCATCGTCGTCGCCTGTTACGGCGCCCCGATCTGGCACGCGCTGGCGCCGAACTTCATTCAGGCGCCCGACCAGTTCACGATCCTCGACGCGAGCCAGGGGCCGTCGCTGAGGCATCTGCTCGGGACGGACAGCTACAACGGCCACGATATCCTGAGCCTGATCCTGTACGGCGGCCAGCTCTCGCTGCTCATCGGGATCGGCTCGATGGTCATCGCGACGGTCATCGGGATCACGATCGGGGCGGTTTCGGGTTTCTTCGGCGGACTGCTGGACGCGCTTCTGATGCGCATCACCGACGTCATGCTCTCGATCCCGATCCTGCTCCTGGTCCCGCTCGCGGCCCGAATCTTCGGCGAGGGCAGCGCGACAAACATCGCGATCATCTTCGGGATGTTCAGCTGGATGCCCATGGCCCGCATCCTGCGCAGCTACTTCCTCTCTCTGCGCGAGATGCAGTTCACGGAGGCGGCCCGAGCGCTGGGCGTCCCGGCTTACCGCATCATCTTCCGGCACCTCGTCCCGAACGCCATCGGCCCGATCGTCGTTTCGTTCACCCTGGGCATCGCGCTGAACATCGTCCTCGAGGCGTTCATCAGCTTCCTCGGCTTCGGCATCCAGCCCCCGACCTATTCCTGGGGCTCCACGCTCAGCGGCGCTCAGGGCGTGATGATCGAGGGCAACTGGTGGTGGATCACCTTCCCGGGCCTCGCCGTCGTGTTGACGGTGCTGTGCATCAACTTCATCGGCGACGGCCTTCGCGACGCGCTCGACCCCAAGATCGTCGAGTAAAAGTGCAGAGGGAACCTTCCCGGTTCTATTTCGGCTCGTTTGGCGCCGAACGCGTGCAATTCGCGCGGGATTTGGCTCGTTTGGCGCAAAACGCGTGGAATTCGGTATCGCGAGATCCCATGCCGGCCGCCGCGGTGGACGCGCGCCTGTCAGGCTGAGACGATTACGGGCTCCGTGGTGGTCGGCGCCTTCTCCCCGGCGAAGTGGCACGCGACCCACTGGCCCTTCTGCTTCTCCTCGAGCGGCGGCTCCTGCTCGGCGCAGATCCCGTTGACCGTGCCCTTCGCCTTGGCCAGCGGGCACCGCGTCCGGAAGTGGCAGCCGCTCGGCGGGTTGAACGGGCTCGGCACGTCCCCCGCCAGCATGATCCGCGGGCGGCGGTCGCTCGGGTCCGGCATGGGGATCGCCGAAAGCAACGCCTGCGTGTAGGGGTGCATCGGGTTCGCGTACAGCTTCTCGCCCGACGTCAGCTCGACCACCTTGCCCAGGTACATCACCGCGATCCGGTCCGAGATGTACTCGACGACGGCCAGGTTGTGGGCGACGAAGATGTAGGTCAGCCCGAACTTCTGCTTCAGGTCCACCAGCAGGTTCAGCACCTGAGACTGGATCGAGACGTCGAGCGCCGAGACCGGCTCGTCCGCGACGATCAGCTTCGGCCGGAGGGCGAGCGCGCGGGCGATGCCGATGCGCTGACGCTGGCCGCCGGAGAACTCGTGTGGATACCGATTGGCGTGGCTCGGCCGCAGGCCGACCTGCCTCAGCACCTCGGCGACGCGCTCCTCGCGCTTCTTGCGGCTGCGCACGCCGTGCACCAGCAGGCCCTCGCCGACGATGTCCCCGACGGTCATGCGCGGGTTCAGTGAGCCGACCGGGTCCTGGAACACCATCTGCAGGTCGGCGCGCAGCTGCTTCATCCCGCGGCGCGGGAGCTTGACGATGTCCTTGCCCTCGTACTCGACTGAGCCCGAGGTCGGAACGATCAGCCGGAGGATCGACCGTCCCAGCGTCGACTTGCCGCACCCCGATTCACCCACCAGCCCGAGGGTCTCCCCGTGCTTCACGTCGAAGGTCACGCCGTCGACCGCCTTGATCTGCCCGATGACGCGCTGAAGGAACCCGCGCCGCACCGGGAAGTGCTTCTTGAGGTCGGTGATCCGCAGCAGCGGCTGCCCGTTCGGCGAGCTTGGGCCGGGCGGGACGGGCGTGACCGGCTGGATGTTGCTCACGCCGACGCCTTCCGCGCGCCCGGCACCTTGACCGGCCGCCGGCCGTCCTCGACCAGCCAGCAACGCGCGCTCTGGCCCCCGAGCTCGAACATCGGCGGCGGCTGGCTGCACTTGTCGAAGCGGTACTCACAACGGGCGGCGAAGCGGCAGCCCTTGGGCCAGTTCGTGGGCGAGGGCACGACGCCTTCGATCACCGCGAGCCGCTGCGCCTGGGTCATGCCGAGACGCGGGATGGACTTGAGCAGGCCCTCGGTGTAGGGCATCTGCGGCGAGGTGTACAGATCCGGCGCCGTCGCGTGCTCCACGACCTGGCCGGCGTACATGACGAAGACCTCCTCGCACATGCGGGCGACCACGCCCAGGTCGTGGGTGATCAGCAGGATCGACATGCCGAACTCACGCTGCAGCTTCGCCATCAGGTCGAGGATCTGGGCCTGGATGGTCACGTCGAGCGCCGTGGTGGGCTCGTCGGCGATGAGCAGCTTCGGGTTGCAGGAGAGCGCCATCGCGATCATCACGCGCTGGCGCATGCCGCCGGACATCTGGTGTGGGTAGTCGGACACGCGCCGCTCCGGGGAGGGGATGCCCACGAGGCCGAGCATCTCGATCGCCCGGGCCCACGCCTGCCGCTTGGTGACCCTCTGGTGGAAGCGGATCGTCTCGGCGATCTGGTCGCCCACGGTGTAGACCGGGTTGAGCGAGGTCATCGGCTCCTGGAAGATCATCGCGATCTGGTCGCCGCGGACCTCGCGCATCTCCTCGGCGTCGAGGGTCGTGAGGTCGTTGCCTTCGTACCGGATGCTGCCCCCGACGATCTTGCCGGGGTGGTCGATCAGGCCCATGATGCTGAGCGCGGTGACGCTCTTGCCGCTGCCGGATTCACCCACCAGGCCGACGGTCTGCCCGTGGCCGATCGACATGGTCACCCCGTCGACAGCCTTGACCACGCCTTCCCGGCTGTAGAAGTGGGTTTTCAGGTCCTGGATCGCGAGCAGGTCGCGCGCGGCGAAAGCCACGTCCGGAATATAACCGGTCAGCGCTCGTCCGCCAGCCGGCAGACGAACCTGATGATGGCTTCGATGCCCTTGTGGTAGTTCTCGACCACCAGCCGCTCGTTGGGCGAATGAGCGCCTTCGTCGGCCTGGGGGATGCCGCTGATGATGAGCGGCGCCCCGACCGTCTTCTGGAAGTCCACTGAAACCGGGATGGAGCCGCCCTCCCGGACGTGCGACGTCGGCTTCCCGAAAGCCTCGCGGTACGCCGCCTCGAGCGCCTTCGCCGCCTTGTGGTCGGCGTCGGCGACCACCGGAGGCGCCGATCCCAGCAGTTCCACCTCTACTTGGACGCCTGGCGTGGACAGCTGCCGCACGTAGTTCCGCAGCGACTCGAAGATGGCTTTCCAGTCCTGGTCGGGCACCAGGCGCATGCTGACCTTGGCGGAGGCCCGGGCCGGGATGACGGTCTTCTCGCCCTTGCCCGTGAAGCCGCCGATGATGCCGTTGGCGTCGAGGGTCGGCCGGCTGCCCGCGCGCTCCATCGCCAGGCGGCCCTTCTCGCCCTCCAGCGCGGATGCGCCCATCGCTTCCTTCACCGCCTCGGCGTACTCGGCGTCCTTCTTCTTCATCTGCTCGAGCTCGTCGCGCGGCGGTTCGACCACGGCGTCGTAAAAGCCGGGAATGGTGATCCGGCCGTCGCGGTCCTTCAGCTCGCCGAGGATCCTCGCCAGGGTGAGGATCGGGTTGGGCGCCACGCCGCCGTAGGTGCCCGAGTGGAGGTCGATCGCCGGGCCGGTGGCGTGAAGCTCCGTGTAGAGGATGCCGCGCAGGCCGACCGCCAGCGCCGGGTTGTCGTTCTGGTCCATCCCGCCGTCCCAGATCAGCACGGCGTCGGTCTTCAGGTTCTTTCCGTTGTCGCGGAGGAAGTGGGGGAGGGCATGGCCGCTGATCTCCTCCTCGCCTTCGAGGATGAAGCGGAGGTTGATGGGCGGGCCGCCGCCGGCGAAGAGGTGCTCGGCGGCCTTCAGCGTGACCATGTGGTTGCCCTTGTTGTCCGAAGCCCCGCGGGCGTAGACCCGCCCGTCGCGGACCTCTGGCTCGAAGGGAGGCGACTTCCACTCGTCGAGCGGGTCGGGCGGCTGGACGTCGTAGTGACCGTAGATCGTGAGGTGCGGCTTGCCGGGCCTCTCGTTCCACTCCGCCGTGACCACGGGAAGGCCGCCCTCGTCGACCTCGACGACCTCGGACTTCATGCCCATGCGCTGGAAGCGGTCGCGGAGCCAGCGGGCGTTGCGCAGGCAGTCCTCGCGACGCTCGGGCAGGGTGCTGACGGAGGGGATGCGAAGCTCTTCGATCAGGTCGGCCAGGTCGGCGTCGCGGCTCGCGGCGGCGCTCTTCAGCGCGGCCTCGAGAACGGTCTGCGTCGTTGCCACGGTTACCTCCTCGTCTTGCGGACCCGCTCGCGCGCGTCCCTACCTATGTCTCCATGTCCCTGATGTCCTGGCTCGTGATCCCGGCCGCCGTGCCGCGGAAAAAAACCGCCCCGAGCCGCCGACAGGAATCGAACCCGTAACCTGCTGTTTACAAAACAGCTGCTCTGCCAATTGAGCTACGGCGGCGCGTGAAAAGAGGTTAGCGCAGCGCCGTTCTGGTCAGAATTAACCAGCTTTAGCGCCTCTCAACTTACCTCCCCTTCTTTTTTGTCGCTTTCCGTTCCAGGCCCCACTACTATTTGACGACCTCGCGCCAGAACAGCGAGGCGGTGTGCAGTAGGGGATTCAAGAAGGGGTGTGTGCATGAACCTGCGACGTCTCGGCGTATCCGTTTCCGTGGTGGCGGCGCTGGTCGCGGCCTTCACCGCCTCACCGGTGGGGGCGGCAAGCGGCCGGCACGTGTTTCCCGGCACCAGGCCAGGCTGGACGAGCAACGCGTCCGGCACCGCGGTCGCCGGCGGCAACCGGCTCTCCGCGTACGTCTGGCTGACCCCGCGCAACAGCGCCCAGCGGGACGCTCTGGCTGCGGCGGTCAGCGATCCCGCGAACGCCTCGTACCGACAGTTCATGACCCGGGCCCAGTACCAGGCGGCCTTCGCGCCCAGCGCGGCGCAGGTCGCCGACGTTACGTCGTGGCTCGCCGGCGCCGGCGTCCACGTCGACTCCGTCGGAGCGGGCAACGCCTTCCTGAAGGTTTCCGGTACGGCGGCCGCGATCAACTCGGCCTTCGACACGCAGGTCGCCACCTACGTCGTCAACGGCAAGCAGGAGCAGGCCCCGTCACGGGACCTTTCCGTGCCCGACTCGGTGGCGGGCGAGGTGCAGGCGGTGCTCGGCCTGGCCACGCTGGGCCACCGGACCTCGCCGGCTTTCGCGCCGCCGAGCGGCTTCGTCAACGCGGCCCCCTGCTCGTCCTACTACGGCGAGAAGACGGCCTCCAACCTGCCGCAGTTCAACGGGCAGACCCTGCCGTACACGGTGTGCGGGTATGTCCCCTCCCAGCTGCGCAGCGTGTACGGCGTGACCGCCACGGGCCGCACGGGCGCGGGCGAGACGGTCGCGATCACCGACGCGTACGACTCGGTTCGCCTGCTCAGCGACGCGAACCAGTACGCGAGCAACCGTGGCGATCAGGCCTTCGCCAGGGGCCAGTTCAGCGACCTCAGCGTGCCCGAGGCCGCCAACACGGGCAGCGCATGCGGCGGTAACGGCTGGTACGGCGAGCAGAACCTCGACGTCGAGGCGGTGCACGGCATGGCGCCGGCCGCCAACGTCCTGTACTACGGCGCTTCCAGCTGCTACGACTCCGACCTGCTGGCCCAGCTCAACCAGGTCGTGCAGGACAACCAGGCGTCGATCGTCACCAACTCGTGGGGCGAGCCGACCTTCGTCGGCAACGGCTTCTTCGGGTGCACCGCGACGGTGTGCGAAACCATCGACCAGAGCCTGATCAACGCCTACGAGACCGTCTTCAAGCAGGGCGTGATCCAGGGCATCGGCTTCTACTTCTCGTCCGGCGACTCGGGCGACGAGCTCGCCTCGTCGGGCTACATCCACCCCGACTGGCCGACGGGCGACACGTGGGTCACGTCGGTCGGCGGCACGTCGCTGGCGATCGACGCGAGCGGCGGCCGGATGTTCGAGACCGGCTGGGGCACCAGCCAGTGGCGCAGCACCAACGGCTACCAGTCGTGGAACTACAACATTCACCCGTTCCAGTACGGGGCCGGGGGCGGCTTCAGCCAGATCTTCCCCGAGCCGAGGTACCAGCGGAACGCGGTGGGCACGGACCCCACCGGCGGCCGCGCCATTCCTGACGTCGCCATGGACGCCGACCCGACCACCGGGATGCTGATCGGCATCACCCAGGCGTTCCCGGTCAACACCGTCTTCGGCCAGGGCACTAAGTACGGCGAGTACCGCATCGGCGGCACGAGCCTTGCCTCACCGCTGTTCGCGGGCCTGGAGGCGGACACCCAGCAGGGCAACGGCCGGATCGGGTTCGCCAACCCGCTGATCTACTCGCTGTACAGCAAGAAGGCGTACTTCGATGTCACGCCACAGGGCGACGCGGGCAACGTCCGCGCCGACTTCATCAACGGCCTCAACGGCGACAACGGCATCCGGTACTCAGTGCGCACCTTCGACCAGGACTCTTCGCTCGTGACCGGAAAGGGTTGGGACGACGTGACCGGCGTCGGGTCCGCCACTCCGGCCTACATCCTGGGCGCGTTCGGCGGCTGACCGCGCAAGCAAACGATCAGCAGAGGCCCGGGAAACCGGGCCTCTGCGACTTTCCGACCGCAGCGATCCCTTAATTGCGAGCGCCGACCACGCTTGATTAGGATCGCGAAACGGCCCGCGTGGAGCGGGCAAGTCTCCGTTAGGGAATCTTTGAAGAGGGAATGCGTATGACTCATCGCCGGCTTTTCATCACCGTTCCGGTTGCCGCCGCCGCGGCGGCGCTCGCCTTCGTGCAGCCGCTCGGGGGATTGGCGGACATCAACCCCCAGCCCGTCGACAACACGCGCAACGTGCTCAACGCGCCCGCGCCGGACGGCGCCGCGCAGTTCGGCACCGGCCCCACCGTCAAGACCGGAACGGCCTTCTGCGCCGGCGCCCCGTCGACGGCGGCCAACGTCAACACCGACTGCGCCCAGTCGACCGTCGGTCCCCACAACGAAACCTCGATCGCGATCAACCCGGCCAACCCGCTGAACATCGTCGGCGGCGCGAACGACTACCAGCTGACCCTGAACTCCGACGGCCACGTCGGGGAGACGATCCAGTCGCAGGCTCACGTTTCCTTCGACGGCGGCCTTTCGTGGGCCGACTACGACGTCTTCTCCAACTCGTCCTACCAGGCGACCGGTGACCCGGCGCTTGCGTTCGACGCGGCCGGCCGCGCGTACTACGGCACGCTCGGCTTCCGCTTCGTCTCGAACTTCAACGCGACGAACCCCGACGTGCTGGTCTCCAACTCGGCTGACGGTGGCAAGACGTGGAACGTGGTCCGCGTTGCAGCGGGAAGCGGCGTCGCCACCAGCGTGGGCGATCTGCTCGACAAGGAGTACGTCGCCGCGTGGGGCGATGGCAACGCCGTCGTCACCTACGGCGACTTCAAGCTGGGCCAGAAGGGCAACACCGTCGCATCGTACACCTTCGCTTCGGTCACGCACGACGGCGGCCAGACCTGGAGCACCCCGCAGATGATCTCGGGCAGCCTGAACCAGGCCTTCGTCGCCACTCCGGTCGTCGCGGCCGACGGCCGGATCTACGCGTCGTTCCTCAACACCACCGACCTGACCACCGGCCGGGACGACTACGAGGTCGTGCGCCTCGACCCGGCGACCGGCGCCGCCCTCACCCGGCCGGTCAAGGTCGCGACCGCGATCGACGGTGCGACCGATTACCCGATCGCGTTCGGCCGGCAGACGTACCAGGACAGCGTCTTCCGCACCTGGGCCGCCGGCAACATCACCGCCGACCCGACCAACGCCTCGCACCTGGCCGTCGTCTGGTCCGATATGCGGAACAGCACGACCCCGGCGCCCTCCGATCCCTACACCGCCAAGACCAACTCCGATATCGTGTTCAGCCAGTCCTTCGACGGCGGCGCCACCTGGTCCGCCCCGGCCGCGCTGGCGCGGGCGAACGACCAGTTCATGCCGTGGAGCGTCTACGACACGAATGGGCTGCTGCGGATCGGATTCTTCGACCGCTCGTACGACTCGGCCAACCACATGTACGGCTACACCATCGCGACGGAGACGTCGGCCGGGTCGACGTCCTTCACATACGCGCAGGTGACCACCCAGCTCTCCGACCCGACGCGGGGCGACCGCTGGTTCTCGCGCACGGTCAATGCGGCCTTCCCGCGCGCCACGGCGTTCATGGGCGACTACAGCAACATCGCCGCCACGCCTGACGGCCACGTCATCGCCTACTGGACCGACCTGCGCAACCTCGTCACCTTCAACGGCGCCACCCGTCACGGCGAGGACGCCTACTTCGGACGCGCCGCGTAGGCGCCGATTCGTTCGGTACAGCTCGAGAGGCCCGGGAGACCGGGCCTCTCTCTATTCTGTCCGGGACTTGGTCGAGCCCAAAGACGTCGTGGCGGCAATCCTGGGCGCTTCGGCGGCGCTCGCCGGGTTCGGGCTCGTCTTCCTCGGCATCGTGATCGCGGCCAACCAGTCGTACGCGGGAGCCGTGCCCGAGGACGTCGTGCGCCCGTTCCGCACGGCCGGCACCGCGCTGCTGGGCGCGTTCGCCCTCGGGCTGGTCACGGTGGCGGTGAGCCTGCTCTGGCTAATCGGCGGCGGCGCCCCCGAGCTCTACGGCTGGACGATCGGCCTCTTCGCGGCCCAGCTGGTCGTGGTGTTCGCCTCGGCCGCGTGGACCACCCGCACGGTGCTGTTCCGCTGATGGCGCTGACCCAGAAGAAGCTGCAGGACCTGAAGGACGCCGGTCTGACCTCGCTGCTCGACAACGACGTCGCCGCCTGGAAGGCGAAGGCCAGACACGCTTATGTGGCGACGCACGGCTTCATCAAGGAGATCCGGCCGGACGACGTGGTGCCGCTGCTGATCGCCGAGCTCGAGGTCACGCCGGAGTTCCGGAACTACCTGGCGCGGAAGAAGCTGAAGCAGAAGTACTGGTCGGAGTGGTTCGCGGAGTTGATCATCGACCGTTTCTGGTCAGAATTGAGGGGAGCGTAAATGGCCAAGGACTCAGCACAGCTCGCCAAGCAGTTCATCGACGCGTCGCTCAAAGCCCGGGCCCGTCAGGGGAGGACCCGGCAGCCGAGCAAGGCCGCCTACCAGCGCGCCCTCAAGCTCGCCCACCAGGCGATCGAGGAGCTCATGCTGGTCGCCGGTCGCGGGCCCCGCTAGCCAGACCGCCGGCTACCTCAATTGGATGATGCCGCCCTCGGCGGGCGGTGATATGAACATAGTCCAGTAGCTCGGGCGTATTACGCCGGCCCGGTTCGCCGGCTGTGGGGGATGTGGTCAATGCGTTCATCGCGACTTGCCCTGGCCTGTCTTTGCGTGCTTGCGGCCGGCGTCCTCGTCGTGGCGCCAGGCCGGCAAGCGGCGGCCGCGGCCGTCACTCCGATCGGCTTCGAGACGCCGTCGATCGTGGACCCGGTCCACACCAACGGCGAACCCGATATCGCCGTCGACCCGCAGGGTCGGGTCTTCAACAGCGGCCCGACCGGCACCGGGACCCAGCGCAGCACGTGGTTCGGCTCCGACGACGGCGGCCACACGTTTCGCGTGATGGCGCAGAAGGTCGTGCCGTCGGCCATCATGTCGATGCCCGCCCCCGGCCCGGGCGGCGGCGACACGGACATCGCGTTCGACCACACCGGTAAGCAGTACTTCGCCGACCTGTGGGCGCTCGCCTGCCAGCGCGTGGCGACCACCGGCCCGACCGACTCGGGAGCCTCGGACCAGGAGAACTTCCTCGGCTGCAATCAGGGCACCACGCCCGGCTCCGACCGCCAGTGGTTCGCGGTCTACGACCCCTCCTCCACCACCCCGAACCAGTCGCCGTACCGCGCCGCCGGCGGCAAGACTCCGCTCGTGTACCTCGTCTGGAACAACCTGACCGGCCCCGGACCGAACAGCGGGGAGCAGTGGAGCATGAGCCTGGACGGGCTCACCTACGCGAACGCCACGGCCGGCGTCACGCCGGCCACGGAGGCGCTCTACTCGCCCTTCGGCGGCGACGGCTACCCCGCCATCGACCAGGTGACCGGCAAGGTGTTCCAGGC
The DNA here is from genome assembly GCA_964640005.1 of uncultured Actinomycetes bacterium. Lineage (GTDB taxonomy): Bacteria > Chloroflexota > Dormibacteria > Dormibacterales > Dormibacteraceae > CAZHAC01. Next base: position 9,371 of record CAZXGB010000020.1, on the reverse strand, counting down.
GGCCGCCTGCGACTCGCACACCTGCGGCACGGCCGCCTCCGGCGTCCCGGGCCTTTACCTGAACATCGGCACGCCCGACTCGACGGGCATGCTGCACTTCCTCGACGACAACGGAGCGGGCGGACAGAACCTGAGCCGCCTGGTCAAGATCGCCGACACGCCGAACGGGTCGCCGGACACGCTCTTCTCCGTCCTGTCCATGGATTCCGGCCGGAACCTGGTGGCCGTTTGGGCCGTCGGGAGCTCTCTCCCGGCACAGCGACAGGTCTACGTCAGCGCGGCGAGCGCGGCGAGCGGCTGGACGGCGTGGACGGCGCCGGTTCAGGTGAGCGACGGGTCGACCGCGACTGGCGACGCGACCAACGTCTTCCCCTTCATCAAGGCGGGCGGGGCGGGCCGAGCGGACGCCGTCTGGTACGGCTCGAACCTCCAGGTCGACCCGAGCAGCCACAACAACCAGCAGTGGAACGTATTCATGTCCCAGATCGTCTTCCCGACCGCGTCGAGCGGCGCGATCACCGGTGCCGCACCGGCCGTGACGCTCGTCAGGGTCACGCCGCACCCGATGCACTACGACGACGTGTGCCTGCAGGGCACCGGCTGCATCTCGAGCCAGGGCAATCGCAACCTGGCCGACTTCTTCGAGGTGAACATCGACCGGACGGGCGCGGCCGAGATCGTCTATGACGACACGTCGAACAAGATCGTGCAGGCGCCCAACACCTGCACGGTGCAGGTGGCCGACCACTGTGGCGCCGGCGTGATCACGGTCGAGCGCCAGTCGTCGGGACCCGGCCTGTACGGCACCAATGTCAGCGGTCCGTCGAACGCGCCGGTCTCGGGCCTGAGCGACCCGGCGGGCGACGCGCTGTACCCGGTCATAGGGGGCACCAACCAGCCCGGGATGGACATCCGCTCCAGCCACGTGAGCTTCACCAACGGCGGCCACACCATGAAGGTGACCATGCAGGTGGCCGACCTGCTGCACCCGGCGAGCGCGATCGCGGCCGTGCCCGGCGCGACCAACCTGCAGTACCTGACGCGATGGCAGATGGGGAACACGATCTATTACGCGGCGATGGAGAACACCGCCCTGAACCAGCCGATCTTCTACGCGGGCCAGGAGCACTCGATCGACCTGTGCTCGGTATCCGCGTGCTTCCCCCACGTCATCACCTACCCGGAGCCGGGCGCGGCAGGCACGACGTTCACCGGTAAGCCGGAGAGCGGGACGATCAGCTGCCCGTCCACCGGCCCGTGCACGCTGACGGTCAACGTCAACGTGGCGGACGTCGGAAATCCGACCACGTCGACCCTCCTCGAGTCGGTGGGCGGCTATGCGATGGCCGCGGCCATCCAGGAAGGCGCCGAGGACAACGCGTCGGCGCAGTCGGACACGGTGCCGCTCGAGATCGACGGCGTCTGTTGCTACAACGTGAAGGGCTGAGGGGGATGCAGATGAACCGCAAATTGTTGAGACGAATCTCGATTCCGTCCGCGCTGGCCGCGGTCGTCGCGGCCGCCGGTCTCGCGGTGGTCCAGGCGCCGGCGGCAGCCCCGCCCGGGGCGACGTTCAACCCGAACCTGCTGCTGCCGGGCAGCTCGGGCGCCGCCGAGCCCAGCCTTCGGACCAACTCGGCAGGTACCACTTTCGTGATCGGTCCCACCGGTGCGCAGTGCAAGGCGATGCGTGTCAACCACGCGGGATCCGCCGCCACCTATATCGGAGCGCCCGACCACAACGCCGGCGGTGGCGACTGCGACTGGGCCGTCGGCCCGAGGGAGACCGCGACACTGCCCTCCTTCCCGACGCCGACCGCCGACGACCTCGCCTTCTCCAGCCTCGACAACCTGGTCAACATCACGACCGGGAAGTCGAGCGACAACGGCAACACGTTCCTCTCGCCGAACCCCGCCTCCACGCAGGTGGTCGGTGACGACCGGGAGTGGATGGCATCGGACCCGCGGCTCAACTCGGCCGGCTTCAACACGGTCTTCATGACCTTCCACGACATCTCGCTCGCCGACATCGAGCTCAGCATCTCGACCGACGGCGGCTTCACCTACATCCAGAGCGCGCCGATCATCAACAACACGGACGTCCCGCAGGGGCAGTGGCAGGGCCTCGGCGCGCTCGCCGGCAATGAGCTCGGCAACCTCGTGTCCCGCCGCGACCCAAGCGGAAAGGAGACGCTCTACTCGATCTTCGCGACCCCGGACAGCGCCACGGACAACGCCAACCAGGGCGCGGCCGGCACGAGCAACTTCAACCGTATCTATGAAGCGGTCGGGACCGTCACGGACCCGAATCCACCGGCCCTGACCCCGACCATCAGCTGGCGCAACTACGAGGTCTATCACGGCCCGGCGGGCGCCAGGTACAACCGCATCTTCCCGGTGACCGCGGTCGACTCGGCCGGACGTGTCTACGCCTTCTGGTCCGACGGCAACCACATCTTCACGAAGTCCGACGCCACGGGTGCGGGCTGGAACCCGGCGGCCGCGCCGGTGCAGATCGCGGACTACGGCACAGACAACACGGCGATCATGCCCTGGGCGGCCGCGATGCCGTCCGGTGGCGCGGCTGGCGTCGTGGACGCCGTGTTCTACGGCGCTCACGGCGGAACCGGAGCGCAGCCCAACCCGCAGGACGACCCGAACAACGTCTGGGACGCGTACATGGCGCAGACCATCGACGGCGGCGCCACGTGGACGACGTCGAAGGCGAGCGACCACGATATCCACAAGAGCCAGATCTGCATCGACGGCTTGAACTGCAACCTCAACGGCAACCGCGACCGCACGCTGGCGGACTTCTTCCAGGTCGCGGTCGATCCGACCAACGGCGCGGCGACGATCGCATACGCGGACGACCACTCGACGCCCGGCAGCCCGGTGCTCTACTACACGCGCCAGTGCGGCGGAATCTCGGCCAAGACCGGCGCGGCGCTCGTCAACGATTGCGTCGCGCCTCCACCGCCGCCGCCCCTGCCCGCCGGCACCGCGTGTCCAGGTCCGCAGGTCGTCGATTTCACAGGCGACGCGCCTGACAACTATCCGGGAGGATCCGGCCAGAACATGGACATGCTCGACGTCGCCAACGTCACCTTCGCCTCCACGCCGCTCAAGTCCGGAGGGAGCACGGTCGACATCAAGCTGCAGATGAAGGACCTGGAGGCGCCACCGACCGCCGCGGTCCCCAACCTGGTCTCCGGCTTCTGGACGGTCTACTTCCAGTACGGCACGGCGACCGGGTCGACGTGGTGGTACGTGCAGGCGACGACCAACGGAACCGGCCCGGCGGCGGTCGCCTCGTACAGCTACGGGACGTGGAACGGCTCCTTCACCAGCCTCGGCACGCTGGCGGGCGAGTTCCATCCCGGGCCGGACGGAACGTTCGTGTTCCACCTGCCGCGCACGGCGATCGGCAACCCGCCGGATGGTGCGGCCCTGACCAGCACCTGGGCCGACACGCACGGCTCGTTCACCGCGGGCGGGACGGGCGTGTACTACACGGGGTCGGCGGATCGCGCGCCGGACTTCAAGTACGGCTCGAAGCACTACCTCGGCTCGCCGCCGTGCAAGGGCTGGATGCAGTAGGAGAACCGGGAGGGCGGGGCTAGCTCAGCTCCGCCCTCACCCGCCGGGCGGCCTCGACCATCGCCCGCAGCTTTCCGAACGCCTTGTCTCGCGGCAGGTACTTCATGCCGCAGTCGGGGGCCACGATGAGCCGCTCGGCGTCCACGAATCGGAGAGCGCTCCTGATCCGCGCGGCCACGGTGTCCACGTCCTCGACGGGGCTCTCGTCCGAGAGGTCGAGCATCCCGACCAGCAGCGTCTTGCCGCCCAGGGACCGAAGCACGCCGAGATCTACGTTCTGCTGCGCCGACTCGATGGAGATCTGCCTGACCGGCGTGTCCGCGAGCGGCTCCAGGAAGGGGTAGCCGGCCGGGCGGTTGTGCACGATGTGGGCGTAACCGAAGCAGGTGTGAAGCGCGGTCGTGCCGGTGATGCCCTCGAGGGCGCGGTTGATGGCCTTGAGCGCGAAGCGCTCCGCCTTCTCCGCCCGGGCCTGGAGGTACGGCTCGTCGATCTGGACGACGTCGGCGCCGGCGGCGAAAAGGTCGCGGATCTCCTCGTTGACCGCCGCGGCGAGGGCCATGGCGAGCGCCTCCTCGTCGCGGTAGTGGTCGTCCTGGGCCTGCTGCGACATCGTGAACGGACCCGGAAGCGTGGCCTTGATCGGGTGGTCGGTGTGGGAGCGCAGGAACTGGACGTCGCGCACCTCGACCGGCCGCACCCTGCGGATCGGTCCGACGACGCGAGGCACTGGGTTGGGATGGCCGGTGCGGTCCAGCGCCGTGCCCGGGTGGTCGAGGTCCATTCCCTCGAGCGCGGTGGCGAAGCGGTTGGAGTAGCTCTCGCGGCGGATCTCTCCGTCGGTGACGATGTCGATCCCGGCCCGCTCGAGCTCGCGAATCGCAAGCGCCGTGGCGTCGTCCTGCGCCTGCTCGAGGTGCTCGGGCGCCACGCGCCAGATCTCTTGCGCGCGGGTCCGCGGAGGCAGCCGCGCGCCGAGCATCGCGCGGTCGACGAGCCAGTCGGGCTGCGGATAGCTGCCCACGACCGTGGTGGTCAGGAGCGTCGCCACCCCGCAAGGTTAATCTGACACTCGAGCCATGGGAAATCGCCTCAAGTACGACACGTGCGAGCGCGACTGGATCTGGGAGCGCGAGGTCGAGGCCGCGCCGTGGGAGGAGGTCCGCCGCCTCTCGGTCGGGGCCTGGGAGCGGCAGTTCCGGCGCATCCGCGAGGCGTCGCCCTTCTATGCCGCCAAGTTCCGCGAGGCCGGGGCGGGCACCTCCTTCGTGAGCCTCGCCGACCTGGCCCAGCTTCCCTTCACGACCAAGCAGGAGCTGAAGCAGGCGCTGGACGAGGCGCCGCCCTTCGGCAGCAACCTGTGCGTCTCGCCGGAGCAGGTCAAGCGGGTGTATCAGACCAGCGGCACGACCGGCTCGCCGAGCGTGCTCGCCCTGACCCGTGGCGACATGGAGATGTGGACGCTCATGGGCACCCGCTCCTATTACGCGACGGGGATCCACGAGCACAGCTCGGTGCTGACCACGTTCGGCGCGGGGCCATTCGTCGCCGGCCACACGCACTTCGTCCTGCTGCGGATCGGCTCGAGGTCGGTCCCGGTCGCGCCCGGCGACACCGAGCGCGTCATCTTCGGCCTTCGCGCCGGCCTGGCCGACACGCTGCTCGCGACCGCGTCGTTCGCCCAGTACCTCGCCAACCGGCTCGAGAAGGAGGAGGCGGAGCCGAGCGCCATCCCGCTCACGCACGTCGTGACCGGCGGAGAGCCGGGCGGCGGGATCCCGGCGATCCGCGACCACGTCCAGCGCGTGCTCGGCGTGACCGTGACCGAGGTGATGGGCATCGGCGACATCGCGCCGTCGCTGTTCGGCGAGTGTCCCAACCAGGAGGGTATGCACTTCTGCGGCTCGGGCCACGTGTGGCCGGAGCTGGTAGACCCCGAATCGGGCGAGCCGATGGAGATCGAGACGGGCGCCGTGGGCGAGCTCGTCTACACGACGCTGACCCGCGAGGCGATGCCCGTGGTCCGGTTCCGGGGCGGGGACATCGTCCGCATCGAGGGCACCACCTGCGCGTGCGAGCGGACGACGTTCCGGATGCGCGTCCTAGGGCGGAGAGACGATATGTTCATCGTGCGCGGCGTGAACGTGTACCCGACCGCCATCCTGTCGGTCGTGGGCGACTTCCGTCCCCGCGTGACCGGGCGCGCCCGGGTGGTCCGCGAGGGCGGCTCGACGACCGTCGATCCGCCGGTGCCGGTCGAGGTCGAGGTGGCCGAGCGCCACCAGTCCGACGCCGAGCTGACGGCCGCCATCGAGGAGGCGATCCACTCCAGGCTGATGTTCCGGGCGCGGGTCACCCTGGTGCCGGAGGCGGAGTTCGGCGGGGCGGGTTACAAGACCCGCCTCTCGGTGAGCCGCTGACATCGGCCAGCCCCGGCCGGCGGGGAGGCGGGCCCGAGTGAAGAGGCGGTTGCGCTCGCGGCTGGGCCGCAGCACGGCCGACCACGTCTTCGTCCGCGGGCACGACCTCTCCTCCGAGCTCCTGGGCAAGGCCTCGCTCGGCGACGTCGCGTTCCTCGAGCTCACCGGCCGCCTGCCTTCGCCCCGGGAGTCGGTCATGTTCAACGCGCTGGCCGTCACGCTCGTCGAGCACGGCATGACCCCGAGCGCGATCGCGGCCCGCCTGACCTACCTCGGCGCGCCGGAATCGCTCCAGGGCGCCGTCGCGGCGGGGTTGCTGGGGATGGGCGACCGCTTCGGTGGCTCGATCGAGCAGGCCGCGCGCATCCTGCAGGAGGCCCCCACGACCGGGGACCCCGGCTCGGTCGCCCGCGATATCGTGGCCCGTCACCGCGCGGAGAAGAGGATCATCCCCGGCCTCGGGCATCCGGTCCACAAGCCGGTCGATCCCCGCACGGTCCGGCTGTTCGAGCTGGCCGGCCAGAACGGGTTCAGCGGGAGGCATGTGAAGCTGATGGAGCTCATCGCTCAGGAGGCGACCGCCGTCTTCGGCCGCCCGCTGCCGGTCAACGCGACCGGCGCCATCGGCGCGATCGCGAGCGAGATGGGCCTGTCGTGGCGGGTCTGCCGCGGCATCGCGGTGATGGCCCGCGCGATCGGGCTGGTCGCCCACGTCCAGGAGGAGATGGAGAGCCCGACCGCGGCCGAGATCTGGGCGCGCGTTGAGGCCGAGGCGGGCGACGAAACCGCTGGGTGACGCTGGGACCGGGCCTGTCTAACATGAAAGCGGGCGCATCAACCTGACCGGAGGAGTCATGGCCGCCAGCATCCCGGGCATCCACCACGTGACGTGCATCACCGGCGACGTGCAGGCGTGCACCGACTTCTACGTCGGCGTCCTGGGCCTCCGCTTCGTCAAGAAGAGCATCAACCAGGACCTTCCGGACACCTACCACATCTATTTCGGCGACGAGCTCGGCACGCCGGGCACGGCGATGACGTTCTTCGGGTGGCCCACCTGGCCCAGCCGGCGCGCCGGCAGCGGCCAGGTCACGACGGTCGCCTTCCAGGTCCCGCGCGGCTCACTCGACTTCTGGAGCGACAGGCTGCGTGAGCAGGGCGTCGCGCACACGCGCGGGGATCGTCGGGGCGCCGACCTGATCTCACTGCAGGACGCCGACGGGATCGAGCTCGAGCTCGTGGCCGAATCCCTCGACGACCGCTGGGTGCCGTGGCGCGAAGCGGCGGTCGATCGCGAGCACGCGATCCGCGGCTTCCATTCCGTCACGCTGACGGTCGCCGAAGGCACGGCCACGTTCGACCTGCTGACCGGCCCCATGGGCTTTCGCGAGAAGGCGGCCGAGGGCAGCCGCACGCGCTTAGAGACCGAGGCCGGCGGGCCGCACGCCATCGTGGACGTGGTGGAGGCTCCGGAGGGGCCGGTCGGAGAGGAGTCGATCGGTACCGTGCATCACGTCGCGTGGCGCACCCCGGATGCCGCGGCGCAGGCGGCGTGGCGCGAGCTGCTGGTCGAGGCCGGCCGCAACGTGACGCCTGTGATCGACCGCTGGTACTTCAAGTCGATCTACTACCGCGAGCCGGGCGGCGTTCTGTTCGAGATCGCCACGGACGGCCCAGGCTTCACGGTGGACGAGAGCCCGGAAAAGCTCGGCACCTCGCTCAGCCTGCCGCCCTGGTTCCAGGTCAAGAGGGAGGAGCTGGACCACATCCTGCCGCCGATCGTCGTGCCGACCACCGCGACGACCGGCGCCCACCAGCGTGCCCCCGCAAGTGGTCATGAGAACTGACGTGAAAGGAGGGGCGTCTCAATGAGCACTGCCGTCATCGCGCCGGTCAACCCGATGTCGGGTGAGGCCAAGGACACCGTCATGGCGGTCATGCGTCGGGACCGCGAGAACTTCATCCGGCTCGTCTCCGACCCCAACAACTGGACCGTGCAGACGCGCTGCACCGAGTGGGAGACGCGCGACCTCGTCGGTCACATGATCGACGTGCTGGAGGGTTACTTCAAGAACTGGGAGGCGGCCACCTCGAACGGCACGCCGACCGCGCCGCTCGGCCTGCAGGTCATGGCGACCACGCTGGACGACCACGCCAAGGACTTCCGCAAGCTGTCCCGCGAAGAGGCGCTCGAGCGTTTCAAGCGGCATGCCATGAAGTTCGACAAGATGCTCGACGAGCTCACGCCACAGCAGTGGGAGGGCGGGCTGATCGTCTCGCACCCCTACTCCGGCCCGGTGCCGGCGGGGTTCTACGCGACCTTCCAGATCATGGACTACGGCGTGCATCCCTACGATATCGAATACGGGCTGGGCCACAAGCTCGCCACCATCGACGAGGCGACGGCCGGCTGCATCCTTCCGTTCGCCTTCATCTTCTGGCAGTACCAGGTCGACCAGAAGCAGGCCGAAGGCCAGGACTTCCAGTACGGCATCGAGGTCGCCGGGCCGTGGGGCGGCAAATGGCGGATCACCGTGAAGGACGGAAAGTGGACCCCGGAGCCGGAGACCGGCAGCTTCGAGGGCTGCGCGGCGCAGTTCAAGTTCGAGAGCGCCGCCGACCTGGTCCTGACCTTCTTCGGCCGCTTCCCGGGCGGCTCGGCGAGCGGCGACCCCGAAGTGATCGAGAAGGTGCGGCACCTACACTTCTCGATCTAGATCCGAAGCACCATCTGGGCGGCGGACCTGGGCACGGCGCCGGCCGGTCCGCCGCCTTTCCCTGTCGAGGAGATCCACCGGGACAGGGCGGCCCTGATCGAGGCGGCGATGGCTCGGGAGGCGGAGCTGGTAGGTCCGCGATTTGCCCGGGGCTGCCGCTGCTACGCCGTCCTTCTCGAAGGCGCGGTTGCCGGCTACGGATGGCTCTCGACCGGTCCCGAATGGATCGGCGAGCTCCAGCTCGAAATCCGGCCGCAAAAGGGAGAGGCCTACATCTGGAACTGCGTCACGCTGGAATCACACCGGCGCAAGGGCATATTTCGCTCCCTCGTGGCCGGGATATCGGAGGGCGCTCGGCAAACCGGCTTGCGGCGCGTATGGATCGGAAGCGTGGCTATCCCAGGGGAGAAGGCGCTCCCGCAGTCCGGTTTCCAGCGGGCGGCGCATTTCCGCTCTGTCGCCTTCGCGGGGCTGTTCGTCGTGCGAGCGTCATACGCCGGCACGCCGTACGGCAGCAACGCCCGGCGCGTCCTGCCGCTGAGAGCCGGCCTGTACGGCGGCGCGCTCAGGCGGCGCAAGCACTAGATGGCGGCGAGGTAGATACCCAGAAGGTCCTCGACGGTGTACTGGCCCG